>CATJIF010000117.1 GCA_949740445.1 uncultured Peptostreptococcaceae bacterium | reverse complement strand
TTCGGAAAACGGCTGCACTGTGTATATTCTGTATCGCAAATGCAGGACTTCCGCAAGCAGAAGTCCTGTACTGAATTTTCCATATTATATGCGTAAAAATCGAAATTAGTTCTCCTCAAAGCCAGCACTGTCCATCGGCCAGCTCCTCTGTAAAAAGCCTGGCCTCGTCGGCCTTTTCCTTGGCCTGATGGTACTTAAACAGCCATTCCCGGTCGGAAGCCCTGCCCAGGATTTCGATTTTTCCCGTCTCGTGGGACATAACATAGCGAATGCACTTTCCCTGTCCATTCTGCATGGATTTCGCTTTCTCCACAATCCCATACCCCCGGGCAATCGGTACCTGAAACTGCGATTTTACACCGGTAACCGGGCGGCACTGGAATACGTAATAGGGAACGACGCCGATGCTTACTAATTTCGAAAGAAGCGTCGCCAGCACCTCGCCGTCGTCATTTACGCCTTTTAGAAGCACTGTCTGGTTTTTTACGGTGGTCCCCGCTTCGCGCAGCATCCGGACCGCGCGGGTCGATTCTTCTGTAATTTCCTTTGGATGGTTAAACTGCGTAACGATATAAATCTGTTTCTTTTTGCTGTATGTTTTCAACAGCTCCAAAAGCTGCGGATCGCCGCAGATTCGTTCGGGAAACACCACGGGAATCCTCGTGCCGAAGCGGATCAGCTCTATGTGCTCCATCTGCGATAATTCGCTCAAATACCGCTTTAGCACCCGATTGCTGTTGAGAAATGAATCGCCGCCGGAAATCAGCACATTATTCAGCTCCGTGTGCTCTCTGATATAGGCCAGAATCTCATCCATCTGGCGCATGACCTCTGCCTCCGGAAACCCTATTAAGCGCTTGCGGAAACAGTGGCGGCAGTACATAGCGCAGTTTTGTGTGGACAGCACCATGGCTGTCTGCCCGTATTTGTGCTGCAGGCCCACAGTAACGGTATTCTGCGCCTCTCCGCTGGTATCGAAGCTTCCCCCTGTATCGAATTCCTCAACGGATGGAACGCACATTTTCCGGATGGGATCGCCTGCATCGTCAGGGTCGATCAGCGACAGGTAATACGGCGGTATCGCCATGGGATATCTGTCGATGATCTTCTGCATTTTCTCAGCTTCCGCATCCGTCAGGCGCAGCTTGTGCTTCAATTCTTCTGCTGTTGTAACCACCTGCATTAAATTCTCTTCCCATTTCATTCATTTCCCTCCTTTTGGTGCTGTCGCCTACGGTGCGCTTTCTGTCTCCATTACTCGTTTCACATTTTCTCGTATCTTTCCCAGCACGCAGAAAAACAAATCCTGTTCTTCCGAGCTGACGTTCTGAAATACCATTTTGAGAAACTCCGTTTCCTGAAAAAATGATTGCCTGAGAATATCCCTTGCTTCTTCGGTCAGATACAGCCTTACATATCTCCTGTCCTCCGCATCCGGCTGCACGGCTAAAAGCCGCCGTTTTTCCAGGGCTTCTACGGATTTACAGACCAGCGACCGCGAGACGGACTGGCTGTCGGCAATATCCCTCGCGCTGTTGAACTCCGGATTCTTCCACAAAAAACGCATGACCTCCCATTCGTTCTGCGTCAGTTTGTACTCCTGCCGCGTCTCCTTGCAGGCCTTTTCATACGCCTTTCTCAGCTGCTGTGCCGAGGCCATAACCTTTTCCGCAGGCTCCGACCTCTCGATGATATCCTCTACGCTGCCTTCCATGTAACAACACCTCTTAAATAATTTACTTTTTAACTATTTACCTTTTAATTATATATTCATCTGATTTTTCTGTCAATATAAAAAACGCCGGCGCAATACCGGCGCTGAAGTCATCGGGCGGCCTCTTACAGAGGCTCGCCCGTTTCATAACAGAATTTATACGTTTCGTATCCGTTGATGATGGTGGTTTCTTTATACTGCATCCGGCGCACGTGACGGCTGCTGGCACAGTTTAGGTGAATGTGGCCGTGGACGAAGTATTTGGGCGCATATTTATCAATCAACTGGGTAAATGCCGAAAATCCCTGGTGGGCGAGGTCTTCGGCATCGTCGATACCGCTGGCAGCCGCATGCGTTAAGAGGATGTCGATGCCGCCGTGCTTTCTCAGCTTTTTCCACAGTTTTCGCTTGCGCCACTCCATCTCCTGCTGCGTATATTGGTGCGTGCCGCCGCTGTAGCGGTGCGAACCGCCCAGCCCCAGAATCCGCACGCCCTGATGCACTATAATTCTGTTTTCGATGCACTCGCAGCCCTCCGGCGGATGGGTGTCGTACCTGCCGTCGTGGTTGCCGTGTACGTAGTACAGCGGGCAGTTGGCCATCGTTACCAGAAAGGACAGGTATTCCGGATCGAGGTCGCCGCAGGATACAATCAAATCGATGCTCTTTATCTTCTCCGGCTGATAGTATTCCCAAAGCGACGGGGATTCCACATCGGAAACGACTAAGATATTCATACGGTTTCCTCCAGCACGCCCTGCAACGCCACTAATTCCTGCGCTTTTTCTGTCAATTCCTCTTTTACGGGAATCCGCCCGACAACATTTTCGCAAAGCCAGTTCATGGTGATGATTTCCTCCAGGTCTAGCACGACATCTTCGCTGCCGTGAGCCCTTCCTTCCTGATCGTAAATCACGCCCTCAAAGGGATGGTAAACGCCCCAGGAAAGAAAGCGCCTGAATTTATCGACCAGTTTTTTCGTTCCACAGGGCAGTTGCTTGGAGCAGACCAGTTCTACCACTCCCGCGGAAAAGCCCCACCAGTAGTTCAGCGACCGCTTGCTCTTTCCTGTCTGTTTTTTCCAGGTGCCGTCTGCGATCAGCTCCAAAATGCGGCAGTAAAATTTTCCCCAGTCGGTAACGCCGGCAGCCAGCCGCACATTCGTTCCATCAAGCTGCTGATACAGCCCGTACAGGCGTTCGGCCCCCTCGGGCATGGTGGTTTCCTTTGCCAGGATAATGCCCTCGCCCTTCTGCCCGCTCTGGTATTCTTCTTTTACGCATCGCCAGTGCAGCCGCACTTTCGCCTGCGGCTTTACCATCTGCACCCCGATGGCAAAGGCGTTGATGTTCGCCACATTTCCGTAAATCGGGTAGTCGGCTTCGTATCCTATGGTATCGTCCTCCGACATAATGCCCGCAATCAGGCCCAGGAGAAATTTGACCTCGTAGGATCGGACCTCGTAAGTGCGCACGGACTTGTAAGGATAGTTTAACGAGCAGTTAAAAAAATATACATCCGGATGCTTTAATGCCGCCTTGATGGTCGACTGAATCTGCACCGGTGTCGTGGTAAAAATCACGGTATTCCCTTCAGCGATGGCCCGTTCGATGATATCCTCCGCCTGATCGCCCGACTGGATATTTTCGAAGGCCGTGGTGGTAAATTCATCCTTAAAGCGCGTCTCCACCTGCATGCGCCCCAACTCGTGGGCGCCGGTCCAGCCGGATTCCTGGATCAGCCCGTCGTAGATAAACGCTACCTTCAGCTTCTTTTTGGCGATTGGCAGAAGCTTTGTTACAAAAGAAGCTTCGGAAGCCTGGGGCTCCATGATATGCTCTACTCCGGCAGAAAGCGCCTGGGGTTCGATTTCCTCTTTTATTTTTTTAATCTCCTTGCCGATTTCATACGAGGTTTTTTCTTTCAGCTCCTCGTAGGGGAAAATCGTAAGGCAGCGGAGAAAGGCATCGCCGATCACCTCCGGGCTCTGCTCCCCGCTCATGCTGCTGTACATGACGCAG
The DNA here is from genome assembly GCA_949740445.1 of uncultured Peptostreptococcaceae bacterium. GTDB lineage: Bacteria > Bacillota > Clostridia > Peptostreptococcales > Anaerovoracaceae > RGIG446. Next base: position 14,155 of record CATJIF010000117.1, on the reverse strand, counting down.
AAGTGGTAAAACACGTTTTTCAGCCGCCGGATTTCCTCTTCCGACCACTGCGAATCCCAGTCCTTTCCCATGGCCTGCAGCAGCTTTGTATAGCTGCCCGGCTCGGAAAACAGGATTTCGTTCAGCCTTGTCTGCTGATAAAAGGCCAGAAATTCCTCGTATTTTCTGCCTTCTGCCGTATCTTCCTTTTCGGGGAGGATTCGGATTACAGAGGCCAGGATGGAAGGCATTTTCAGGTATTTCATAATGCTGACGCGCTTGCTCCCCTCCTGAACGTAAAACCGGTTTTTATATTCGTAGGCGATAATCGGCTCGCGGATGCCCTCTTCCATCTGCGAATCGTAAAGGCGCATCCACTTTCCTGCAAATTCCGAATCTTCATCGAACAGTGGCAAAAATTCGGGGCTCAGCGCACCCTGTCTGCCGACGCCCTTGGTTCCTACGATCAGCTGCATGGGAATTTCAGTAACGCCAAGCTCCACCTCGCCGACGGTCTTTTTCTCTTTTAATATCTCGTCCAAGGCCTGCGGATGGGGCGTCTCTCCCCGGGAAAGCGCTCTTCTGTACTGCGCATTGCCAAGCTTTTTGGCTTTTCTGTATTCTTCAAGCAACATGTCACATCCCCTCCATCGCGAAATTGTCCGGCAAGCTGCCTATTGTATATGATATATCGAAAAGCTCCGCAGATGCAATCCTCTGCGGAGCTTTTTTAGAGCCTCCTGTCGCATCAAGCTTCCAGATTTGCCCCATCCTTTCCAAATACATGGATCATATTTCCACTGAAGGCAAAGTGAATTTCCTTGCCGATGGAAATACTGTTTTTCTCTTCTTCTGTCAGATTCATCGTCTGGATAATCATAATGGTATCCTTGCCATAGGCTGTGGCATGCAGGTGGATGGCGCTTCCCATCATCTCGGATACTTCGATGGTTCCTTTCAGCGATTTTTCTGCTTTTTTTGCCAGCGTAATGTGCTCCGGACGGATGCCCAGCGTAATGGACTGCGCCTTTACTTCGTTGGCCTTTAACCGCTGCTGTTTTTCCGGCGACAGTTCAATTTCCAGATCCGCCAGCTTTACGCTGTAGGTTCCGTTCTTTTCTAGAAGCTCGGCATCGAATATATTCATCTGCGGCATACCGATAAAGCCGGCGACGAAGGTGTTTGCCGGATGGTCGAACACCTCCTGCGGCGTCCCGATCTGCATGACTACGCCGTCCTTCATAATGACGATGCGGTCGCCCAGCGTCATGGCTTCCGTCTGGTCGTGAGTTACGTAAATAAACGTGGCGTCGATTTTCTGACGCAGCTTGATGATTTCAGCGCGCATCTGATTGCGCAGCTTGGCGTCCAGGTTGGACAGCGGTTCGTCCATCAGCAGCACCTTCGGGTTTCTGACGATGGCGCGCCCGATGGCTACGCGCTGCCTCTGACCGCCGGACAGGGCCTTGGGCTTGCGCTCCAGATACTGGGTAATTCCTAAAATTTCCGCCGCTTCTTCCACGCGCTGCCGCATCTCCTCTGGCGCCATCTTCTGCAGCTTCAGCGGATATTCCATGTTGCCGCGGACCGTCATGTGGGGATAGAGCGCATAATTCTGGAATACCATGGCGATATCCCGATCCTTGGGCTCTACGTCATTGACCTTTTTGCCGTCGATCATCAAATCGCCGCCGCTGATTCCCTCCAGGCCTGCTACCATGCGCAGCGTGGTGGATTTTCCGCATCCGGATGGACCGACCAGCACGATGAATTCCTTATCTTTAATGTGCAGGTTGAAATCCTGCACCGCGAGTACGCCTTCTTCCGTTACAAGGAGGTTGCTCTTCTTTTCCGGTTCGCCTTTTTTCTTCTTGCCTTCGATATTTGGATATACTTTTTTAATGTGGTTCAAAATGATTTCTGCCATTTTTTACACCTCTTCCTTCAAATAGAATTGATATGCGTCGTAGTTTTCTTTCGGGATGGGCAGGCGGATTCCAGCGTTCATCAGCGCTGCCCCCGTATACGTCCCCTGCATTTGTCCATCCAGGTACATCCTGTACCTGCGATCATTCTGCAGGCCGCAAAGGAAAACGATATCTGTCTTTGGATTTGCGTGAAGATCTGTAAATACTACGGATACGATTGCCTCTCGCTTCTCCGCATCCGCAAATTCCCACGCGGTATAATTTCCGCGTGCAAACGGGCTGCTCAGCCGATAGTACCGGCCGAACTGAAACAGCTCGTAATGCTCTTTATAAAAACGGATCTGCTCTGCTGCCTGCTCTTTTTCCTCCGGCGCGAGCTTGCTTAAATCCAGCTCGTAGCCAAAGGTGCCCTGCATGGCGCAGATTCCCCGGGTCTTAAATGGCGTCGTTCTTCCGTTCTGATGGTTGGGCGATGTGGATACGTGGGCAGAAATCGTCGAAAGCGGGTAGCCAAAGGAGGTTCCGTACTGAATCCGCAATCGCTCGATGGCATCCGTGTTGTCGCTGCACCAGATCTGCGGGCAGTAATACAGCATCCCCATATCATAGCGCCCGCCGCCGCCGCTGCACCCTTCGATTAAAAGCCCGGGATGGCTTTGCAGCAGTAGCTCTAAGAGGCGATACACGCCCAGCACAAACCGGTGTCGTACCTCCCCCTGCCGTTCCTTCGGCAAACGTGCAGAATAGCCTGCCGCCAGGGAGCGGTTCATATCCCACTTGATGTAGTCGATGTCCGCCGAGTCGATGATGTCCGACAGCCTGCCGTACAGGTATTCGATTACATCGTCTCTGCCCATATCCAAAACCAGCTGCTGCCTCCCCCGGATGGGCTCCCGTCCGGGTATGGTCATGGCCCAGTCCGGATGCGCCCGGTACAGGTCGCTGTCCTCCGACACCATCTCCGGCTCTACCCACAATCCGAAGGAAAGCCCCATGCCGTGGATTTCCTCTACCAGGCCCTTCAGCGTTCCGCCCAGCTTTTTCTCATTGACAAACCAGTCGCCCAAGCCGCTGTCGTCAGAATCGCGCCTGCCAAACCAGCCATCGTCCAGCACCAGCATATCCAGCCCCAGATCTGCGGCTTCCGCCGCAATCGCAAGGATCTTTTTCCGGTCGAAATCGAAGTGGGCCGCCTCCCAGCTGTTTACCAATATCGGCCGCCGCTTCGATTTCCACGGGCTGCGTATAATGTGCTCCATCACCGTATCGTGCAGCGCATGGGACAGGCCCGAAAGCCCTTCGCTGCTGCAGCACATGACTGTTTCTGGAGCGATAAAGCTCTCTTTTGGCGGCAGCACCCAGCGGAAGTCCTCGTCGTCCAGCCCCATAACCAGCCTCGTCTGGTCGAAGGGGTCCACCTCCGCCTGCAGACGAAATCCGCCGCTGTAGAGAAGCGCAAAACCGTAGCACAGGCCCTGCCGCTCTGTCGTCTCTTCTTCCGCCAGAATCACGAAGGGGTTTTTCTGGTGGCTGGAAGCACCTCTGGTGCTTCGAAGTTCGGTAATTCCGTGCATGAGCCGGCCGCGCTCCAGCTGCCGCTCTCCCATGTGCTTTCCGTGGAAGTGAAGGAGATCGTACCCGCTGTGTGCAAAGTCGATGCCGAAGGACATTACCTTTAGAAGCTCTGCCGAATGCTCCATGCGGTTTTCTATCCGTACCGCCCTCGTAATGACATCGTGCTCCTCGAATACGCCGTAAAGCAGGTGCACGTAAAACGCTTCCTGTACATCCTTTAAGACAATTTCCAGCGTCTGTACCTTCTCGTTTGCAGTATCGAACGCGGCGGGAAGCCCTGCGAGATAATATTTTTCCGAAAGAATCCGATAGCTGTCAAAGACCAGCCGGCAGTCGCAGGCGCCGCTGCCCAGCTGCGCGCGCAACGCCGAAATCCGATAGTCGCCGCTGCCTTCCGTGCTGTACTCCTGCGGCAGATAATCCAGCGAGTAGACGCGCTCACGTTCCGTCCCCGGCACATTGCCGCAAAAACCCCGATCCAGAAAACCGATCAAATACGAGAAATCGGTCTCGTCCGCCCTCGGTCCATAATAAGTGTGCAACAGCGTTTTCTGCTCATCCACCTTCATCTGATACGTGCTTTGTTTCGTGTGAATGGTAAACACCGAATCCTTTACGATAATTGCCATATTGTAACCTTTATTGTAACCCTTTCGTGAGCTTTATTTAACAGCGCCGTTGACAACGCCATTGATAATCTGCTTCTGGCATACGATGTAAAAAATCAGAATCGGCAGCAGGGCCAGCAAATACGAAGCGAATGCCAGATTGTAATTCGTGCCGAACTGCGTCTGGAAATTCAGCTGCGCCAGGGGCAGCGTATTCTGGTCGGTCCCCGACATAATCACCAGCGGCGTCATCACATCGTTCCACGTGCTCATGGCTGTCAGCACCGCTACGGTAGCGTGCATGGGCTTCATGTTGGGGAAGATGATGTTCCAGAAGGTCTGCCACACGCCAGCCCCGTCCACGCAAGAGGCTTCATCCAGCGCCGTGGGGATATTCGTCAGGTAGCCGGAATAAAGAAGCACATTCATCGGCATAAAGAATACTACATACAGGAGGATGACGCCGAAGCGGTTGGCAATTCCCAGCTGCGCCGTCTGCTTGACAAGCGGCATCATCAGCACTGCAAAAGGTACGAACATGCCGCTGACCAGATAATAGTAAAACGCTTTGAATGCCTTTCTCTTTGCCATTTTTCTTCCGATCAGATAGCCTGCCATGGAATGCAAGATGATGCACAGCACCACCGTGGCGCCGGTGAGAAGAAAGCTGTTTGCCAGCGAGTGCCAGAAATCCGTTACGCGCATGGCTTCTGCAAAGTTGTCGAAGCTCCACGCCTGGGGAAATCCCAGCGCGCCGGCCACGTCGTTTGTCATCTCCGAAGGCTTCTTAAAGGCGATAATCACCGTCATGTACAGCGGAAATGCGATGGTAAGACATCCGAGCACCAGCAGGATATTGATGACTCTGTTGGCCAGCTTTCCGCCTACGGCACCCTGGTTGAGGGTCACTTTACTCATAGCTGCTCCTCCTTACTTCCAAGCACTGTCATCTGGAATAACGAAATCGCTACGATTACGATAAAGAATACAAAGGCGTTGGCGCTCTGGAAGCCAAACTGCCCGCCGCTCATACCGTTGTTGTAAATCAGATAGGAGATGGACTCGGTGCTCTGCGAAGGGCCGCCCTTGGTTAAGGCCATGATCTGGTCGAATACCATCATCGCGTTTTTCATGCACAGCACCAGATTGATGGTAACAAAGGGCATAATCAGCGGCAGCGTAATGTCCTTAAACTTTCTCCAGCCCGTGGAGCCATCCAGCATGCCGGCTTCATACACGTCCTCCGGCACCGTCTGCAGCCCCGAGATATAGATAATGGTATTCATGGCAATTCCCTGCCAGGCGCCTACGATGACGATGGCTACCCAGGCCCACCGGGTGCTGCCCAGAAGGCTGTTGGATAAAAATTCAATCCCTGTCGCCGCTCCGATGGCGGGAAGGATATATGTAAAGATAAAGCTGAAAATGTAGCCGACCACCAGCCCGCCTAAAATATTGGGAACAAAGTAAACGCCCCGCAGCGTATTCTTGCCCTTGATTTCGCTGTTTAAGCCCAGCGCCAGCACCAGACTGATCAGGTTGACTGCAATCGTCATCACGATGGCGTACTTAAATGTAAAGAGATAGGATTTTCCCACGCGGACATCGTGGAACAGGTCTGCAAAATTGCGCAAGCCCACAAAATCGTAGTTTCCGTAACCTCTGAAATTGGTCAGCCCGTAATAAAAGCCCTTTAACAGCGGCAAGGTGTTAAAACAGAAGAACAGAAGCAGGATCGGGATCAGCAGTCCGAGGAAAATCTTTTCGTTTTTGCTCCAGGCATCTTTTTTTATCATGTCCTATTTCCCCTCCTCATAGCTCTGTACCTTTGCGATAATGTCTTTATTATAGCGAACCCACTCCGTGTCGAACCGCTCCATAAACGTTTCTGTGGCATCGGGTTCTTCGTCCAGAAGATAGGTCTGAATCATGGCATCCACCGCCATCTCGCTGGGATAGTGGTGATCCTGATAGTCCGCGACCAGCCCGTTTTCGATGTAGTAGCGCATTTCTTCCAGCTCCGGAACTATGGGGAAATCGCCTTTCTTGCAGGGAACCGCGCTCTGCGCCGCCAGGTACTTGCTGATGCTTTCATCTTCTAACATATAGCGCAACACCTCATAGGCCGCTTCCTTGTTCTCGCAGGTATCCATCACGCAGAACATCAGGTCGTTGCCGGAGTTTAAGATGTTCTTTTCCGCATTGTCGCTGGCGGGGAATACGAAAGAACCGATGTTCATATCCGGATTGACCGAGCGGATCTGCGGGATGGCGTAGTTTCCGATGACGTACATCGCCGATTCGCCGCGGGCGAAGGCCGTACAGGCGTCGTTGTAGCTCTGCGCTACCGGATTTTTCTGCGCGTAGGGAAGCAGCGCCTTTGTCTTTTCCGCCACCTCTTCGTAGTGCTCGGAAAACTTCGTTTCTCCGGTATTTACCTTGTAGGTCAGGTCGGATGCGCACAGGTCCACAGCGATGGCATTCCAGGGTGCCAGTGTCGTCCACGAATCCTTAAAGCCGAAGTACATGGGAAGAATCCCTTCTGATTGAATTTGCTCGCACAGGGCAAGCAGCTCGCTCCACGTGGTCGGCACCTGCCAGTCGTGTTCTTCAAACATATCGCGGTTAAAGAGAATTCCCGCGGCATTGGCCATATACGGAACCGCGTAGACGCCGTCCATGGGTATGTATTCCAGATCCTTGTTCGTCGCCAGATAGTTTTCTTTGATTTCGGCAAGCCCGTCAAAGTCCGAAATATCCATCAGCATTTCCGCATCTAAAAAGTTGGAATAGTTGATATCGCCGCCGATGCCGATGATATCCGGGTTGTCCTCGCGAATAAACCGGGTTTTCAGAATCGTCATAGCATCGTTTGGAGAATCAATTCTTAAGTAAATGTCGTCGTGCGCCTCGTTGAATTCTCTCTCAAATTCCTCAAAGACAGCCACAGCTTCCGGCTTGTATTGAAGCATTTCGATTACTGTCTTGCCTTCCGCGGCTTCGTCTGTGCTGCTGCATCCGGGAAGAAGCGCCCCGAAAGCCAGCAGCACGGCTAGAAAAAGAACCCTCCCTTGTTTCTTTTTCATTTCTCTTTCTCTCCTTTCTTTCTCAGGTAGCGCGACCGTTCTTGATTGAATTTTATCACTTAGGTTCATATCCAGTAAATGTCTCTATGATTAAAAGATATATCTTTATGGGTAATTCAAACGAATAATATTGACTTTACTACCCATAATGGTATATAATAGCTTCAAAAATCAAAAGTTTCTTAATTTTTCGTGTTCTTCGGTTTATTTTATATATTTTCCCAAGCAAGAATTTGAAGGAGACTTTTTTATGAACCCCCATTCCTTTCACATGTTCTCGGATACGAGATTTTTAGATCTGACCGCTTATCAATACGGCAGCGAACAGTGCAAGCCGCTGTACTCCTACGGCCCCGCCATACGAAACCACTACCTCTTTCACTATGTTCTTTCCGGACAGGGCACTCTCGAAGTCAACTTAAAAAACGACGAAAAAGCGGCCTGCTATCCGGTCCGGGCCGGACAGGGCTTTCTCATCGAGCCCGGTTACATCACTACCTATTATGCCGATGGCAGCAACCCGTGGGAATACGCGTGGGTCGAATTCGACGGGCTTCGCGCCGGAGAATTTTTAGAGGAAGCCGGCCTTTCTGCCGCTTGTCCGATTTTTTCGCCGGCCTGCGCTGAAGCGTCCCGTTCCTTTGCCAGCGAAATGCTCTACATCGTCGAGCATCCGGATATGACCTGCCGCCAGTTTATCGGCCATCTCTATCTGATTTTAGATGCGCTGATTGACGCATCCTCCCGGCGCAAAAAAATCCAGGGTGGAAAGCTTTCGCGGTTTTACGCCCAGGAGGCGATTACCTTTATCGAACAGTTTTATTCCTCGCCGATTACCGTGGAGGATATGGCAGGCCACTGCAACCTGGACCGCAGCTATTTCGGAAAGGTATTTAAAACCGCCATCGGCCAGTCGCCGCAGGAGTTTCTAATCCGCTTTCGAATGGCCAAGGCATCTTCGCTTCTCACGGTTACGGACCTTCCCATCAGCACCATCTGCGAACAGGTGGGATATCCCAACCAGCTGCACTTTTCCCGGGCGTTTAAAAATGTCTACGGCATTTCACCGCGCACCTACCGGCAGAATCACAAGCAGATCACTGTCGCTTCCGATCCCTTGCTCTAAAATCGCGGTCAGGCGGTTTGAGGGCTTGCAGGGCCGGAGATTTCCAGAAAAAAAGGAGGCATTTCCATGATTCAAAAATACAGCTTCGGCACACCCTTCGAAACAGAAGCGGTAGTTGCGCCCATCCCTGTATCTTCCGGGCTTCCCGCTCTTGGGCAGATCGATACAGACCACGGTTTTTCCTTCCGCCTTGCCCTTTCGCCGCAGGACATCGTCTACGGCCTGGGCGAGGCCAACCGCGGCATCGACAAGCGAGGCCATCTCTATATCAGCTGCTGCGCCGACGATCCCATACATACGGAGGATAAGCATTCGCTGTACGGCGCGCACAACTTCCTTCTGATCGACAGCGGCCCGGACGCAGAAGCCGTCGGGCTGTTCTTCGATTATCCGGGGGAAATGACCTTCGATATCGGCTATTCCCATCGGGAGCAGCTCTGCGTCTGCTGCAAAACTGCCGACCTGTATCTCTATCTGATAACAGGAAAGTCCGCCAGCGATATTGTGCACCAGTTCCGGCAGATCATCGGACCCAGCTACATCCCTCCCAAATTTGCCTTCGGTTACGGGCAGAGCCGCTGGGGCTACGCTGCGCCCGAGGATTTCCGCACAGTAGCGCAACAGCACCGCGAAAACCACATCCCGCTGGATATGATCTACATGGATATCGACTATATGGAGGATTTTAAGGATTTTACGGTCAACACAAAGCGCTTTCCAGACTTTGCATCCTTTGTGGAGGAGATGAAGCAGCAGAACATCCGCTTAATTCCCATCGTCGATGCCGGCGTAAAAATCGAGCCGGGCTATGCGGTTTACGAAGAAGGGCTTGCAAAGGGCTACTTCTGCAAGAAAGAGGATGGCAGCGAGTTTGAGGCCTGCGTCTGGCCGGGCATGACCCACTTTCCCGACTTTTTACGCCCCGAGGTCCGGGAGTGGTTTGGCAATCAGTACAAATGCCTGTTAGATGCCGGCATCGAAGGCTTCTGGAACGATATGAACGAGCCGGCCATCTTCTTCTCCGCCGAAGGCGAGGCAGATCTCCGGCAGTGGATGGCAGATATCCTCGCGGGAAAAACTTCCTTTCACAGCTTTGCTCTTTCCGACCGTTCGAAGTCGCTTCCCAATAGCCCAGAGGATTATCAGCGCTTTTATCATGTGGTGGATAGCAAACGCATCCGCCACGACCGCGTGCACAACCTGTACGGCTGCTGCATGACGCGCGCCGCCTCGGAGGCCTTTGCGCGGCTGTGCCCAGATAAGCGCATCCTGATGTTTTCCCGCGCTTCCTACATCGGCATGCACCGCTACGGCGGCATCTGGATGGGCGACAATATGTCCTGGTGGAGCCACCTGCTTCTCAACCTGAAAATGCTGCCCTCGCTCAACATGTGCGGCTTTTTGTACATCGGCGCCGACCTGGGCGGTTTCGGCTGCGACACCACCGAAGACCTCCTGCTGCGCTGGCTGGCCCTGGGCGTCTTTACCCCGCTGATGCGCAACCACAGCGCTGCCGGCACCCGCGAGCAGGAGTTTTACCAGTTCGACCACGCAGAGGATTTCCGCCACATTATAAGCGTGCGTTACCGGTTGATTCCCTATCTCTACAGCGAATACCTGAAAGCTGCCAAAAACGATGCGATGATGTTCCGCCCGCTGGCCTTTGCCTATCCGCAGGACCGGATCGCCCGCAAAATCGAAGACCAGCTGCTCTTGGGCGATGAAGTGATGATCGCCCCGGTTTATACGCAAAATGCCGACGGCCGCCCCGTCTATTTGCCGGAGGAGATGCTGCTGGTTAAATTCCTGCCGGATGGCACGCTTTTGCAAACGCCTGTACCCGCCGGCTATCTCTTTATCGACGTAGCGCTCAACGAAGTCGCCTTCTTTATCCGCAGGGGCAGAAAAATCCCCGTAGTCGATGCAGCGGAATGCGTGGAGGCCCTCGATATGCGCACGCTATGCTATATCGGAGACCCCAAAGCTACCTACGAATTGATCGATGAATAAGCGAAATCTGCAAAACAAAATCCGGCATCGTAAAGATGCCGGATGCACTGTGCATTGGAAACTCTTATACCTGCCGAAGCTTTTCTCGCTTTCTCTACAACCGCATTCCAAGCTCCCGCGCCTCTGCCGGATAGGGCGAATGTACAACGTCGTCCAGCACGCCGCAGGCCTTGGCTGCAATTACACCGGTATCCTTCCACTCCAGATAGCTTATCATACCCCGGTAAGATACGATGGCCCCTTCCACCGATTCGTCGGTCTCATCTTCGCAGGTCAGCAGCAGTACCGCCCGCTTATCCGCTCCCTTCAGCCTGTCGTTTTGCGCATAAAACCGGTCGATTACCATCTTCAGCTGCGCGTTGATTCCATAATAATAAATCGGCGAAACAAAGGCGATGACATCCGCTGCTGCCAGCAGCGGATTCAGCTGCTCCATGTCGTCCTTAAATACGCAGCCCTCCCCTTTTTTCTTGCAAGCGTCGCATCCGAGGCAGGGATGTACATTTTTAAAGGCCGCCTCGAACCGGCTGACCTGGTGGCCGGCCTCCTCTGCGCCCCTGGCAAACTGCTCTGCAAGGTATGCAGAAGTCCCGTTTTTATGGGGACTGCCGGTCAATATCAAAACGTTCATATCTTTTGTCCTCCTTTTCTACTGCGATTATACCATAAGATTTCAAGTATAGTATCAGTCTTTCGCGATTTAGCGGTAGATGAATTTCCCGCGCAATGCTACAATGAGCGGGATTTATCACACAAACTGAATTTGCATGGCAAAAAGGAGGCAAATACTATGGTAGACTGGCTGGAACAAAGCATCTTTTACGAAATTTATCCGCAGAGCTTTTACGATACCAATGCGGATGGCATCGGCGATATTCCGGGAATTATAGAAAAACTGGACTATATCTGCGAACTGGGCTGCAACGCCCTATGGTTAAATCCCTGTTACCTTTCGCCTTTCAGCGACGCGGGCTACGATGTCGCCGATTACTGCCGCGTGGCTCCGCGCTACGGCACCAACGAGGATCTGATGCGACTGTTTGGCGAAGCGCACAAACGGGATATGCACGTGATATTAGACCTGGTGCCCGGACACACATCCATCGAACATCCCTGGTTTCAAGACTCCTGCAAAGCGGAAGCAAACGAATATTCCGGCCGCTACATCTGGAGCAGCTCTATCTGGGAAGAGCCTGCAAAATACGACAGCATTACCGGCTCTCTGCGGGGCATTTTTCCCAGAAACGGCGCCGTGGCGGTCAATTTCTTTTCCAGTCAGCCGGCGCTGAACTACGGGTTTGCCCATCCCAGCGAGCCCTGGCAGAGCGCTGTGGATTCTCCGGAGGCTCTGGCTACGCGGCAGGCTATGAAGGATGTCATGGCCTTTTGGCTGTCCCGGGGCTGCGACGGCTTCCGGGTGGACATGGCAGCTTCTCTTGTCAAGGGTGATGAGGACCGTACAGAAACGATACGGCTGTGGCGCGATGTACGGGAATTCTTAGATGCGAACTACCCCCAGGCTGTTATGATTTCGGAGTGGGGAGAACCGGATAAATCCATTCAGGGCGGTTTTCACATGGACTTTCTGCTGCACTTTGGGCCCTCGCACTACAACGACCTCTTCCGCTGCGAGCATCCCTACTTCCGACGGGATTGCGCAGGCGATGCGTCGGCCTTTGTCGCAAAATACATGGAGAATTACCAGAAAACCCGAAAGCGCGGCATGATCTGCATCCCCACGGGAAACCACGATATGGAGCGGATCGCCTCTCACCTCGACCAGCAGGAGCTAAAAATCGCCTATGCGTTTCTCCTCTCCATGCCGGGTGCGCCGTTTTTATACTACGGCGACGAAATCGGCATGCGCCATCTGGACATCGCCTCTGTGGAGGGCGGCTACGAGCGCACCGGCGCCCGGACGCCCATGCAGTGGAATACAGAAAAAAACTTTGGCTTTTCAGATGCAGACGAAACATCGCTGTATACCGTGCAGGATAAGGAAGCGGAAGGCCGAATCGCAGAAGTGCAAATGAACTGCAGCGGCTCTCTGTGGCGCGAGTTTCAGACGCTTACACGAATCCGCCGGGAACATCCGGCGCTGTGCGCCTCGGGTAGCATCGAGTTTCTGCAATCCGGCGAAAATGGCGGCCCCCTGGTATACGTGCGGCAAAGCGAAGAGGAAACCATACTGGTCGCCATCAACCCCGCTGGCAGGCAAGCAAGCTGCCAGCTCCCCTTCCCTGTCGGAACCCTTATCTATTTCTGCACAAGCGAAGCAGATGGCGATGATTTACCGGTCTTTAGCAGCGACAAACGCCCCTTCTGCGACGACTGCACTCTTACAATGCCGCCCGGCAGCGCCGCTTACTTCTCTGTCGAATCGCGGACAGCTTTCCGGTAAGCGCTGGGCGTCTGACCGACCATCCGCTTAAACAGCCGGTTAAAATTAGAAAGGTTTGGATATCCGCAGGCCGCTGCGATTTCCAGCACAGGGGCGTCGGTTTTTAAAAGCTTGCGGCAGGCTGTGCGAATGCGCAGGTCCGTGATGTATTCCATCGCGGTAACGCCGAAGATTTCCTGAAACGCGGTCATAAACGAGCTTTCGCACTGGCAGGTCAGCGCTGCCAGCTCAGCTATGCGTATGGGAAAGTGGTAGCGTTCATTGATGTAGCGGATCACCGTGCGCATGGAATTCAGATGTGCGCGCTGGCTGGGAGAGCGCCCGTTATTTCTGCAATACCCCTGCGTAATAAAAAAGTGCAACAGCCCCAGCACGTTGGACTTCAGCAGCAGATCTTCCGCCGGCGCATCGGATTTTGCGGCGGTAAAGCTCGAGACGATGAGCGGGCGGAGCTGCTCATATCCACAGTCGCCTGGGCAAAAAAATGTTTTCAGCGTCTTTTGGCTGTTTCGCAGCGGTTCCAGATAGTTTACCGCACTGCGCTCCGCTGGAGAACCGATGAGCGCATTCAGGTCAAATACCAGAGTGTCGTATACCGCATAATTCCCGCTGTCGGCGCTGATCGAATGCAGGGCATTGGGCGGGATTACAAAAATATCGCCCGGTGAGGAGTGGACGACCTCCCCATCCGTATTGTGAATCGCCCGCCCCTCCAGCATATAGTTGATTTCCAGCTGCGGATGCCAGTGCGACGGCACGAAGGGAAAATAATCGGGAATTTTGGATGAAAAATAAGAAAACGGTTTTTCAAACGTGCTGAGCACCCGTTCTTCTTTCAGGTCTTCGTAGGACATGGCAGTGTACCCTCCGGTTGGCTGTAATGCCTGAATGTTCTCATAAAAAAATCAACACCGTTATGATGTTGATTTTTTTATACTCTGGAGGTGGCACCCCGAATCCTATATTTCCTACAATTTTATTTCGTTATCACTATGTCTTATAAAGAAGTTTTTGAAAAAATTATTTTTGATCTAAATTATTTTCTTTTAGACCGAGTAAGTATGCTGTTACGGCTAATTCAAACAAGCTTTCGCAGTTATTTATTATATCAATTAGTTTTTTGTATACTGATTGATCTATATCCGGCGTTTGAGCTTTTTTGTGTTTCAAAGCTTCACCTTCTCTCCTTGCCACATCAACAACGCCAAAAACACAATTGCGAGATTCCTTGTTCCCATTATAGCGAACATATGTTCTTATTTCAACTATATTCTATTGGTTTTATTTTACAGTGCATATCTTCTCCTTTCCTTCTCTTTGTGGATTTCCTATTATATTAAGTAGACAAAAAATCTAACTTTATTGTCCAGTTCCTAACTCTAATAAAAAGTATCATCTGTCAAAGGTTGTCACTCCTGACGGAGTACACTTATCTTTCGGTG
>CATJIF010000116.1 GCA_949740445.1 uncultured Peptostreptococcaceae bacterium | reverse complement strand
CGGAGGTTTTCTTCCGTGGAACGGGAGTTGTCTTCTATCAGAATCTGTTCTACAGAAACCCCTTGCGCGGCCGCATACGCGGCCATGGCTTTGCCCTCTGCAATCTCTTCTCCCGGCCCCTGGCCGCCGGATAGAATCAGGACAGCGCCGGGATTTTTTCTCAGCAGCGCGATTCCCTTGTCGATGCGGGCTGCCAGCAGCGGCGTAACGCTGCAACCGGAAAGCCCTGCGCCCAAAACGACGATATAGTCGGCGTTCCAATTCGTTCTCACGTGAATCAGGTTGAGCATGGCAGAGAGCGCATAGATGGCCATCAGCGACAATAGATACGCTGCGGACAGGCTGATCGCCGCATAGAGCCTGGTGCTGAGCGCATTTACATGCAGGCCGCCGACGGCGGGCCAGACCGCCAGGTACAGATACAGCAGCACGGAAAACAGCATCGACAGCAAATTCGACGGCTTTGCGCCTTCGTGGCGGATGATGCGGATGCCTTCGATAAAAAAGGTGAGAATCAGCACAGCAGGGAATGCGACGATGCTTACCACCGCAAAAAGAAACAGGGCGACCAGCAGGTTAATCAGGAGAGGATGTCCGGAAAGCCAGTCGGAATGCTTCGATAAGAGAAAAAACATCGCAATGGCTAGAAATAGAAGCATCCAGAAAAAGGAGACGCCGCTCCACAGCGTCCGGCGTTCGCGCACCATGATGCGGATAAAGACGAAAAGGGAAATGAGAAACGGAATCAGTGAAATCTGCCACAAGGGAATTTCCTCCTTTGGGAATTTTGTTTTCTGCTGCCGCATGGATTGCTGGAGGGTCGCAAGAGTGCTGCAACGTGATTCGCAGCGTTAGAGTTTGCTTGCCGCGTAGCGCTGATTTGGCCGGCATTGCTTTTATGATATCACATTTCTTCGGATATAAAACGAACATTGCGTGAATTTTTGTTTTCGCCACTTGATAAACGGGAAGTTTTCGGTATAAAATAGCAGTATCCGTTTTGGGATATGCGTTCGGTGCTGCCGTTGTTCAGCGATTTTCTGCGTGGCTGTACATGCTGAGTGAAGGGGTAAAAACGCACAAACTTTTGCGTTTGCGCAATGTTTATAAAACAACGGCCGCTATAAGCGATCTTGCACTGCACACGAAGAAGAGGGACAGAGATCGAAGGGGAAGAAAGGGGATTTTTTGGATTTATATCAATTTTTTATTACGTATAATAAAGCCTGGACGCAGCGGGAAGCCATAGCTTTTGCGGTGATTTTTATTCCGCTGGCCGCCATTTCCTTTGTCCGGGTACGGCAGAAGAAGATAAGCGTCTGGCAGATGGTTTCGTTTCTTTCGCTGGTAGCGTATGTGGCGTTGATTTTGGGCTCGTGCGTATTTACCCGCAATCCGAGGGGATATCACAGCTACGAACTGGAGCTCTTCTGGTCGTGGAAGCGGGTGGCTGCCGGAAGCAGTGCCCTGCTGTTGGAAAACCTGCTGAACATAGCGATGTTGGTTCCCGTCGGCGTACTGTTGCCGGGGGTTTGGGGAAAGCGCGTGCACTGGTGGCAGGCGTTGCTGGTGGGATGCTTCATCTCCGCGTGGATTGAGACGCTGCAGCTGTTTCTCTGCCGCGGGCTATTCGAATGGGACGACATGGTACACAACAGCCTGGGCTGCCTGCTGGGCTGCCTGGCTGCCAACCTTCTGGTGGATAAGCGATAAAAAAAGAGACTTCGTGGTTCTAAGCGAAGTCTCTTTTTCTATGCTGTTTGCATGCGGGGCAGGGCTTGTGCACATGGTGCTGCCGCTGTTGTCGCTGCGCATCGCCATGCACAGCGTTTCTATTGTCTTGTACGTCCGGTTCAGTAGGGCGAGATAAAGGGAACGCCTAAAATTTCCGTAACGGAGAGCGCCAGGTTGTAGCCGATGGTGCCGATGTTGTTTTTAATCCAGTTGGCATCGTCGTAATTGTCGTGGTAGGCGATTTCCACCAGCACAGAAACGGCGCGGGTGCGGCGGAGCTCTGCCAGCGTCGAGGTGGGAAGCACGGTTACTAAATTCGGGTTGGGATAGATGGTTTTCAGATTTTCCGCAATGATGTCCGCCGCCCGGCGTCCGGCGTCGCTGTATGTGTAGTAATAGACATCGGGGCCTTGCAGGGTTCCGGCTAAGTGCTCCGGCGAAGAGTTGGAATGCAGCGCCAGATGGAGATCGTAATTTCCGGCATTGGACTGCCGGATCACCTGCGCAAGCGAGTCGCCGGGGTTGTTTCTCGTAACGCTGATGCCGCTGGCGTTCAGATAAGGAATCATGGCGTCTGCGACTAAGTTCATATAGTATTCTTCGTTGCCTCCGATGATGTAGGGGTTGTATTCCTGCACCGAAGGACTGAGATAAATAGATGGCATAATAAAACACTCCTTTCCCTGTCATAGTATTTTTCGAGAGAACGGAGTGTGCGGAAAACCGCCGATTCTTTTTTGACTCAGCTTCTTTTTTGGCTCAGCGTTTCTTTTTCAGGCGGCAGGCGATCTGCGAAAGCGTACGCAGGCCGCGCTCCATGTCGCTTTCTGCGACGTAGGAAAAGCTCAGGCGCAGACAGTGGCTGCGTTCGGCGGAAAAGAGGCTTCCGGGACAGATCAGGATTTTCTGCTCCAGCGCTTTCTGGAAGAGCTGCTGTATGGGCAGGTCGTCGTCGAATTCCAGCCAGAGGAAATAGCCGCCCTGGGGAATGCTCCAGGTGGCAAGGTCGGTAAAGTATTTCTGCAAAAGTTCCAGCATGCGGTCGCGGCGTTCGATCAGGCGGCGCCTTACGTGGAGCAAATAGTCGTCGTAGAGGTGACTTTCCAGCAGGTAAGCCAGCGTCCACTGCGAGTAGAAGGAAGGCAGGTCGGTGGTCTGGCGCTTCATGTCAGCCAGGCGCTCTACCACGGATTCCGGTGCGACCAGAAAGCCCAGGCCCAGAGCCGGAGAAAACTCCTTGTTCAGCGAGCTGACATAGAGGACGGTTCCGCAGGAATCCATGGATTTCAGGGGCGGAGGCGGCGGCTGCGTCAGCCAGAGGTTGGCGTATACATCGTTTTCGATGATGGGAAGCTGGCGGCTCTGGCAAAAGCCCAGAAGCTGGCGGCGCCGTGCGGCGGACATGACCTGCGTGGTGGGCGTATGGAAATTGGGCATCGTATACAAAAGCGGCGAGGTATCGGTTTGCGGGTCCAGGCGGATGCGCCAGTAGCAGAGCCCTTCGTCGTCGATGGGGACCGGCTTTAATTTCATGCCGGCGGCTGTCAGGTAATTCTGGCGGAACAGCCAGGAATACTGTTCGGTATAAATCGAAGAGCCCGGCTTCAGCAGGCAGCGGCAGATCAGGTCCATGGTTTCGGTCTGCCCGTTGGTCAGCAGGATGCAGCTTTCCGGCGCGTCGATGCCGCGGCGGCAGTGCAGGCGCTGGGAGAGGATCGCGCGCAGCTTTGGCAACCCCTGGGGCTGAAGATAACTGAGCTCGGGCGTGTGGCGCACAGCGGAATTCATGGCTTGCGTAAGCAGCTGCATGGGCAGAACGTCCGCAGCCAGCTGGCCGGTAGAAAACTGGAGAAATTCGGAGCTGGATTCGTAGTGATTGAGCTGTTGCACGGCAATCGCATTGGCGGCGGCCGTCCCCTGTTTTACATAAAAGCTCCAGTTGGGCGGCGACTGCCGATGCTTGGGCGACCACAGGGTATCGGCGACGCGGGTTCCGTGGGCGGCATGGCTTTCGATAACGCCGTAGGAGAGAAGTTCTTCCATGGCAGTAACGATGGTGCTGCGGTTGACGCCAAACTGCAGCGCCATATCCCGCTGCGAGGGAAGCTTTGTTCCGGTGGTGTAGTCGCCAGCGGCGATTTTTCCGCTGATATAATCGACGATTTGCTGATAGAGGGGAATGGGGCTGTTTTTATCCGGAATCCATTCGATTACAATTTTCGTTCCGGTCCCCTTCATGGGAGATGTCATAGTTCACCTTTTTAATAAAAACGATTCGACGGCGCATGCAATCCCATTGATTTGTAAAAAAATTCTATTTATAAAATAAAATGGGTCCGCGGGAAGCAAAAGAAAAACTTTGGTTAAAACGACAAAAAAATGCTCAAAACTATGTCTGAAACAATGAAGATATTGCCGTTGATTTTCCGATTTCAGTATACTATTGGACGGGATAAAAGTCAATAGATGGTTGGTTGGCAATTTATCCGTTCGATGGATGGTGAGAAGTCATACAAATTGGTGTATTCTCTAACAAGTTAAAGATGAGAGTGAAAGGTTCCACAATAAAAAAGAGTAAAACGTTACCTGAGATTGGTTGTTGTGTTGTTTGCACCCCGCCGCCGGCTTTCCGGCACGGGGTGTCAGACTTTTTTGGGCCAAAGAAAACCGGCAGCCGGATTGGCTGCCGGGGCATCTGCAGTTGTAGCCGGGAGAGCCCGGTGCCTGCCGCTGCCAAGGCCGCCTGCCTTCAATCAAAGGTAATCTGCGTCAGCTCAGGAGCGGCCATAAACCGCAGAGGAAGCTTGGTGGTTCCTAAGCCGCGGTTGACATAAAGCAGCGTGGAGCGCTGGTTTTCGAAGCGGTACTCACCGCTGATAAAGATTTTACCGTAGGGCGGCAGAAACTGCTCCGACAGGTAGGGCAGGTTGATCTGCCCGCCGTGGGTATGTCCGGAGACCATGAAATCTACGGAAAAATCCGTCATATCGGTGATGATATCAGGCTCGTGAGCCAGCACGATATTGAAGGTGTCGTCGGGCAGGATGGAGGCGCAGGAAACATCGCCGTAGCCGATGATCATGTCGTCGATGCCGGTGATGGTTACGTTGCATGCGGGAAGCGCCACCGTTTCGTTGAGAAGCACCTGAAAGCCTCCGGCTTCCATGATGTCCTGATAGTAATTTTCCAGGCCGCCGCCGTAGTCGTGATTGCCGAATACAGCGAACTTGCCGCTGCTTTGCAGGGCGCTGCCAGCAGAATTTCCGGAGTAGATTTCTGCGCTGGCGCAGACGCCGGTGGTGTGAATTTGGGCGAGGGCCTGGCTGATGGCTTTGGGATCGCCGTCGTAATCGTTGTAATTGTCGATCAGATCCCCTAAGAAAAAGACCAGGTCCGGCTGCATGGCGTTGATGCGTTCTACAGCTCTTTCAAAGTCCTGCGGTGTATAGGTGCTGCTGAAATGCGTATCGGCAAAGATAACGATATTCAGCGGTTGCGCTGGCACCGATGCCCCGGGCTGCAGCAGGAGCTTTGTTTCTTCCAGCCGGCCGGGCTCAGCATAGCGGGCGTAAAAAAACAGCAGGCTGGCCGAAAGCAAGAGGAGCAGGGCCAGCCGCAGAATGGATTTGATGGCTCGGAACAAAATATTCCCCCTTTGATGTTGGGCATTATGGGCGGTTTTGTGGCGCGGGTTAATTTTTCAGCGCCTGGATGGGCGACGGGATGCGTCCGCCGCGGTCGATAAAGGCCTGGGGCGAGCCGGTATTGATAGGCATGACCGGCGCATAGCCCAGAAGTCCGCCGAAGTTTAAGCGGTCGCCCACGTTCTTTCCGATGGCGGGAATCACGCGCACCGCGGTGGTCTTGCTGTTGACCATGCCGATGGCAGCCTCGTCTGCGATCAGGCCGCTGATGATGGCAGCAGACGTATCTCCGGGAATGACGACCATGTCGATGCCCACAGAACAGACGGCGGTCATCGCCTCTAATTTCTCCAGCGTAAGGCAGCCTTTTTCTGCCGCTTGAATCATGCCGTCGTCCTCGCTGACGGGGATGAAGGCGCCGGAGAGGCCGCCCACGTGGTTGCTCGCCATGACGCCGCCCTTTTTCACCGCGTCGTTCAGCATGGCAAGCGCAGCGGTGGTTCCGCAGCCGCCGCAGGTTTCCAGGCCGATTTCTTCCAGTATATTAGCGACGCTGTCGCCCTTGGCCGGCGTAGGCGCAAGGGAGAGATCGACGATGCCGAAAGGAACGTCAAGCTCCTGGGACATCAGGTTTCCTACGAGCTGGCCCATGCGCGTAATCTTAAACGCGGTGCGCTTGATCAGCTCAGCCACGCCGTCGGTGGACAGTCCGGCAGCGCTCTTTTTCAGAGCGGCGCGGACGGCGCCGGGGCCGCTGACGCCCACGTGAATAACGCAGTCCGGCTCGCCGGGACCGTGGAAGGCACCGGCCATAAAGGGATTGTCCTCGGGCGCGTTGCAGAATACGACTAACTTTGCCGCGCCCATGCACTGGTTGTCCTGCGTGGCCTCCGCTGCCTGCCGCACGATCTGCCCCATCATGCGCACGGCATCCATGTTGATGCCGCTTTTGGTCGAACCGATGTTGACCGAGGAACAGACGAATTCGGTTTGCGCAAGCGCCTGGGGAATGGCGCGCATGAGAAGCTCGTCTCCGGCGGAAAAGCCTTTGTGAACCAGCGCGGAAAAGCCGCCGATGAAGTTGACGCCCACGCTCTTTGCGGCGCGGTCCAGAGTCCGCGCGTATTCCACCGGATCGGGATCGACTGCCGAGGCCAGAAGCATGGCGATGGGCGTAACGCTGATGCGCTTATTGACGATGGGGATGCCGTAGGCAGCGCTGATTTTTTCTGCCGCAGGAATCAGGCGCTCCGCCCGGGTTGTGATTTTATGGTATATTTTCTCGCAGGCTTTCTTCGGGTCGGGGTCTGCACAGTCCAGCAGGGAAATTCCCATGGTAACGGTGCGGACATCCAGGTTTTCGTCGGAAATCATGCGGATGCTTTCTAAAATATCGTTTGTATTCAGCATATGTGGATGGATTCCTTCCTATTCATGTTTCTTTTGCGCGTTTTGTCCGGACTGCACCTGCAGAGGGCAGAGCGGAGGCAGGGGTTTTTCCTGCGGCCGGCGATCAGATGTGGTGCATGGTTTCGTAGAGCTCTGTGCGCGTCAGGCGGATATCCATGCCGATTTCGCGGCCCATGGAAGAAAATTCTTCCGCCAGGCGGTCAATTTCCGTGGGGCACTGGCTGGTATCTACGATCATAATCATAGAGAACAGCCCCTGGAGGATGTTCTGCGTGACTTCTAAGACATTGATATTGTTTTCGGCACAGGCGCCACTGACTCTGGCCAGAATGCCTACGCGGTCCTTTCCGATGACGGTGATAACAGCTTTCATAGTCGTTTGTACCTCGTTTCTCTTGTATCTCTGACGCGCAGGCGCTTCCTTTCTGTGGATTGCCTGTTTCTTTGAATATTGCCCTGCCGGAAAGGACTTATGCGCCGCTGTCAGAAAAATATCTTCTATTATATAGGATCGCACGCAGCAGCTGCAAGCGCGCAGGCGGCGATACCCGTTCATTCTATCATATTCCATGGCCTGCCACAAGGCGCGAAGAAAACAAATGGTCAGAAAAAACGGTTGGTGAGGCTGCCAAAGCCTGTGGTGAGAGATGCGGTTTCTCCTCGACTGGCGGTTCTTATGTGTGCAGTGTTCCATCCCCTGCCATGCAGGCTGTCATTTCCTCGAGCCGTTCTAAGGGAAAGGGGGCGGAGCACAGAGGCTTCATGGCGATGGACATCAGCTTCATGGGATTGTCGTCGGCCGCGATGCGGTTAGAGCTGAATGTGCCGCAGCGGCTGCAGCGATGGATGATGGCCCATTCGCCATTTTTCCTGATCCAGACAGCCACCGGCTCCATGAGCCCGCCGCAATTCGCTGCCCTGTCCCCGGGCTCGATGTCCAGATGCAGGCTGGTCAGACAGTTGGGGCAGTGGTTGCGGTGATTGCTGCCAGCTCCTTCTGCGGTTACCAGGCGTCCGCATTTTTTACAGGTAAAGCTGTCTGTGCAGGGATGCTTCTTATAATATCCTTTATCGAATTGCTTTCTTTTATTTTCTCGGTTCACGGTTTTGTTTCTCCTTGCGTCATTTCGCATATTTTCGATGGGGCTGCACCATGCAGCCACGAATGGGGCCGCCGTTTGAGAACAGACGGCAATATGGGAATGGAAAGCAGGACAACAAAAAAATAACCCACTGAACGATGAGTTATTCCGACGTTACCCGCAATCGGCGGGGCATCCATGCAGGTAGACTTGCGCTTTGCTGAAAGGCAGACGCTCGCCGCAGCATAGAAATCCGCTGCAAACAGACGATTCGCTGTCGCGTATCGACAGCGACCGGCGGGAGCGCTTTAAGGAGGCGCAAGGGTACCAATATCCGTAAAAACAAAGCGATGAAAACGGCATTTGCAACATGGGCACGACAAAAACTCATCTGTTTCTCAGATGAAAGCAACATCTTTGTTGTCCTGTTATTTGCAAATGACCGACATCAGCACCCTCCTTTGCTCTGTAATACGTTAAGCATAGCATGGAAAAGCGGCGGTGTCAACATTGCGGCAGCACTTTTGGCAGGCATGCAGGTTGCGAAACCTGCATGCAAAAAAATAATGCTGTGGGACAATGAAACAGTTGACATCTGATATACTGTGTAGTACGATGTATATAAAGGAGGCACGGTATATGAATATTGACGACTGGAAGACGCAAATCAAGCGGGGAACACTTGAGTTTTGCATTCTGCTGATGATAAAGCAGAAACCATCTTACGGATACGAAATCATCAATACATTAGAAGAATATCCCATTCTCGCCGCAAAAGAAAATACAATCTATCCACTGCTTCGAAGACTGTTAAAAGAAGAATACATTTCATCTTCCTGGCAGGACAGCGCCGAAGGTTTGCCGCCGAGAAAATATTACTCCATGACAGATAAGGGGCTGGATTACCTTGTTGCGATGTCTGTTGAATGGGATAATTTGCTGTGTGCAATCGACAAAATAAAGGGGGAATAAAGTCGTGGAAAAAGTTTTGAACAATTATCTGGAAGTCATCGAAAGATATTTAAAACCCTTGCCGGTTTCGGAACGGGTGGACATTGTAAAAGAAATCAAAAGTGAAATGCTCGAACTGCAGCAAAACGGGAAAACCGCAGAAGAGATCATGGAAAGACTGGGCAATCCAAAAGAAATGGCAAAGGCGTACCTGGGCGACTTGATTGTAAAAGGGAGCTCTTTTAGCTGGAACAGAATTCTCGCAATCTGCGCGTATTACAGTCTTGCGGGTCTTTCCGGGATGATTGTAATTCCAGTCCTTGCGGTTTGCGCTCCTGTATTTATCTTCTGCGGTGTGGCGGCTCCCGTTATGGGGGCTGTTAAACTGATAGATGCTTTGCTGCATCTGGGGATTCCCTATGCGCAGTATATCGTTGTTTCGGGAATCAAAAATCCGATGCTTATTTTCCTCTTCTGCCTGATTACAGGAGCGGCACTGGCCGCGGTTGGCTACGGATGTTGGAAGCTGTTAGTCCACTATATCAAAGGGATGAGCAAGGTCAAACATAACTTGTCGCTTTAAAGGATAAGAGCTGATAACGATTCCGCATTCTCCTTGTCGGCGCCGCTGCAACGTGATACAATAAAACCGCAGCCAGACCGGCTGCCTTTGCTGGAGCGAGCTGGCAAAGGCAAGATTCAATAAGGGATAGAAAAGGGGATTACGCACAACATGAACAATCGTTTGATGCAACAACTGGGAGACAAAATAAAATATGCGAATTTTTCCGCAGAGGATGCGGCCAAACTGTATCTGAGCTACGCAAAGATTACGAAAAATTACGGGGCGGCGATTCGGGCCGTGCAGACGAAGCTAGAGATTTTAGACGAGGATTTCGAGCTGCTCCACGAGCACAACCCCATCCATCACATGGAAACGCGGGTAAAATCCATAGAGAGCATACTGGAAAAGCTGACGAGAAAGGGGTATCCGCTGACAGGGCAGGCCATTACGGAGGGCCTGACAGACGTAGCCGGAATTCGGGTGATCTGCCACTATGTCGAAGATATCTATACCATTGCCGATCTTTTGAAAAGGCAGGCGGATATTCAGGTGGTAAAAGAAACCGATTACATAAAGCATCCGAAGCCCAACGGCTACAGGAGCTATCACCTGGTGGTAAAGGTGCCAGTGTTTTTTGTGGACGGCGTGGTGGAAATGCCGGTGGAGGTGCAGATACGCACCATGGCAATGGACTTCTGGGCCAGCCTGGAGCATAAGCTGCGCTATAAGTCCGACGGCCTGATACCCAAATTCATCGCCGACGAGCTGAAAGAGTGCTCCGAGACCATCGCGGCAAGCGATCTGAAAATGCAGCGCATACACAGTTTTTTGGAGGACATCGAGCACAATTTGCAGCTGCCGGAGCTTGTGGACGAAACGCTGTCGCAGGAGGCGGAACGTGAAGGAAATTGAAGGCGCTCTGCACGTGTGCAAAGAGGCGCTGTACCTCATCGAAAGGCTGGAAGAAGCCGGGTTTGAAGCCTATGTGGTAGGCGGCTGCCTGCGGGATGCCCTGCTTGGGAAAAAGGCGCACGATGTGGATCTGACCACATCGGCGCTGCCAAAAGAGCTTGCCCGGGTATTTTCTGGATTTCACCTGTGCGAAACGGGCCTCGCCCACGGAACGCTGACGGTATTCGTCGGGGACATGCCGTTGGAAGTCACTACCTACCGCATCGACGGCGCGTATGAAGACCACCGGCGGCCGAAGCAGGTGCGGTTTTCCCGGCAGGTGGAAGAGGACTTGGCGCGGCGGGACTTTACCATAAACGCCATGGCGTGGAACCCGCGGCAGGGGCTTGTCGATCCCTTTGGCGGAAAAGACGACCTGCGCTGCGGCATCCTGCGCTGCGTCGGCGATCCCCGGCTGCGCTTTACAGAGGATGCGCTGCGCATTCTGCGAACCCTCCGGTTTCAGGCAGTATACGGGTTTACCATCGAAGCGGAGACGGCGGCGGCCATGGAAGAAAAGCGCGGCCTGTTAGCCTGCATCTCAAAAGAGCGAAGCTGGGTTGAGCTGAAAAAACTGCTGGCTGGTCCGTGGGCAGCGGAGAGCCTGCAGGTGTACGGGCACATTTGGCAGTCGGCATTTTCGGAATTTCCCGCGCTGTTCGAACAAGCGGTAGAATCGGTGCGGGCCGCAGAGAAGGTCGGAGATGCCGAAGAAAGCGAAAGCGATGCGATAGTCTTTAAGGATAGAAGCGACGACGGGGAGGAAAAACGTCGGGAGCTGGCACTTTTGCGCCTGGCCCTGCTGTTTGGCGGGGACTGCGAAAAAACGCAGCGGTTCTGCCGTCAGGCAAAGGTCAGCCGCGAGGAGCAGCGGATATTGGCAGAGCTTGCGGAAGGCTTTGCAGAGGCGCTTGCGCACAGCGGCGGACAGCTCAAGCGATGGGTTTTCCGCAGCGGATATGCGGGTACGATGCGCTTGCTAATGCTGCACAGAGCAAAGGCGGCAGGAGCGTTGCGGCTTTTGGAAAGAGCGGCAGACAGGCAGACGACTGCGCAGGCGCAGACCGCACAGGAGCCGGCACCGGAAGACATTTTGCAGCACAGGCAGAGATACCAGCGCTGCCGGGAGCTGCAAAAGCAGCTTTGCCGATATAAAGAAGAACAAAGCTGCGTCAGCCTGGCGCAGCTTGCTATCGACGGGCGCACGCTTTTGGCCTGCGGAATCCCTGCGGGTGCGCAGATAAAGGCACTGCTGACAAAAGCGCTCTTCGCAGTGATGGATGACCTTGTGGAAAACCGCGAGGATGCGCTTCTTGCGCATTTGCAGTTGCAAAGGCAGGAGGCTGTGCTAACGGCCTCTTCAGACCAGTGAACAGAGAGCAAGCACGAAATATTCATAATTTCCTTTATAATTTCTCAAAAATGGGGAATACTGTACATCGAGATTCTACAGAAGCTCTAAAGCCTTCGACGAGGGGAAACGGCGTGGTTGCAACTGCTGTTTCCAGCGGCCGGAGGAGGTGCAGGAAGGTGCAAGAAGGAGGAAATTATGAAAGAAAAGACAGTGAAGAATGTGGAGTTCTACCGCTGCGAAATCTGCGGCAATCTGATGGTTAAGCTCGTCGATGGCGGCGTAACGCCGGTCTGCTGCGGAAAGCCGATGAAGACAATAACGCCGCAGACGGAGGAAGGCGGCGCTGGCGAAAAGCATGTGCCGGTGGTGCTCGTAAACGGTGAGCGGGTAACGGTCAGCGTGGGAGAGATCGAGCATCCGATGGAAGAAGAACATTACATCGGCTTTGCCGTGCTGGAAACGGGCAGAGGCTTCGATGTAAAAGAGTTAAAGACCAACGGTCATCCCGTAGCGCAGTTTGTAATCAACGAGGATGAGCGGGTGGAGGCAGTCTACGCCTGGTGCAACAAACACGGGCTCTGGAAGGCCGAAACGATCAAAAAAATGTAGCGCAGGAGAATACCGCGCCGGAGCATGCTGTGGCAGGCAGGCTTCCGGCGCTTTTTTATTCTGGCAGCGCTCAAAATGCGCCGGCATTCGAGCAGATGTGCGCATATATGGCATATAGATGTGCAATCGAGGCAAAAAGACGATGACAACGGGAGCGCAAAGGACTATAATAAAGGCAAGAATATAGCGCGGTACTGCGGAAGAAAGGACAGGTGAGCTATGAAAAAAATCATTAACGATCCCAATCGCGTTGTCAGCGATATGCTGCGGGGCATTGCGGCTGTCAATCCGAAGGTGGAATATTTCCCGGAGGCAGAGGTTATTGCAAGCAAGGAGAAAAGAGAGAAGGTGGGCGTAATTTCCGGAGGCGGCTCCGGTCACGAACCCGCCTTTGGCGGATATATCGGCAGGGGAATGCTGAGCGCTGCCGTAGCGGGCAATGTGTTTGCCTCCCCCTCGCCCGACCGGATTATCAAGGGCATCGAAGAAGCCAACGGCGGCAAGGGCGTTCTGGCCGTTATTATGAACTATTCCGGCGACCTGATGAATTTCGACATGGCGAAGGAAATGGCCGAGATGGAAGGCATTGATGTGGAGATCGTCGTAGTAAAAGACGACGTAGCTGTTCCGGACAGAGAGGATGCCACCGGCCGCAGAGGGATCGCCGGCACGCTGCTTGTGCACAAGGTCGCCGGGGCAAAGGCAGAGGCGGGCGGAACGCTCGCCGAGGTAGCTGCCGTTGCGCAGAAGGCCATCGACCGCGTGCGGACCATGGGCATGTCCATGAGCTCCTGCACTATTCCAGCGGTGGGAAAGCCGGGCTTTGCGCTGGGCGATGACGAAATCGAAATCGGCATGGGCATCCACGGAGAGCCGGGCATCGAACGGACCGGAGTAAAATCGGCAAAGGAGCTGGCCGCTATCCTGATCGAAAAAATCACGGCAGACTACGATTACAGCGGAAGCGAGGTCGCGGTCATGGTCAACGGGCTGGGCGCCACGCCGCTGATGGAGCTTTACATCCTGGCCGGCGAAGCGGAAGCGGTGCTGAAGGAAAAGGGCATCCGCCCCTGGCGCTGGTTTGTGGGCAATTATATGACCTCGCTGGAAATGGCCGGGTGCTCGATTACGCTTTTAAAGCTGGACGACGAGCTGAAGGAGCTGATAGATGCTCCCTGCGAAGCGCCTGCCTTTCGCGTATAGCTTGAGAAAAGGGAGGTGGCAGACATGCAGATGACATCGGCGGAGTATGTGGACTGCCTGAGGGCGGCTGCAACGCTTCTAAACGAGAACAAGGATTATATCACAGAGCTGGATGCGGCTACCGGCGATGGAGATCACTGGGCGAATATGAACATGGGCTTTGTCCGGCTGATGGAAATGAGCGAAGAGCTTGCGGCGTTGCCGGTTTCCGACCTGTTTAAGAAAATCGCCATGACGATGATGAGCGTCATCGGCGGTTCGGCGGGCGTGCTGTACGGGAGCGCCTACCTGAAGGCGGCGGCAGCGGCAAAGGATGCGCAGGCCATCGACCTGCCGCTGCTCAGGGATATCCTCCGGGCGCAGCTGGAAGGCATCATGTCCAGAGGCAAGGCACAGCCGGGCTTTAAGACGATGGTAGACCCGCTGCACCAGGCGGTGGACGCCATGGAGCGGGCAATGGAAGAAGGAAAGAACGAGGCGGAGGTGCTGTCTGCTATGCGCGACGGCGCCGAAGCCGGCATGAAGGCGACAGCGGACATGGAGGCCATGCGCGGGCGGGCCTGCTACCAGCCGGACAAGGGCGTCGGGCATTTGGACCCTGGTGCTGTTACCATGTGGTACCAGCTGCAGACCCTGGCGGATTTCCTGCTGAAGGAGGGGAACGCAGTCTGACAGCCTGGGACTGCAGGCACAGAAAAAGGAAGGGAGAAGCGACTATGAAAATAAAGTTTTGCGGAGCGGCGACCACAGTAACCGGCTCGTGCCACCTGATCTCTACGCAAAAGCACAAGGTGCTTCTGGACTGCGGGCAGTTCCAGGGCAACAAGACTATGGATGCCATGAATGCGGCGGATTTCGGCTTTTCGCCGGCAGAGATAGACTGCGTGATTTTAAGCCACGCGCACATCGACCACTGCGGGCGGCTGCCGCTGTTAGTAAAGCGGGGATTTAAGGGAAAAATTTACTGCACCGATGCCACGGCCGACCTGGTGGAAGTCATGTTGAAGGACAGCGGCTACATCCACGAAAAAGAAGCGGAATGGCAGAGCAAAAAAAATGCCCGCACCGGAAAAAAACCGGTGGAACCGCTGTATACATATAACGACGCTCTCGATACGCTGCAATACCTGTCGCCGGTGCTCTACGACCAGCTGGTCGAACTCAACGACGAAATGAAAATCGTATTCAACGACGCCGGCCACATTTTAGGCTCGGCTGTAGTGGAGCTGTGGGTAACAGAAACCGAAGAGACCGGAGAGGAACGGACCTCGAAGATTGTCTTTTCCGGCGACCTGGGCGTAATGAACCGGCCCATCCTGCGCAATCCCACCATCATCAAAAAGGCGGATTACCTCATCATGGAAACCACCTACGGCGACCGGCTGCACGCAAAAAATGCCACCAGCATCAAAGAGCTTTTGGACATCATCGTCAAAACGGCCAAACGGGGCGGAACCGTCATCATCCCATCCTTTGCCGTAGGACGCACGCAGGAACTGATCTACGAGCTGAACCGCATCTACGGCGGGCAAAACGAATACCGCAGCGTGCTGGAACAGCTGATGGTCTACGTAGACAGTCCCATGGCGACCACGGCTACGCAGGTGTTTCAGAAGAACGCCCAGGTATTCGACGAAGAGACGAAAGAATACCTGCGCCAAGGCGACAACCCGCTGGATTTCAAAAATCTGAAATTCACGCGGACCAGCCAGGAATCCCAGATGCTGAACCTGGACACTGCGCCGAAAATCATCATCTCCGCCAGCGGCATGTGCGAAGCGGGGCGCATTAAGCACCACTTGAAGCACGGCCTGTGGAACCCGAAAAACAGCGTGGTTTTCGTGGGATATCAGGCGGCGGGAACGCTGGGTCGCTCCATCGTCGAGGGGGCGGAAGAAGTCGCCATCTTCGGCGAGCCGGTGAAGGTGCGCGCGGAAATCTACAATCTGGAAGGCTTTTCCGGGCACGCGGATAAGGACGGCCTGATGGAGTGGCTGCGGGGCTTTCAGAAAAAACCCCACGACATCTTTCTAGTGCACGGCGAAGAGGACAGCAAGCGCGGCTTTGCCGAGGCGGTAAAGAAAGAACTGGGCTGGGACTGCACCGTGGTGGAGGCGGTGTCGGAATTCCTGCTGGCGAAAGAAACCGTGCTGACGGCAAAGAACGTCAGCGCCGAGGAGGAACTCGCCAACGCGGAACAGATCGTCAAGGTCAGGACGCGCATCGCAGACATTCACGACGGGCTAGAGCGCATCCTCTACAACACGCAGCTGGCTATGGGCGAGGGCATTTCGCCGGAGCGCATGATCGGAATCAACAACATCGTGCTGGAGCTGGAAAAAGCCACCATGAACCTCGGTTCGGCCGTTACATTAGAGGACAGAGCCAACGAAGAACCGCTGAAGGTATAGCGCGATCATTCAGCACTTTTATGGTAAGTAACGCCTGGGAAACGTGAAACGCCTGGAATGTAGACGGAGCACGTAAACGCACAGGCAGGTTGCCGGCAAAAGCCGGCAGGCTGCCTGTTTTCCGTAAAAAACGCGAGCTGTGCGGAAAAACGCGTCTCTGCCGCAAAGCGTCTGCGGCGCTGGCCGCGCAACAGCTGCACAATGGACAATAGCGATATAAAGGAGTATCTGAGGAGATATCTATGGAACAAAACATCGAACTGAAGCCGCCTGTGGAGGTGCGCTACCGAAAGGAACTGGACGCGCTGCTGGCGCAGGATACCGGAAAGAAACCCATGAACTGGAAGCTTTCGCCCAAGGCGGTGCGGACCTTTATTCTGGGAAGCGCAAAGCCGCTGCAGTGGAACGGCGAAGAGCTGCACATACGCAAAAAATATCTGGGAAACGACGCCCTGGTGGAGCGCTGCATCATTACGCTGGCCGGAAACCGCGGCCTGATGCTGGTGGGCGAGCCGGGTACGGCAAAGACCATGCTGTCGGAGCTTCTGTCAGCTGCCATCAGCGGAACCAGCACCAACACCATACAGGGGACCGCAGGCACCACGGAGGACATGATTAAATACAGCTGGAACTATGCGCTGCTTTTGGCAAGGGGCCCCGTGCGCGAGGCGCTGGTGCCCTCGCCGCTTTACGTGGGCATGGAGCAGGGCGTTCTCACCCGGTTCGAGGAAATCACCCGGACGCCGGCGGAGATTCAGGACAGCTTAATCAGCGTGCTCAGCGACAAGGTGCTCAACGTGCCGGAGCTGGGCGAAGCGGGCCTGCTGTTTGCAAAGCCAGGCTTTAATGTCATCGGTACAGCCAATACCAGAGACAAGGGCGTCAACGAAATGAGCAGCGCGCTGAAGCGGCGCTTCAACTTCGAGACGGTCATGCCGGTGCGGGATGTGGCCATGGAAAAGCAGATCATCGTAAACGAGGTGCGGCAGCTGGCAGGGGAAAGCCAGATCGACATGCCTGTGGACGAAGATGTGGCAGAGCTTTTGGCATCCACCTACCACGAGCTGCGCGAAGGGGTGTCGTCGCTGGGGCACCGCATCGACAGGCCTTCGGCGGTGATGAGCACAGCCGAGGCAGTGTCTGTGTACTATCAGACCATGATGACTGCGTACTACTACGGCGATGCGCACATGGATATCGGTTGCCTGGTGCAAAATCTGATGGGCGCGGTGCAGAAAGAAAACAAGGACGATCTGGAAAAGCTGCGCAGCTATTTCCAGACAGTGGTGCGGGATAAAGGAGGAAAAGAGGGCGGCTTATGGAACAGCTATTACGAGGCCCGGAAATACCTGAAATAGCAGAGCAGAGCTTTGACGACCCGATTTTCTGGTTTCCGCTGCGCCACCACAGCCCGGCCTGCGCCTTTCACCTGCAAAACACCATACGGGCGATGCGGCCGGACTGCATTTTAATCGAAGGCCCGGAAAACGCCCAGGATATGGTATCTGTCCTGACCGACGAAAACACAAAGCCGCCGGTAGCCTTCTATTATTTTTACAAGGATGGCAGGGGATTTGTCAGCGAAGACAAAGAGGACTATAAATGCTACTATCCCTTTCTGGACTATTCGCCGGAGCTTGTGGCCCTGCGGGAGGCGGCAGCAAGGAAGATACCGGCGCGCTTTATCGACCTGCCCTACGGGGAAATCCTCATCGGCACGGCATCGCAGCGGGGCCTGCGAAGCGAAGGCGAAAAGCAGACGTATAACGACGACTACCTGCTGAGCCGCAGCCAGTATCTCAGCCGGCTGTGCGAAAAGACCGGGCTTAGGGAATTCGGCGAGCTGTGGGAAAAGTACTTTGAAATCGGCGGGCTTTCCATCGAGACGCCGCAGTTTGTGCAGCAGATGCTCCTGTGGTGCGGGCTTTCCAGAGCCCACACGCCACAGGAGGAAATGGAGGCGGACGGATGCCTTCTGCGGGAGCGTTACATGGCGCAGAAAATCGCCGAAGCGTCGAAGGAATTTCAGAAAATCTTAGTGGTAACCGGCGGGTTTCATACCAGCGGGCTGCAGGCGCTTTTGCAAAGAGACGGGGTGGGCGCGGGAGTTTCGTTTACCGGAACGCCAGTAAAGCTGCACCATCTGAAGGAAGAAGAGCAGGGCGTGTATCCGCTGTCCTATTCCATGGAAGCAGCGGATGCGCTGAACGGATACGCCAGCGGCATGCAGTCGCCGGGCTTTTACCAGAAAGTGTGGGAAACCCTGTGCCGGCAGCAGGAAGCTGCATCGCAGCCGCCGGATGCGCCGCAGGCGCAGGGCAAAAGTGAACCGGCGCAGACAGAGACCGCACCGCAGCAGATGCGGGAAGCAGCCGCAGGGGCCTACGAGGCGGCGGTACTGCACCAGTTGGTCAGCGCCGGCAGAAAAGCCCGCCAGAAAAAAGAAGGGATTTCCTCGGCAGATGTCATCGGCGCGATGTCCATGGCCAAGGGGCTGGCGGCGCTGCGGGGAAAGCGCGAGCCGGGGCTCTACGAGCTGCGCGACGGCGCGCTCAGCTCCTTTGTCAAGGGCGAGTGCAATCTGTCCACAGACCTGCCGCTGCGGATTTTGCAGGAGCTGAACACGGGCACGCAGGTGGGAAACCTCTGCGCCGGTGCGCCGCGGCCTCCGATCTTAAACGATTTTGAGGACAAATGCCGCGGTTTCGGCCTGAAAATCCGCGAATCCGTGCCGCAGGAGATAACGCTGGAGCTGTTTACAAAGAAAAAACACCTGACGATCAGCCGCTTTTTTTACCAGATGGATTTTTTGGAGAGCGGTTTTGCCAGGCGGAAGAAGGGGTCGGATCTCCTCAATCGGCGGGATAAAAACCGCATCCGCGAGCTGTGGAGCTATCAGTTTTCCAGCCAGGTGCTTTCGGCCCTCATCGACGTATCCACGGCAGGTGCCACGGTCGCAGAGGCAGCGCGAAGCCGCCTGATCAGCAAAAGCGCCGAAAGCGAGGGATGCCGCGAGGCGGCGAGGCTTCTCACCCAGGGCTTTCTCATGGGCTTTTTAGAAGAACAGGCCGGCATGGGCGCACACCTGAAGCAGGTGCTGGCCGCAGACGGGGATTTCTTTTCGCTGACCGAGGGGTTTTCACATCTGCGGATGCTCTACGAGCTGCAAGAGCTGTATCAGGTGGAGGATACCGTCGAGCTTTCCGAGCTTTTGAGCGCGTGCTTCCAGAAGATCGTACAGCTTTTGCCATCCATGGCGCAGGTGACCGAAGAACAACTGCAAAGCTGCATGGAAAGCTGCCTGTCGCTCTACCAGATGACGGGCAGAACAGCCTTTGCCCAGCTTCGCCCGGTGCTGATGGAGGCATTTGAACGGCTGCTGGAAAAAGAAGGCATACAGCCGGGGCTTGAAGGCGCGGTGCTGGGGCTTCTGTACGGAGGCGACAGGAGCGGTACAGGAGGCGCACACGTTGCAGAGGCTGCGGCAGGGGGCGTGGACGGCGCAGATTGCACAGAATCCGCAAACCGCTGGGAGCGGCGGATTCAGGAGACAGCCTGTGGATATTTGCAGGGGACGGAAGAGATGCACATGAAAAGTGCGGCCTTCCTGCGCGGTCTGTTCTACACGGCCAGGGATTTTGTCTTTGTGCAGGAGGGCTTCTTAGCCATGATCGACGCCCTGATCGCACGGCTTGGGCCAGAGGCATTTTTGCAGCTTTTGCCGGAGCTTCGCATGGCCTTCGGGTACTTTACGCCCATGGAAACCGACCGCGTTGCAGCAAAGGCGGCAGCGCTGCACGGTGCGGCAAAGCAGGAGCTCTTGCACGGGCGGAGCGTATCGCCTGTGGAATACCGCTACGGCAGGCAGTTGGATGAATACGCACAAGCGCGCTTGCAGGAGGAAGATCTGTGATGAATGAAATGGCGACGGGCAATATGACGGCAGAGAACGCGGCAGATGGAGGGAATACCGCAGCAGCGGTCGACCGCGTAAGCCAGCTCAACCGCTGGCGCCTGATTTTAGGTGGCGGCGCTTCGAAGCAGCTGAGCTTTTCCGAGGGAGCAGCGCTGGAAAACGGCATTTCCTGCATGGATCTGGAGGATGTGCTGGACTTTTTATACAGCCGCGAGCAGGGCGAGGATGTGCGGCGGCAGGGCGGAACGGGAGCCAGCCGCCTGACGGCAGCCACCTGGATTACCCGCATACGGAAGCTGTTTCCCAAAGAGACGGTGGAAATTTTGGAGCGCCACGCGCTGGATAATTACGGGATGACCGAGCTGCTGACCGATAAAGAGGTGCTGGAGAAGTTAGAGCCCAACCAGGAGCTTCTCAAAACCATATTGCAGCTAAAACATTTGATGAAAGGCGAGGTGCTGGATGCCGCCCGACGCATTGTGCGGAAGGTGGCGCAGGAGATCGCAGAAAAGCTCAACCAGGATATCCGGCGCTCCCTGCTGGGAAAGATCGACCGGACCAGCAGCAGCAACATCCCCTCGCTTCGCAATCTGGATATTCAAAAGACCATCCGCCGCAACCTGAAAAATTACGACCAGGAAAACCGGCGGATCGTGCTGGAGCAGGTCTATTTCCACGGGCGCAGCCGGCGCTACAGCCAGTGGCGGGTGGTGATCGCTGTAGACGAAAGCGGTTCCATGCTGGATTCTGTAATCCACAGCGCCATCATGGCCGGGATCTTTGCCAAGCTTCCCATGTTGGATACGCGGCTTGTGATCTTCGATACGCAGGTGGTGGACCTGAGCGCCCACATGGACGACCCGGTGGCCACGCTGATGAGCGTACAGCTGGGGGGAGGTACATACATCACCGGAGCTTTGCAATACTGTGAGGGCCTGGTCGAAACGCCCCACCGCACGATGGTGGTTTTGGTATCCGACCTGTGCGAAGGCGGTTCGGTGCAGGGGCTTTTGGCAGTCAGCCGCCGGATTATCGAAAGCGGGGCAAAGCTGATCTGCCTGACGGCGCTGGATATGCAGGCGAATCCCGTGTACGACCGGCACACTGCGCAGCGGCTTGCCGAGCTGGGCGCATACGTAGGAGCTATGACGCCGGAAGCCCTCGGCGATTTTATGGGAACGATTATGAACGGGTAAGCTGCGGGCATTGGGCAAAGGAGAGGTCTATGGAAGAACTCAAAGCATTGATACAACAGGTCGACGACGACTATCTCATCGGCCTGAGCAATAAAGGGACGCTCAAGCGGGCGCTTAAGGATTTAGAGCAGGAAACGCCTTCGCTCACCTGGGAGGAAGGTGCGGCCCGCGTAGCGTTAAAAGAAGAAACCTGCGTCATCCGCGCGCCCCTGGGCGAAAGCAGCTGCAGCTGCCCTTCGCGCAGCGTGTGCCGCCACATTATAACGGCAGTCCTCTTTCTAAAGCGGGAGCTTGCCGGCAGCAGTGTGGAAGAAAGCACCGGAAGCGAAAGACATCCGGCGCAGGAGGAGGGAAACGGCAGCGCAGTGCAGGGCGGCCAGCCGGATGCGTCTGACAGTACAGGCGCGGCACAGGCAGGGGAAAAAACAGCGCAGGAGGGTGCAGAGGCTACAGAAAAGCCGCAGGGAAACCCGCCAGTGATGGAGGAACTGTTGCAGCAGCCCGTAGAACGGCTGAAGCGGGCCTGCGGAGCCGCGCGCTTTCGCAAGCTGCTTTCGCATTTGCAGACCGGAGAAATGCCGCCCATTGCGGAAAGCTCCATCATCACCGTGCAGCTGCCCTGGGAGCCTGCCACGGTCAAGCTGCTGTCGCCTTTGCAATATTCCACCTGCAGCTGCCACAGCAAGGAGCTGTGCGCCCACAAGGCTATGGCGATCCTCGCCTACCAGGTAAAAAAAGGCGCGGTCAGCACAGCGCAGCTGTCGGCCATGTTAGATACGGAAATCACCTGGGACGAAGAACAGATACAACAGGCCTGCTTTGCGGTAAAAGAAGCGTTGCAGCAGCAGATGAATACCGGGCTGTCGCGGCAGTCGCCGGAAGAGGCCGAAAGTCTGGAACGCCTGGCGGTTATCAGTCACCGGGCGGGGCTTGCCGAGCTGGAAAGCGGGCTGCGGGCCGCCTCGGCGGAATACGTGCAGTATTTTAACCGGTCGGCCGCCTTCCGGGCAGAGGGGTTGCAGCGAAAGCTGTTTTCCCTGTACGAAAGGGCCTGCCGCCTGGAAGATGCCTGCCGCTCGAAGGAGGCAGGAAAAGCCGAGACCCTCCGCAGACTTGCAGGAACCTTCCGCGACGCGTACGAGCCGGTGGGAAGCCTGCAGCTGATCGGCGTAGGGGCAAGCAGCTTTCTCAGCAAGAGCGGCTACGAGGGAGAAACCTATTATTTCTTCGAAACAAAGCGCCGGGCATGGTATACCTGGACCGACGCGCGGCCGGTCTTTTACGAAGGAACCCGCCGCCGTCCGCTGGCTTCCTACGAAGAGATGCCGGCACCCTGGGGATTAAACTGCAAGCGCGCCAATCTGGTCGGCCTGGAATTTACGCTGAAGGGAGCAAAGGCGGCGGCCGGGGGCCGGCTGTCCGCAAGCCAGGAAACCACAAGCGAAATTTTCGGAACACACGGCCTGCAGGATGCGGCCATCGCCGGCCAGATTGTCTGGAATTACCGGACGCTTATGGAGCAGTACCGCATACAGCCTCTGGCGCTGATCAGTGCTGCGGGCTGGAAGGAGCCGGACTTCGACCAGGTGCAGCAGAGGTTTTTCTGGGAGCTTCGGGATGCTGGCGGCCGAAAGCTGTTTGTATCCATACAGTACAGCGAACGGGAAAAGCTTACGATCCAGATGCTGGAGCGGCTGGCAAAGCGGCTGAAAAACGGCAGCTTTCGCTCGCTGGTCTTTTTCGGCAGGCTGTATCTCAGCGAGGGAAGGCTGTGCCTGTACCCCATCGAGTGCTTTCCGCAAGAGCCCGCGAAGGTGCCGAAGCTGAGCGATGAAACGCCGACAGCGCCGGCAAAGGGCGAAGCCGTTGCCTGTGAAATTCTGGATGGCATGGAGCGCTATGCAGCGGAGGTGCAGCGGCAGCTTTCGGATCTCTTCGTCAGCGGTTTGTCTTCGCTTTCGGAAGAAACGGCGCGGCGCCTGCAAGCGCTGGCACAGGACGGTGAACAGATGGGCTTATCCGGCGCAGCGAAGGAGCTTTCCTTTGCATCCGAGGAGCTGTCCCGCAGACGGCATCAGATGAGCTTTGATTCGGGCCGCATGATCGCTTCCCTTGCGCGGCTGTCCCGCAGACTTTCGGCTTATAGCGAGAAGCTTTCGTATGACCGGGCCCTGCTGGTTATGGAGAGTGAATGTGCGATGATAGAGGACGAACATACCATAGAAGATAAGGAGGAGATTGCACCATGAATCTGAACAGAGGATATAACGACCAGAAACTTCAGGAGATTTTGGAAGGCCTGAAGCTTTCCGAGGAGCTGCGGCAGGAGGCAGAGCTGTTTCTCGATCCCACCATGCCGGACGACGGATCGTTTTTGTCGAAGCTTTCGCTGCAGGACCTGTCCGAGACAGATAAGGACTTGCGGCAGAAGAGCGCAGCGTATGTGGAGCATCTGCGCAAGCGCGGCAGAACGGATGAGCTTTCGCACTACATCAAGTTTCTGGCGGCCCTGGGCGGTTCTACCGCAGGGTATCTGATCGCCACCTACGGCTGGAATCTCAACCGGCAGGTCAGCGATATCCTGACAGAAGAGCAGATTCTTGCCATCAAGGCCGAGATGATGGTTTGGAATACCTACTGCCTGCGGGAGAACAGCCTTCGTTCGCTGTACGAGACAGGCAAGAGAAATCCCTCTCTGTTTGTCCGGGCCATGGAGCTTTGCTGCAACAAGGACGATAACGCCAAGGTGCTGCTGGCTGCCTGCTATCTGCGGAACGTATACCCGGTGAAGCAGCAGGCGGGGCTTTTAAAAGGCCTGTTCGGCAAGGAAGACGAAACGGCAAAGCAGGTGCAGAAGGTCGTAAAGGATCTGGAGGATAACATCATTGCCAGCATCCCCAACATGTGCAAGCAGAATAAGTTTTCTTCGGCGCAGCAGAAGGTGCTGGAAGAGTTCGTCTGCACGGCGGGAAAGGATGGCGCTTTTACAAGAGAGGTAGCTGACGCGCTGAAGGGACTGGCCTTTTCTGATTACCTGATTACCCTTCTTTCCGGATGCGCCTTTTTAGCCATCGAGCATTCTCCCCGCTTCTGGGCCTTTGTGCGCCTGGCGCTGGCGATGAACATGAAAACAGCACTGGAATCCTGCCTGATGATCGACGGCTTTATGCGGTTCGACAAGTACATTCCCCAGTTGGAGAAAGATCTTCCGCCGGGGGCGTATATCCGTTGGTGCCTGGATAAAAAGAGGGGCGTTGCGCTGCGGCGCATGGCGGCTGCGGCTCCCGATGCGGTGCGCTCGGTAGCAAAAAATGCGGGAACGGACGATTACGCCTATCTGATGGAGCAGGTAGCTGTGGGAAATCCGACGCTTCACAAACAGATGCACGGGTCCATGGCCGGGGAATTCCGCATGAAGATGGCGGAGGAGCTGAGCCAGCGCTATCAGAGCGGAAAGACGGAAGTAAAGCAGTACCTGCTGGGCGAGGGAACTCTGGCAGCGCTGTATCCCTTTGTAAAGGAGTGGCGCAGCGGCTGGAACTACGATTACAACAGGGGCAAGAAGATTCACGGCCTGAGCAAAAGTGAAGAGCAGCAGATGTATCGCAGAGCGGTAGTAATGGAAGGCTTGTGCATGCGCTCGCAGTATTTCACCTGCTTTAAGGTCGTCAATGCGCATACGAGAGAAATAGAGTACGGCTATTCCAAGAACATGGGACGCGAAGAGATCAAGGAGGTGCTGCGGATCTTCGACGAAGAGCAGCTGCCGATGGAGTATCAGTTAGAGGCGCTTTCCGGCGTTTACGACGGATATTATTCGGAAGAGTCGAAAAAGAACCTCCTGAAAGAAGCGGTGGCGGTGCTAGCGCAGCGGGGCAAGGAAGGCGTTGCGCCTCTTTCGGCCATCGCAAAGGACGGCATTGCAACGGCCCGCATGATGTGCATCCGCGTGCTGGATGTCTACAGCAGCGAATATAAAGATGCGCTGCTGAGCTGCGCCATGGACAGCTCCAAGCAGGTGCGCGAGGTGCTGTGCGACGTTTATGCGGTGCACAAGGACTGGGAGGCGGACATCCGCAAGATGCTTTCCTCGAAGAAGTCCCAGGAGCGCGAGCTTGCCATTCTGGTGATGAAGCGCTGGGGCGCAGACACTTACCGCGAGGAATTCAGCAAGGCGCTGGAGGTGGAAAAGAGCAAGAAGCTGAAGGAGCTTTTAAACGGCTGTCTGGGCATCGTTACGGAAAGCACGGAAGCGGCACCGGCCGGGCCCCAGAGCGTCGAGGGGCTGGCAGCGCAGATCCTGAAGGGCGGAAAGAAGCGCAAGGTGGCCTGGGCCTACGAGACGCCGTTTATAGAGGTGCATAAGGTCGACGGTACGGTGGCAGAAGAAGATTATTTACAGGCGATCCTGGTGGCCTATGCGGATATGAATATACC
This sequence comes from uncultured Peptostreptococcaceae bacterium, assembly GCA_949740445.1. Taxonomy (GTDB): domain Bacteria; phylum Bacillota; class Clostridia; order Peptostreptococcales; family Anaerovoracaceae; genus RGIG446. The sequence goes on along the minus strand of CATJIF010000116.1, from coordinate 4,106 downwards.
CGGCGTCAGCCCGGAGGCAGCGCAGCTTGCCGCGCAGCTGAAAGCCGACGAGCTTGCAGCTTACGTAAAGCTGCTGTTCGACAAGTGGCTTTCCGCCGGAGCTGAAGCGAAGAAAAAATGGGTGCTTTACGCAGCTTCGATCCACGGCGGCGAGGATATGGTTTCCGCGCTGTATCATCAGATTCAGGAATGGCCGAAAAATTCCAGAGGTGCCATGGCGGCAGAGGCAGTCAAGGCCATGGCGCTGTCCGGCAGCCCGTCGGCGCTGATGAAGGTGGATCAGATCGCCCGCAAATTCAAGTTCCGGCAGGTAAAGACCGCGGCCTCCGATGCGCTGACTTATGCGGCGGAGCAGCTGCACATCAGCCGAGCTGAGCTGGAGGACCGCATCGTGCCCAACCTGGGCTTCGACGAGAGCATGGAGCGCACCTTCGACTACGGCCCCAGAACCTTCCGCGTGCTACTTTCGCCTGCGCTGGAATTGGAGGTGTTCGACGAGGCGGGCAAGAAGCTGAAGAGCCTGCCTGCGCCCGGCAAGCGCGATGAAGAGGAAAAGGCCAAGGCGGCAAGCGATGAGTTTAAGCAGCTGAAAAAGCAGCTGAAAACCGTGGTAACCAGCCAGAAGCAGCGCCTGGAGGAAGCGCTCTCCGCCGAACGCCTGTGGCAGGTGGATAAGTGGAAGGAGCTGTTTGTAAAGAATCCGGTGATGCATCAGTTTGCCATGGGCCTGATCTGGGGAATGTATCTGCCGACAGAAGACAGCGTTGCCAGCGGCCAGGAAGCCGAAGCGGCTGGAAATGCGGCAAAGGAATGTGTCTATCAGCTGCAGGATACCTTCCGCTATATGGAAGACGGCAGTTTCAACACAGTGGATGAGGATGAGTACGAATTCCCCGAAACCGGCGCTATCGGCCTTGTGCATCCCATCGAGCTGTCCGAAGAAACCAGGGCGGCCTGGGAAGAGCAGCTGTCGGATTACGAGGTAACGCAGCCCATAGAACAGCTCAAGCGCCAGGTGTTCCGCGCAACGGAAGAAGAAAAGCAGCAGAAGGAGCTGACGCGCTTTGGCGGCAAGCTCTTAAACGGCCTGTCGCTTTCCGGAAAGCTGCAGGGACAGGGGTGGTACCGCGGTTCTGTCCTGGATGCCGGCGGCTATTACACCTTCTACCGCGAGGATGGCAAGGTCGGCGTGGAGCTGGAATTTTCCGGCCTGTTTGTAGGGGATGAAAACGAGGAAATCACCGTTTACGGCGCCAGGTTCTACCGCCCCGGCACCGTGCGGCGGGGCAGCTACGTCTACGATGCGATCAAGGACGAAAACAATTACACGCTGGGAGAAATCAGCCCCCGCTATTTCAGCGAAATCGTATTGCAGCTGACGCGGGCTACAGTGTCCAGCCAGGAGCAGCTGCCGTATCCGGCCTGCAAGGAGCGGCAGTAGGGGGAAGGACGATGGAGCAGCAGGCTGTGACGCCGCTCACTGCAAAGCGGCCAAAGATACGGATTACGGTCATAGAACGGAAAGGAAGCCGGGGATGCCATCGAGGCCACAGGCCGGGCGACAGCTTTGACTTCGATACCCAGCGGGGTCAGCTCTGCCCGATGGCCATGCACGTGGCCTTTCCCTATATTGATATTCTGCGCTATGGGGGAGAGCTTCCCGGCGCGGAACCGGGCACAGCGGTGTTTGCCTGTCCGGATGTGGATACACTGAATGTCTTTCGCATCGAGCGACTCGAAAGCGAGTAGAGGGCAGAAATAAAAAAGGACGGAGTTTCTAATCCGTCCTTTTACATTTTAAAGAAAACTACTAGTGAAAGAAAACTATCAGGAGGTGGTACATACTTAGATATTCCGGCTCCAACCGGTGCGACGCAGCACTGCCTGTCGCTTACTCCAGGAGGATGCCCTTTTCCTTCAATGCGCTGCAGATCCGCAGAAATGTCTCTTCGTCCCGGCAGCCGATGCGATGCAGGTGGATGCCGCCGGTGAGATCCGACAGGGGCCGGCTGCTGTCCAGGCTAACCTGGCGGAGAAATACGTCGGTGTCGTAACGGGAGTGGATGTCTAAATTTCCGGACAGTTGACCGTAGATGGGATGTTCGATGGTAACGTCGATGGCGCATCCGCCAAAATCCACAATGGTATACAGCTCCTCGGCCAGCTGCGAGGTGTTGTGACAGCAGGCGATCATGCCCAAAAAGGGAAAGGCAGAATCGTTTTCAGCGGTATCCTGCAGCAGGTAGCCCCGGGGTGTGGAGCTGATCTGATGGCCGCGGGCGCGCAAAAGTGCCACATCACCCACGACGATCTGGCGGCTGACGTGAAACCGGCTGGCAATATGGCTTGCCGATAAGGGTTGAGAAGCCCGTTGCAGCATGGAAAGTATTTCGTTTCTTCTTTCATTGGTATCCATAACCCTATCATAACACAGGACAATCCCAGGAGCAAATAAATTTTAAACATGACCGTCATGTGTCTTGACACATGGACGATTCTCTGATACAATCGAGTGCGTTCAACAGAAAGCAGTTGTACTCGACAGAACCCTGTTTCTGCGGTGCGCTGATATGGGAGGCTGTACCGGAAGATGCAGCAGAACAAAGCCTCCTGTAAAGGAATGCGGCAAACGCAAAGCGATATCACAAGATCCGTGAGATGCGGAGCAAAGGCAAAGCTGCACGGTACGATGCGGCGGAAAGAGAAAAGAGAACAATCATAATGGAACAGAAAAAGCAAGGGTTTTTAAAACGGAAGAACATCGAATTTTCAGCAAAGCGGTATTTTAACGACGCGTTGTCCGCCATGGCGCTGGGATTATTCGCTTCGCTTCTGATCGGCCTGATCATCAAGACCATAGGCGAACAGAGCGGCATCCTTTTGGGAGAAAATACGGTATCGGCATTTTTGGTAGAATCGGGGGCCACGGCCATGAGCATGGCCGGCGCTGCCATCGGTGCAGCGGTGGCCTACGGGTTGCAGGCGCCGCCTCTGGTACTCTTTTCCAGCATTATCACCGGTTTTATGGGCAATGCCGCCGGCGGTCCGGCGGGAGCTTTCCTGGCAGCAGCCATCGGTGCGGAATTCGGAAAGGCGGTATCGAAAGAAACAAAGGTGGATATCATCGTAACGCCAGCCACGACGATTCTGACCGGGGCTGTGGGCGCAGCGGTGTTTGGTCCTGTGGTCAGCGCGCTGATGAACGGGCTTGGCGCAGTGATTATGTCGGCCACGGAACTGCGGCCCTTTATCATGGGAATCATCGTTTCTGTAGTGGTGGGGCTGGTGCTGACGGCTCCGATTTCCAGTGCAGCCCTGTGCATTATGCTGAGCCTCTCCGGCCTCGCCGGCGGTGCAGCCACAGCCGGATGCTGTGCGCAGATGATCGGCTTTGCGGTAATGACGTATAAAGAAAACGGCGTGGGCGGGCTGTTCGCCCAGGGGATCGGAACTTCCATGCTCCAGGTATCGAACATCATTAAAAATCCATGGATATTGCTTCCACCCACCCTTGCCGGCGCGATTACGGGCCCTCTGGCTACTTGTGTATTTCACATGACCAATGTAGCAGCGGGCTCGGGAATGGGAACTTCCGGCCTGGTAGGCCAGATCGGAACCTTTACCGACATGGGCTTTACATTGAGCACGCTGGGCTCCGTGGCGCTGCTGCACTTCCTGCTGCCCGCGGTGCTGTCGGTGGTGTTTTATCAAACGCTTTATAAAATGGGAAAAATCAAAGAGGGCGACTGTAAATTAGCGCTGTAGCAGCAATGAAAAAGAGCACCGCACAAAAGAAAACAGCGCTGTGCAGAAGAAACTGACGCTGCGATGCGTGCGAAAAAATTTGAATCAACACAAAGAGGCTGTCTCGGATAGGAGATGGCCTCTGTTGTTTTTTAAGTTGTGCAGTCCGAAGGGGGTGCAAATTTATTTTACTATGGTTAGGTAACGATGTAGCGGTATTTGCGGTAGAAATATCGTTACCACGTGCAGCGTTACGCTCCGGAGGTACGGTTTTACGGCGCTCGGTAACGATATAGCGAAGTTGGCGGTAGAAATATCGTTACCACGCTGCAGCGTTACGCTCCGGAGGTACGGTTTTACGG
>CATJIF010000115.1 GCA_949740445.1 uncultured Peptostreptococcaceae bacterium | reverse complement strand
GTGATTTCCTTCGAAAACGGCGAGCTGGATTATTACGAGGATGCGGCGCTGTCCGACTGGGATTCCCTGCAGGCGGCTGCCGGCGAAAACAGCGCCATGATTAAGGGCAATAACATCATATGGCTCGGCATCAACTACGCTGCCAACGATGTGCTGGGCAACGAGAAAGTGCGGCAGGCCATCTTCTATGCGGTCAATAAAGAGGACATCAACCTGGCGGTATGCGACGGCATGGGCGTGGAGGCAACGCAGTACATGCCCTCGGAGTACGTTCCTACCTCGCCAGAGGATGGCTTCGAAACCTACGACTACAGCCTGGAAAAGGCCAGGCAGCTGCTGGCTGAGGCCGGCTACCCGGACGGCGTGGATGCAGGCACCATCCTGACGACCACCGCCGATCACAGTGCAAAGACAGCGCAGGTCATTCAGGCCAATCTGGCCGAGGCGGGCATCCACGTGGAAGTATCCGCAGTGGACGTATCGCTGGCAGTGGAAAAATGGAATGCGCAGGAATTTGACATCTGCGTTTACGGCGACTCCGGCAACTACGATTTCAACAACATCCGCCAGCAGATTCACTCCGAATCCGTGGGCATGTACGTCATCAAATACGAGGGCGGGCCCTTCGAATGGCAGGCCTGGGAAGACCTGCTGGCTCAAGGCGTAGCCGTGGCCGATGTGGATGCGCGAAAGGAAATCTACCGGAATCTGTGGGCCATGGTTGCGGATTCCGCCACCATTCTGCCCTGCCTGCACCGGCCGGTGGCCATCGTCTGGTCCGACGATCTGGACATCGGAGAGCCGGTTCCCACCTACTATAAAGTATACAACTTTAAGTGGAAGGATGCCCAATAGAGGAATGCTCTTTTCCGCGGCAGACGCTGGCCTTTGGCTCTGCCGCGGATATAAAAAGGAGGGAGGACGTTGCACAAATATATCATCAAGCGATTGCTGTTTCTAATTCCTACGATTTTAGGGGTAGCATTTATTATTTTTTTCGTATTAAACCTGACGCCGGGCAATCCCGGGCGGGCGATCTTAGGGACCTCTGCACCCCAGGCAGATGTGGACCAGCTCAACGAGGAGCTGGGCTATAACCTGCCTCTGCTGCAGAAGTATGTAAACTATATCCGCAAGGTAGCGGTGGAGCAGGATTTCGGCACATCTTACTTTACCAAGCAGGGCGTGTTCGACGAAGTGTGGCCCCGGTTTATGATTACCATGCGCCTGGCCTGTGTGGGCATTGTCCTGTCCACGCTGATCGGCGTACCGCTGGGGATTTTAGCGGCGGTGAAGCAGTATTCGCCTCTGGATACCATCCCCTCGCTCATCTCCTTTCTGCTGGCGGCCATTCCCGCCTTTGTTTTAGGCATGGTACTGCTGTTTCTCTTTTCCTTAAAGCTCAACCTGCTGCCATCCTACGGCCTGAATTCCTGGCAGAGCTACATTATGCCGGCCCTGACCATCTCCATCCCCACGGCAGCCATCAACCTGCGGTTTACCAAATCCTCCATGCTGGAATCCATCCGCCAGGATTTCGTCCGCACGGCCAGGGCCAAGGGGGCCTCGGAACGGGTGGTCATCTGGAAGCACGCGCTGAAAAACGCTCTGCTGCCGGTGGTAACCAACATCGGGCTGAATTTAGGCGGGCTGATTGCGGGCTCCGTGGTGGCCGAACAGCTGTTTTCGGTGCCCGGCGTGGGCAGCCTGATCGTAGACCGCATCAAATACAAGGACGAGCCTGTCATCATCGCAGGTACGGTGCTGATTGCGGTCTGTTTTACCATCATCATGTTGTTAGTGGATCTCATCTATGCGTACATCGACCCCAGAATCCGGGCCAAGTACGCCAGTACAAAGGGGTGAAGCCATGACGGAACAAAGAAACGCGACGCCAGCGGCGGAGGTGTTCAAAAAGCAGAGCCAGGCAAAGGAGATCTGGCGCAGATTTAAAAAGAACCGGGGTGCGGTCATCGGCCTGATCTTGCTCAGCGCGATCCTGCTGATTATCATATTCGCCGACCTGATCGTGCCCTACGAACAGGCTACGGTGCAGGATATGTCCCAGAAGCTGGCCACGCCTTCCCCGGAGCACTGGTTTGGCATGGACTCCTACGGCAGAGACCTGTTTGCCAGAGTAATCCACGGCGGGCGCACATCCTTAAGCATCGCCCTGCTTGCGACCTTGAGCTCCTGCGTAGTGGGAAGCGCCCTGGGCGCTGTGGCCGGATACTTCGGCGGCTGGGTGGATAACCTCATCATGCGGTCGCTGGATATCTTCATGTCCGTGCCGGACATCCTGTTTACCATGGCAGTGGTGTTTGCCCTGGGAGCGAATTTTACCAACCTGCTGATCGCGCTGACGTTGGCCTATTTTACCAACTACGTCCGCCTGGTGCGCTCTCAGGTGCTGAACCTGTCGGAGCAGGACTACGTAGAGGCGGCCAGGGCTGGCGGCGCTGGCAGCGCCCGCATTATCATCAGCCACATCCTGCCCAATGCCATCGGCGTCATCATCGTCAACACCACGCTAAACGTGGCGAAGATTATCCTTTACGAGTCGACCTTGAGCTTTCTGGGCCTGGGGATGCCGCCTCCCTCGCCGGAGTGGGGGCTGATTCTCTCCGAGGCCAGGGAATTTATGCGGCGGGCGCCGCACATGATGCTGTTTCCGGCCATGGCCATCGTCCTTTCCGCCTGCTCGGTCAACCTGATCGGCGACGGCCTGAGAGATGCCCTGGACCCGCACTTAAAATCGTAATGCTGTTTCCGGCTGGCCAGGACAGGTGTTCCCGTCAGCCGGGGCTTGAAAGGATACGGCCATGAAGGATACTATTTTAGAAATCAAAGACCTGTCTGTCATATATAAAACGGATTTGGAGACAGTGGAAGCAGTCAACGGCATCAGCCTGACCATCGGAAAGGGAAAGACCTACGGCCTGGTGGGCGAAACCGGAGCCGGAAAAACCACCACAGCCCTGTCGATTCTGCGGCTACTTCCTGCGGCCACGGGCAGGGTGTTAGGGGGAAGCATCCAATTTGACGGCGAGGATGTGCTTTCCCTTAGCGAAAGCGACATGTGCGCCCTGCGGGGGCGGCGCATTGCCATGGTGTTTCAGGACCCCATGACCAGCCTGAATCCAGTGATGACCGTAGGCGATCAGATCGCCGAGGCCCTTTTGGTGCACGACAGGAAAATGGGTAAAGAGGAGGTGGAGCGCAGGGTGGAGGAGACGCTTTCCATGGTAGGAATCCTCCCATCGCGCAAAATCGAATACCCACACCAGTTTTCCGGCGGGATGAAACAGCGCGTCGTCATCGCTATGGCGCTGGCCTGCGAGCCGGAGCTTCTCATCGCCGACGAGCCCACCACGGCGCTGGATGTTACCATCCAGGCCCAGGTGCTGATGATGATTAAAGAGCTGCGCAACCGCTTAGGCACATCCATGCTGATGATTACCCACGACCTGGGGATCGTAGCAAAGATCTGCGACGATGTGGGCGTCATGTACGCCGGGGAAATCGTCGAGTCGGGAAGCGTGGAGGATATTTTCTCCCCGGGCCGTCATCACCCCTATACCGAAGGGCTGTTCGGCTCCATTCCGGACCTGAAATCCAGAGCCCGACGGCTGACGCCCATCGCCGGCCTGATGCCCGATCCCACTGCCCTGCCACAGGGATGCGTCTTTGCGCCACGGTGTAAAAAATGTCAGGAGCGCTGCAAAACGGTGCGGCCAAAGGCGGTTACAGAAGGGACCCACCGCATCGCCTGTCATCTGTACGGCGGGCAGGCGGCCGGCAGTGCACAGGGCATTTCCGGTGGACAGGATGCGTTCAGAAGAAAGGAGGAACAGTGATGCAGCAAGATACACCTCTGATTGAAACGAGGCAGCTGAAAAAGCTGTTTAAGGTGGGCGGAGGGGCGATGCTGCACGCGGTGGATGGCATCGACCTGAAAATCTACGAGGGGGAAACCATCGGCGTCGTCGGCGAATCCGGATGCGGAAAGAGCACGCTGGGCCGTTCGATTCTGCGACTGATCGAACCCACCTCCGGAGAAGTCCTGTACAACGGGCAGAATATCGTGGGGCTTGGATCGAGGCAGATGCGGGCGCTGCGAAAAGAGCTGCAGATTATATTCCAAGACCCCTACGCCAGCATCGACCCCAGAAAATCCGTCATCGAGGTCATCGCGGAGTACATGCTGATTCACAAGATGCATAAAAGCAGAACCGAGACCTACGCCAGGGCGGCGGAGCTGATGGACCTCGTGGGACTTGCGCGGCGCTATGCCAATTCCTATCCTCACGAGCTGGATGGAGGCAGGCGGCAGCGAATCGGCATCGCCCGCGCCCTGTCCCTGAACCCGCGGTTTATCGTCTGCGACGAGCCGGTATCGGCGCTGGATGTTTCCATCCAGGCGCAGATTTTAAACCTGCTGATGGACCTGGGAGAGGAACTTCATTTAACGTACATGTTCGTCACTCACGACCTGAGCGTGGTGAAGCACATTTCCAGCCGCATTATGGTAATGTACCTGGGGCGGTGCGTGGAGCTTGCGGATTCGGACGAACTGTTTGCCCATCCGCTGCATCCCTATACGAAGGCGCTGCTGGCTGCTATACCGGAGCCGGACCTGGCAAAGCGCGATGTGGATTTTGTTACCATCCGGGGCGAGGTCAGCAGCCCCATCAACGTAAAGCCCGGATGCCGGTTCGCGGGGCGCTGCGACTTCTGTACAGAGGCGTGCACGCAGGCGGATATCCCCCTGATCGAGGCTGAGCCAAACCACCTGGTCGCCTGCACGCTGCACCGGCAGGCGCAAGAGGCGGGAAAGGAGCGGACATGAAGAGACAAAACGGCTTTGAGCCGCAGGAAGTCCTGGGCTGGTTCGAGGAGATTTCGGCCATTCCCAGAGGCTCGGAAAAAGAAGAAAAAATCGCCGCTTACCTGATGGACTTTGCGCGGAAAAGAGGGCTTTGCGCTACCTGCGACTCCTGGAACAACGTGCTGATCCGAAAGGCGGCTGCGGCGGGCTACGAGAATTGCCCGACGGTAATTATCCAGGGGCACAGCGACATGGTCTGCGAACGGGAGGCAGGCGTTGCCCACGACTTCGAAACCGAAGGATTGGACCTGTACGTGGAAGATGGGCTTCTTCGGGCCAGGGGAACTACGCTGGGCGCCGACAATGGCATTGCGCTGGCCCTGGGGCTTGCGCTGTTAGACAGCGATAAAATTCCCCATCCGCAACTGGAGGTCGTCTTTACCGCTGCTGAGGAAATCGGCATGATCGGCGCAAGGCACTTCGACATGGCGCAGCTGCAGGGCCGGAACATGATAAATCTGGATGCCGGAGGCTTTACAGAAGGGCGGATTTGCGCGGGATGCGCCGGCTCGGATAAATTTCAGCTGATGCAGACCCTTCGCCTCAGAGAAATCTTTCCCAAGGAGGGCAGCCGGATGGTGCGGATTTGCATCGCCGGACTTGTGGGCGGCCACTCCGGAGGAGATATCGACAAGGGCCGGGGAAATGCATCGGTGCTCCTGGGGCGGCTGTTGCGAAACATGCTGCAGGGCTGCCCGGAAGCGGAACTTCTGAGGTGGCAGTGCGGCGACCCAAAGAGCACAGTAAAGCACACCATTCCCGCCGCTGCGCAGGCGGTGTTCCTGTGCGGAGAACACAGTCCTGTGGAGGATATCGTAAAGGCCTTTCAGGCGGAGGTTGCGGAGGAGCTGCGCGGAGTCGACGACGGTGCAAGGGTATGGATGCAGGTGCTTGAAAGCGACGGCTGGGAGGAAAGCATCGACAGCCAGAGCGCGGAGGGCGAAAGCGCGGCCTGGCGGCGCACAGAAAGCGAAAACGCAGGCGGGCAGGCGGGGGTAGTTGCAATCGAGCATTCCTGCGCTCAGGATATCGCCGATATCCTGCTCTTGCTTCCCTGCGGCGTGTTAGCCTGGCATCCGGACTTTGCGGGCACGCCGCGGCTGTCTGTCAACGTCGGAAATGTGGAGCAGCACGGGGATCGCCTGCTCTATTTCGTATCGGCGCGCAGCGAAACGGAGGCGGGGCTCGACCAGGTGGAGGCAAAGCTTCGGACGCTGAGCAGACTGAAGCATCTGAGCCTCGAAATGGAAGAACGCATTCCCGGATGGAGCTACGACCCGGATTCCAGGCTTCAGGCGCTGGTCGGAGGCCTGTATAAGGAGCTTTACGGAAAGGCGCCGCGCTTTCTGATTACTCACGCAAGCACGGAATGCGGCATGTTCCGCAGGGAACTTGCCGGCCTGGATATCGTTTCTCTGGGCCCGATCATCTACGAGGAACACACTGTGCGGGAATATATGGAGCTGGCTTCGGTGGGCGAAGTGTGGCGGTTTCTGCAACTGCTTCTCTTGCGGATGAAGGAGGTGCAGCCTTGAGGAAAACCGTGTTTTTTAACGCGCACATCATCGCAGCAAGCCAGGCAGCGCCTGCGAATTATATAGCTGTACAAGAGGGGAAAATCGAGGACATCGGCACGCTGGACAGCGCTTCTCTTTGGCGGAAATATCCGCAGGCAAAGCGCATCGACCTGCGGGGAAAGACCGTAATCCCGGGGCTGATTGATTCGCACATGCACCTTCTGACCGGGGCGCTGACAAAGCTGCAAATCGACTTGAGCCACAGGCGCTTTCCGGATATGGGGCAGATGTTGGAATACCTGCGGCAACAGGCAGTCGGCGCAGGGCAGGCGGGCGGTAAAATGCAGGCAGAGGGCGAAGGCGGCTGGGTTCGGGCCTTTGGCTTTGATGAAGTCCTGACAGGGGAAAACCGGCTGCCAAAGAGAGAGGAGCTCGACCGGTATTTCCCCGACCGCCCCATCATCATTACCAGGGTGTGCGGCCACCTCAGCTTGCTGAACTCCCAGGCGCTTTCGCGCCTGGATGAAGCGGAAATGCGAAGCGTCTGCGGAGGCGAATTTCAGACGGATGCCTGCGGGAGGTTTACGGGAGTTGCGACGGAAGGGGCGCAGCAGTACGTGCTGGACCGCATCCCCGCACCGCCGGCAGACCAGGTGCTTGCGATTTTAAAAGAAGAACAACAGGCGCTTTTTCGCTTGGGCATCTGTTCGATTCACGATGCGGGCACCGATCAGCTGTCGGTAAAGGATTACGTAGGCCTTTACAAAGCCTTTGCGGACAGCGGCAGCCTGAAGCTGCGCACCTGCCTGATGGTGCGGCCCGTGCCAGGCATGGAAGAAGAGGCATTCTTTTCTTATGTAGCGCAGTTAAAGAGGGAGCATCCGCCAGAGCGCAGCCGGTTGTTTTTCGGTGCAGTCAAGCTCTTTGCCGACGGAAGCATCGGCGGAAGGACTGCGGCGCTGTGCAGAGGCTATCGCGGCCAGCCGGAAAACCGGGGGCTGCTGCTTTTGGAAAGCCTGAAAACATATATCGCGGCAGCGCACCGGCACCGGCTTGCGGTAGCGGTTCACGCCATCGGCGACCGGGCGGCGGAGGAAACGGCCAACCGGATGATTGCGGCCATGCGCAAAGACGGCGTGTATATCCGCCACAGAATCGAGCACGCGGAGCTGCAGCACGAGCGGCTGATGGAAAAAATCGCGCAAAACGGCCTGTGCGTAATGACGCAGCCGGGCTTTATCGGCGAGTTTCAGCAAAGCTATAGAAATAACCTGGGCGAAGACGAAGCGCTGCGGATTCAGCCCTTAAAAACCATGCTGCGCCGGGGAATCTGCGTGGGATTTGGCACGGATTACCCGGTGATCAGCCCCTCGCCTGCGCTGGGAATTGAAAGCGCCATCACCCGCAGGGAGCGCGAAGGCCGGGCAGTGCTGAATCCCGGGGAGCGCATTTCCTTTCAGGAAGCGCTGCGCTGCTACACCGAAAACAACGCGTACGCCGCCGGGACGGAGGCGCTGCAGGGAAGTCTGCGCACAGGCAGCTTTGCCGATTTTGTCGTCCTCGGCGAACGCTGGGAAGAGCTGTGCGACGGATTTGCCGGCTTTACCGTGCTGCGGACAGTAATCGGGGGAGAAACGGTATATCAGAGCGCAGGTGGCAGCTTGCCGGACGGGGCAGTGCAGCCGCGCAATGACGAGAAAGAAGGCGAAGCATGAAAACAGAAATTTGCGCACAGCGGATGCTTTCCCGCTTTCGGGAGCTGAGCTCCATCGGGCAGACGGACCGGGGCGTCTGCCGCGAGGCGTTTTCGCCGGCGTGGAAGGAGGCGGCGCAGCGCCTGTGCCGGATGATGGAGGAGGAAGGGCTTGCCGCGCACATAGACCCCGTGGGCAATGTCTACGGAAGGCTGTCCGGCGCCTGTAAAGACCTGCCGCTGGTGCTGCTGGGTTCGCATTTGGATACGGTAACCGACGGGGGCCTCTACGACGGCGCCTTTGGCGTGGCGGCGGCCCTGGAGGTGGCCTGCGCGATAAAGCACAGCGGGCAGAGGATGGAACGCGACATTGAAATCGTCGCCTTTAACGCCGAGGAGGGCGGGCCCCTGGGCGGCACCTTCGGCAGCCGCGCAGCTGCCGGAAACCAGGCCACCGAAGGAAAGGAAGAAGCGCTTTCCGCCTGCGGGCTCAGCGCCGGGGCGGTCCGCGCCGCGAAGCTTTCCCGCGCGCCGAAATGCTATCTGGAATTGCACATCGAGCAGGGAAGCCAGCTGTTTGAAGCCGGCGAACGCCTCGGCATCGTCGAGGGCATCGTGGGCATCGTTCGCTTTGAACTCTCCGTTTTGGGCCAGGCCAACCACGCGGGTACGACACCGATGCAGGCGCGGCGGGATGCGCTTTTGGGGGCCGCTCGCCTGATTGCGTTTATCCACGAAAAGGCGGCGCAGAAAGAAGCGCCCTTTGTGGCGACAGTAGGAAAGCTCTCGGTTTTTCCCAACGCTGTGAATGTGATTCCCGGCCGGGTGGACATGATCCTGGAAATGCGCGATATGGAGCCTGTCTCCATCGAAGCATTTTTGCATGAGGTGCAGCAGGAGGCCCAGGCGATGCAAGGCTTTATCGTCGAATTTCGCCCCTATGGAGGAAAGGAGGGCGTAAGGCTGTCTTCTGCCATAGCCGACAGGGCGGAGAAGCTGTGCCGGGCAGGGGGCATTTCCTTCCGGCGCATGTACAGCGGCGCGGGCCACGACGCTATGGAGATGGCGAAAATCGCGGAGGCGGGCCTGCTCTTTATCCCCAGCAGAGACGGCATCAGCCACAGCAGAGAGGAATTTTCTTCCGAAGAGGATATGCTTCTGGGTGCGCAGCTGCTTTTGGAGCTGGCGCTGCAGTCGGCACAGGAGCCGTAGAAACCGCAGGGGCCGCAAAAAAACCGATAGGAGCGCGTGCATGCGGGTTGGAAAATCATGGTTATTGTGGCAGGTTTTCTTCTTATGCTAAAATTGCAGTAAAAGACGCCGCCGGGGAGAACGAGGCCGGAGGGCCGGGATTGAGAAAGAGAAGACGTGGCCATGAACTATTTTGACAGCGATGAATTGAAGCGCTTCAGCCAACAGACGGCGGATGCGATTTCGGCGGTGCTGCACATGAATGTCACCGTAGTGGATCAGGATGTAAAGAGAGTGGCAGGTACGGGGTGCTTTGCGGAAAGCGTGCTGCAGGTGCTTCCAACCAGCTATGTGTTTACGAGGGTGATATTTACCGGGCAGGTCTGCCTGATCGAAGACCCAGGAAAGTCAATTTACTGCGCTTCCTGCACGGAGCGCGGGCAGTGCCGCGAAAAGGCGACGCTGATGGTGCCTGTGCTGCTTGCAGAAAAGGTAATCGGGGCCATCGGGTTGATTGCCATGACCGACCGGGACAAAGAAATCCTGCTGGCGAAGTCCGGAGACTTTACCAACTTTATGGTAAAAATGGCCGAGCTTTTAGCGGCAAAGGTGAGAAGCGAGCTTGCCATTTCCGAGATGATGCTTCTGAACAAGCGGCTGGAGGCAGTGGCTGACGCCCTCACCGACGGCGTAATTTCCATCGACAACGAAAACCGGGTTACCCACTTCAACCATCCGGCAGCGCTTTTGCTGCGGCTTGCGCAGCACAATGTTATTGGCAGGGACTATCGGGAGATCATCTACTGCCGCCTGTTCGACGACGGGCTGAAAACCCAGATGAACGTGGAAAATATCAAGACGGCCATCGTTGCCGGCGGCGTGGAATACCCGATGCTGATTTCCATGCGCACGATTCTCTACGAGGGGAAAATCGGCGGCATCGTGGTCTTTTTTCAGGAGATTTCCAACACGAAGAAGAAGTACGAGCAGGTGCTGATGTCCAACGCCCGCCACAGCTTCGAAAATATATGGGGAGACAGTCCGGAAATCCGGCACTGCATTGATATGGCAAAGCGGGTGTCCGCCTCCAACTCCTCGGTTCTGATTTTGGGGGAGAGCGGAACGGGAAAGGAACTGTTCGCCCGGGCAATCCACTATGCCAGCAGCCGCAGGAACAACAACTTTGTGGCAATCAACTGCAGCGCCATTCCGGATACGTTGCTGGAAAGCGAGCTGTTCGGCTACGCCGGAGGGGCGTTTACCGGCGCGAAGAAGGAGGGCCACCGGGGAAAATTCGAAGCGGCCAGCGGCGGCACGATTTTCCTGGATGAGATCGGGGATATGCCGCTGAATCTGCAGGCGAAGATCCTGCGCGTTTTGCAGGAGCGGACGGTGGAGCGGGTGGGAAGCTCGGTTTCCACTCCCATCGACGTGCGAGTGCTTGCAGCGACCAACAGGGATTTGGAGCAGATGATCCGCGACCATCTGTTCCGCCAGGACCTGTACTACCGCATTAACGTAATCCCCATTAAAATTCCGCCTCTGCGGTGCAGGAAAAGCGATATCGCCGCCATTTCGAAGGCGCTTCTCAACAAGTACGCGCTGCTTCTGGGAAAGAATATCGAAGGCATTTCGCCGGAAGTGATGGAGCTTTTAGCGCAGTGGAGCTGGCCGGGAAACATCCGCGAGCTGGAAAACGTCATCGAATACGCGATTAACATGGAGGTGGGGCGCATGCTGACGAAAAGCAGCCTGCCTCCCTATCTGATCGAGGCAAACATCCAGACGGAACAACTGCCAAAGGCAGAGGATGCTGCCGATTCCGCCGCATCTTCCGCACCTGCTGCTTTTGCGGTTTCCGGAATGCCGGCGCATGCGGCCGGCAAAAACGGCGCAGAAGAAACAGGCGGCACGGGCGAGGCTGATGGTGGCGGCAGAACGGCAAGCGCTGCGGCTGGCGCAAGCGGTGCCGCGGCAGATGCCCGTGATACCTGCGGCCGGAGCGATGCGGCGGCGGATGAGCGAGAGGCGCCCCAAAGCCTGCACGGGCATCCGGGTGCGGGGCGGACTCTGAAAGACATTTATAGAGAATCCCGCAGAGAGCAAATCCTCTGCGCGCTGGCACAGTTTGAGAACAGTACGCAGGGAAAGCGGCAGTGCGCCGAATCCCTGCACATTTCGCTCAGCACGCTGTACCGCAAAATGAAGGAGCTCAATATCGACACGCGCCGTCGATAAAAGTGCCCGGCGCGGACAGGCGATGCTGGTTGCCAGGCGGCAGGCGATGCCGCCGGAAAGGAAGGCTTTATGAAACAAACACTCATACGCCAGGCGACCCTTTACGATGGGACGGGCAGCATGCCCTTTGCCGCCGACGTTCTCATCGAAGGCGAAACCATACAAAAGATAGCCAAGGCGATTGCACCGGAGGCGATAGACGGGGAAGTCGAGATTGTAGAAGCGCAGGGGCTTGCGCTTGCCCCCGGCTTTATCGACACCCACAGCCATTCGGACCTGGAAGTGCTGCGCCATCCGCAGATGCGCCACGTAATCGCGCAGGGCATTACTACGGAAATCATCGGCCAGGATGGCTCGACTGTGGCCCCGGTGCACGACGGGATTGTAAAGGAACTGGCGGACAACATGGCGCCGCTGTCCGGCGTGGTGGAGCGGCCCTACTGGTGGCGAAGTTACGGGCAGTATCTTTCGGAAATCCGCAAGGCACAGCCCTGCACCAGAATCGAGGGGCTTGCAGGCCACGGCACCATCCGCATGTATGTGATGGGAAACGACAACCGGAAGCCTTCGCCTGCGGAACTGCAACGCATGAAGGAACTGACGGCGCAGTGCATGGAAGAAGGCGCAAGGGGCATTTCCTTCGGGCTGATCTATCCGCCGGGAAGCTATGCCGAAACGGAGGAACTGACGGAAATCTGTAAAACCGTGGCAGCCTACGACGGTATCGCCATGGTACATATGCGAAACGAGCAGGACCGGCTGCTGCAATCCATCGACGAGATGGCCTGCGTGGCCAGGCAAAGCGGCATCCGCATGCACATTTCCCACCTGAAGGCGCTGGGGATGCGCAACTGGGGCAAGGTGAGGGAAGCACTGGAAAAACTGGAGGAGGTGCGCAGCGAAGGAATTGACATCACCTTCGATCAATATCCCTACGCAGCCACCTGCACGGGGCTGAAGGTAGTCGTGCCGCCCTGGGCCTACGAGGGCGGAGAGCAGGGCTTTCAGGCGCGGCTTCTGAATGCGGGGGAATACCGCCGCATCGCAGAAGAAACGCAGGAGGAGATCGCAAAGCGCGGCGGGGCGGAACAGATTATGATCGGGACGGTGGCGACAGAAGAAAACCGCTGGATGGAGGGCCTGCGGCTTTCGGAGATCGCAGCGCGGCGCGGGCAGCAGCCGGCGGATGCGGTCCTTTCCATCCTGCAGGAAGAAGGCCCCTCGGTGGTCGCCATCTATTTTTCCATCAGCGAGGAGGATGTGGAAACCGTCATGCAGAGCCCGCTGCACTGCGTCTGCACCGACGGCATAGTCGGCGCCCATCCGCATCCGAGGGCCTACGGGGCATTTGCCCAGGTGCTGGGCCACTACTGCCGGGAGCGCGGGATTCTGCGCCTGGAAGACGCCATAAGGAAGATGACATCGGAGCCTGCGCGGCGGCTACGGCTGTGGGACCGCGGGCTTCTGCGCCAGGGCATGAGCGCAGACCTGGTGCTGTTCGATCCGGCGACGGTAACAAACATCAACTCGTACACCGAGCCGAAAAAAAGCCCGGAGGGCTTTGCAGGCGTCTGGGTTGCGGGCAGGCGCCGGCTGTAGCCCGGGGCTGCCCAGGCCGCAGCATGCCGCCTGAAAGGCAGCGCCCGCAGAAGGGTGATTGCCAAAGCGAGAGACAGAGAGTACACTTGTAATAGCAAGCAGGGAGGACAAAGGAGGCGACGATATGTCGATACAGGAACAGACCGTAACCCTATCGGATATTTTTCAGGCCGGCCGCAGGCTGGGCCCGTATGTAAAGCACACGCCAATGCTGCGGGCGGAGGCGCTGGATGAGGAGGTGGGCTGCCGGGTGTGGCTGAAGCCGGAATGCCTGCAAAAGACCGGTTCGTTTAAGCTGCGGGGTGCCACCAATAAGATATTGACGCTGACCGAACAGGAGCGGGCGCGGGGCATCATCGCATCGTCTTCAGGAAACCACGGCCTGGGCGTAGCCTACGCTTCGCACATGCTGGGCGTGCAGGCCACGCTGGTACTGCCCACCAATGCGCCCCAGGTTAAGGTAGAAGGGGCGAAGGCCCTGGGGGCCAGGGTAATCCAGTTTGGCTATGGTTCGATTGAGCGGTATAAAAAGCTCTACGAAATCCAGGCAGAAGAAGGGCAGACGCTGGTACATTCCTTCGACGACCCGATGCTGATCGCGGGGCAAGCAACGGCAGGGCTGGAAATCGCCTGCGATATGGAGAAGCTCGACGCTGTGGTGGTTCCGCTGGGCGGCGGCGGACTGCTTGCCGGCGTAGCGGCTGCGGTCAAGGAGCTGCGCCCCGACTGCCGGGTGATCGGCGTGGAACCTGCGGCCATTCCCCGCTATTCGGAAAGCCGCAGGCAGGGAAGGCCGGTCGAAGTCGAAATGAAGGATACAGTGGCCGACGGGCTGATGCTGACAAAGACAGGGAGTAACAACTGGCCGCTGATTCAGAAATACGTGGACGATATTGTTGCGGTGGAGGATGCCTCCATTTACCGCGCGCTGCAGCTGATCTGCTTCGGTGCAAAGCTTACGGCGGAGCCATCCGCAGCCATCGGCATCGCGGCTTGTCTGGCGGGGAAGCTGAACGTGGAGCGCGAAAGCAATGTGTGCTTTCTTCTGACCGGGGGCAACGTAGATCAAACGCGGCTGTTTGAGCTGCTGGGCAGGGGCTGCCAGTAACATTTATTTGCGGTTCCCTCGCTTGCCAGGAGCGCATGCGCCGTTTCAGCCCGTGTGCCTCCTTGTCCATCGAGGGTATGTGCAGAGGAACGGAGAGATATTATGCTGAGCAAACGAATGAAGTATATGAAACCGTCGGCCACGGTGGAGCTGACGGCGAAGGTAGCGCAGCTGCGCCGCCAGGGAGTAAACATCATCGAATTTAACGTGGGAGAGCCGGACTTCGATACGCCGGCAAACATTGCAGAGGCGGGAAAGGCAGCCATCGACGCGGGCTTTACCCGCTACACGGCAGTGCCCGGCGTCTTTGAGCTGCGGCAGGCGGTCTGCGACAAGCTGAAGCGGGATAACGGCCTGGAGTACAGTCCGGAGGAAGTGGTCGTCAGCACGGGCGCCAAGCAGGCGCTGGTCAATGCGCTGTTTGCCCTGGTATCGCCTGGCGAGGAGGTTATTATCCCCACGCCCTGCTGGGTGAGCTACATCGACATGGTAACGCTGGCCGGCGGCACGCCTGTGCTTGCGGAAATGGACGAACGCGAGGCCTTTGTCCTCAGCGTGGAGCGGGTGGCGGCAAAGCTGACGGACCGGACGAAGGTAGTGCTCATCAATACGCCCAACAACCCCACCGGGGCAACCTACAGCAGGGAAAGCCTGCTGGCGCTGGGCAGGCTGGCCTGCGAAAGGGATTTTTACATCATTTCCGACGAGGTGTACGAAAAGCTGATCTACGAGGGAAACACGCACATTTCCCCTGCCAGCCTGTCGCAGGAGATAAAAGAGCGCACAGTGGTGGTAAACGGCCTGTCCAAAGCCTTTGCCATGACGGGATGGCGCCTGGGCTATGCCGCGGCGGACAAAACCATCGCACGGGCCATGAATACGATCCAGGGGCACGTGACCTCGGCAACCTGCTCCATCGTGCAGAAGGCTGCCATCGAGGCGCTTTCCGGCCCGCAGGAGAGCGTAGAGTTTATGCGGCGGGAATTTGACGAGCGGCGGCGGTGGATCATCGACCGGCTGCGGGCCATGGAGGGGATTACCTGCGCCGGCTGCACGGGGGCGTTTTACGTAATGCCCAACGTATCGCAGCTGTACGGCAGGCAGTTTGAGGGAACGGTGATTGAGGATTCCTTTGGCCTGTGCCACTTCCTGCTGGAGCAGGCGCACATCGCTATTGTTCCCGGGGCCGCCTTCGAGGCGCCGGATCACGTGCGGATTTCCTACTCCAATTCGCTGGAAAACATCAAAGAGGGCATGGAGCGCATGGAGCGGGCGCTGAAGCTTTTGACACCCGCCGGCACGAAACAGGACCGGGAGGGCCGGCCGGCAAAGACAGCCTGCCAGGCGGAAAGGAGCGGACTATGAGACTTGCGATCATCGGCTGCGGCGGTGTGGGACGGGCGCTTTTGCGCCTGCTGCAAAAGAAGCAGGCAGCGCTGGCAGCAGAAGGACTTGCGGTTTGCATCAACTACGTCGTGGATTATTACGGCGGTATTTACCAGCCTGGCGGCATTGACCTGGAAGCGTTCACCGGCTTTTGTGCGCAGGAGCCGGATATTACGAAATTTCCGGGAGGAAGCGCCGCGGTTACGGTAGATACGATAGTGCAAAACGCCGATGTGGACCTGGCGGTGATTATGACTCCCACCAACAAGCAAACAGGACAGCCGGGGCTCGGCTATATGCGCGCGCTGCTATCCGCGGGGATTCACGTCGTTACCTCCGACAAGGGGCCGGTGCTTTTAGCGTATGAAGAACTTCGGCAGCTGGCCCGGGAGCGCGGCCTGCAGCTGGGCATCGGCTGTACCACCGGTGGGGCGCTGCCGGCGGTCAACGGCGGTGTGATGGATATGGCCGGCGCGAGGATTTTATCCATCGAGGGCGTGCTCAACGGAACTACCAACTTTATCTTAAAGGAAATGGAAGATGGCGGCGTCTCTTACGAAGAAGCGTTGCAGAAGGCGCAAAAGCTGGGCATTGCCGAAACCGACCCGACGCTGGATGTGGAGGGCTGGGATACGGCCACCAAGCTTCTGATTTTAACCAATGTCCACATGGGACTTAAGAAAACGCTGGCCGATGTGGAAGTTTCGGGCATTACGAAGCTGACAAACGAGGACATCCGGCAGGCAGCAAAAGAAAAAAAGAAATATAAGCTCATCGGCCGAACCGCGGTGACAGAGCAGGGCGTTTCGATGTCCGTGGGCCTGGAGGCCGTCTGCTCTTCGCACCTGCTCTATGGTGTGGAGGGCAGAAACAAGGCGGTGATGTATACCTCCGACACTCTGGGCGAGCTGGTATTGATGGGCGGTGCCTCCGGCGTAACGCCGGCGGCAGCATCCGTGCTGCGGGATATCGTCAACATCCACAGGGGCTACGATTTTGTAAGATAACAGGGCATGCCTGCTTCGTGCCTGCGTTCGGAAACCGGCCTGCCACAGAGCCAAAGACCTGTGGCACCACGGCCGGCAAAATGCGCCTGCTGATCGCTGAAAGCATTGAAACTCGAAGGTTTGTCGAAAAAACTCGATCAAAACTCAGAAGGAAACCACCGGGTTAGCGCGAACATGATTAGTGGAAACTCATTCAAAAGGGATACGAAAACCATATAAGGGAGGAAACAATCATGGAAGTATTAAAGGTATCAGCGAAATCAAATCCGAATTCGGTAGCAGGAGCGTTATCCGGTGTTCTGAGGGAGAGGGGAGGAGCAGAAATTCAGGCGATAGGTGCAGGGGCGTTAAATCAGGCAGTCAAAGCGGTCGCAATCGCCAGAGGCTTTGTCGCACCCAGCGGTGTGGATCTGATCTGCATTCCCGCCTTTACGGACATCCAGATCGACGGCGACGAGCGAACGGCAATTAAACTCATCATCGAGCCCCGCTGAGTGAAGGAATACGAGCCGGAAAAACAGGCGGCAAAGCAGGGGGATGCCGCCGAGGCAGCAGCGCTGGCGCTGCGGATCAAAAGTTACTTACAGAAGAAACGGTCTTGAAATGAAATGAGTTGACAAGCGATTCCGCAGCCGCGCGCATGGCGCCGGCTGCGGATTTTCTTTTGCTTTTTGCTGGAAAAGAAGGCAGCGATAGTATATAATGGTATCTATACTTGGCGGCTGACTGGCGCAGCGTACGCAAACCACCGATAAAGGAGCAGGAAATGAGCACTGAATATTACGAAAATCCGTTGATTACCCGATATACCAGCAGGGAAATGGCCCGCAATTTTTCTTCCGATGTAAAGTTTTCCACCTGGCGGAAGCTTTGGATTGCCCTGGCCGAGGCAGAAAAGGAGCTGGGACTGCCAATCACCGAAGAGCAGATCGACGAGCTGAAGGCCCATCAGTCCGATATCAATTACGAGGATGCGCGTCGCCGCGAAAAGGAAACGCGCCACGATGTAATGTCGCACGTCTACGCCTACGGGCTGCAGTGCCCCAAGGCAAAGGGCATTATCCACCTGGGGGCGACCAGCGCCTACGTGGGCGATAATACGGATATCATTCAGATGCGCGACGGCCTGCGCCTTCTTCAGAAGAAGCTGGCGGGGCTCCTGTACCGGCTGTCGCGCTTTGCGCTGGAATATAAGGACATGCCCACGCTGGGCTTTACTCACTACCAGGCAGCGCAGCTTACCACTGTGGGAAAGCGCGCTTCGTTGTGGCTTCAGGACCTGTATTTCGATTATCAGGAAATCTCGCGGCTGGCGGAGTTTCTGCCACTGCTTGGTGTAAAGGGCACGACGGGAACGCAGGCAAGCTTTGTGGACCTGTTCGACGGCGATATGGATAAGGTCAAGGCGCTGGACCGCGTCGTGGCGGAAAAACTGGGCTTTGCGCGCGTGGTTTTCGTATCGGGCCAGACCTATACGAGAAAGATCGACTACATGGTGCTTTCGGCGCTGTCGGGCATCGGCCAGAGCCTGCACAAGATGACAAACGACATCCGCCTGCTGCAGCACATGAAAGAGGTGGAAGAGCCCTTCGAAAAGAGCCAGATCGGCTCGTCCGCCATGGCCTATAAGCGCAATCCCATGAGAAGCGAGCGCGTGGCGTCTTTGGCCAGATACGTCATCAACATGGCGCAGAATCCGGCGGACACCGCAAGCACCCAGTGGTTTGAGCGCACGCTGGACGATTCGGCCAACCGCCGGCTGGCCATACCGGAGGCCTTTATGGCCTGCGATGCGATTTTAGACATCGCCACCAACATCTGTACCGGACTTGTGGTGCGGGAAAAGGTGATTTACAAGCACATTATGGAAGAAATTCCCTTCATGGCGACGGAAAATATTATGATGGAGGCCGTAAAGCGGGGCGGCGACCGGCAGGAGCTGCACGAAAAAATCCGCGAGCTCTCCATGCAGGCAGGAAGCCGCGTAAAAGAAGAAGGGCTGGATAATAACCTCCTGGAGCTGATTGCAGCAGAGCCCATGTTCGGGCTGAGCATGGACGATGTAAAGACGCTGTTGACGCCGTCGGATTACATCGGGCGTTCGGCGCAGCAGGTAACGGAGTTTATCGAAGAGTGCCTGCAGCCGGTATTCGAAGCGCACAAAGACGATTTAATGCGCGATGTAGAACTGTTTGTATAGGAAGGGAAGCCATGGATAAGGAACAGAGGCTTGCGGCGGGCGAAAGCGCTGCCGCACGGCAAAAGGGAGATGCGGCGGAAGCGGAGACCGCACAGCAGGGAAATATCGCGCAGCGGGGAGACACCGCGCAGCGGGAAGATTCACCGGAGAAAGCCGGGCTCAGCCAGCTGATCAGGGACAGCCGCAAAATCGTCGTAAAGATAGGAAGCAACACGCTGTCCAACGACCGCGGAGAGGTCAACCGGGAGGCCATGCACAACATCGTAGAGCAGCTGATGGAGTGGATTGATTGCGGCAAGCGCATTATCGTCGTATCATCTGGCGCCGGGATCTGCGGCGTAGGGGCCATCAACAAGTGGCAGCGCAAGGGCGACATGAACTACAAGCAGGCGCTTTGCGCCATCGGGCAGGTAGAGCTGATGATGGCGTACAAGGAGCTGTTTAAGGAATACGACTGTCACGTGGCGCAGATGCTCTTAACCCGCGGCGACTTCGACGATCACAGCCGCAACCTGCACATCCGCAATACGCTGTTTACGCTGGTGGATGAGGGCGTGGTTCCCATCGTCAACGAAAACGACAGCGTCAGCGTCGATGAAATTAAAATCGGCGATAACGATACGCTCAGCGCTTTGACGGCAAACCTGTGGGGCGCGGACCTTCTGATTTTACTGTCGGATATCGACGGCGTCTACGACAGCAACCCCAAGGAAAACCCCCAGGCGAAACTGATTTCTCAGGTGACGGATGTAGACCGGCTGAAGCAGGAAATTTCCATGGGAGCTACCAACCGCTTCGGCACCGGCGGCATCGCGACGAAGATCGAGGCGGCGCGCAAGGTAAACGAATTCGGCATTCCCATGGCGCTGCTTAACGGCAAAAAATACGACATCCTGCGCAAGGCGGCCGACGGCAGGGAGACGGGAACGGTATTTTACGGATAAGGGGCAGCAGGCGTGGCGTACAGGTAGAAACGGGCATCGGGCAACGGATAGCATCCAGCGCACTGGTGCGATAAAACCGCATCCGCGCGGCTGCAGAAAGGAAAATAGTATGAAGATTGGATTTATCGGAGCCGGAAATATGGGAGGCGCCATCATCGGCGGCTATGTGAAAAAGCATCCGCAGGAGGCCGGCAATGTGTACATTGCCGAGCACGGCGAGGAAAAGACCGCCCGCGTGGCGAAGGAGCTTGGCGTCTGCGGTTGCGCAGATGTGGCGCAGCTTGCGGCAGCTGTCGATATGATCGTGCTCGCCGTAAAGCCCAACCTGTTTTCTGCGGTACTGCCGCAGGTAAAGGCGGCACTCGAGGCCCAGGGTAAAGCTAAAATCGTGGTTTCCATCGCCGCGGGGATTACCCTCGACGACCTGAAAGCTGGATTGCCCGCAGAAACGAAAATCCTGCGGACCATGCCCAACACACCGGTGCTGGTGAACGAAGGCATGACAGCGGTCTGCCCGGCAGAAAACGTAGACGAGCAGGAGCTTGCCGCCGTGCTTTCGCTGTTCGAAAGCTGCGGACAGGCTCAGGTGGTAAAAGAATCGCTGATCGAGGCAGTCATCGGCGTCAGCGGCAGCAGCCCCGCTTACGTGTACATGTTTATCGAAGCGCTGGCAGATGCGGCGGTGGCTGAGGGGATGCCGCGGGCACAGGCCTACCGCTTTGCCGCTCAGGCGGTGCTGGGCTCGGCTAAGATGGTCCTGGAAAGCGGCACGCATCCGGGGGCGCTCAAAGATGCTGTCTGTTCGCCGGGAGGTTCTACCATCGAGGCGGTCAGAATATTGGAAGAGCGCGGGCTTCGCTCGGCCGTCATCGAAGGCTCGCGGGCCTGTTCGGCGAAGGCGAAAGCGATGAACCAGAAGAAATAGCCGAAAGGAACGGATGAGATATGACATACGAAGAAAAAACCATTTCGTCGGAAATGATCTACGAGGGCGCGATTTTAAACCTGCGCAAAGATAAGGTCTATGTGAAAGGCGACAATGTTTCGTATCGCGAAATCGTGGAGCATCAGGGCGGCGTTGCTATCGCCGCGGTTACGGATGCGCATAAAATGCTGATGGTGAAGCAGTACCGCAAAGCAGCGGAGAATGTGGTGCTCGAGGTTCCGGCCGGAAAGCGGGAAAGCGGTGAAGACCCACTCTTTACCGCCATGCGGGAGCTGCAGGAAGAAACGGGATACTCGGCGAAGAAATACGAACATCTCTCCTCGTTTTATTCCTCCATCGGCTATTCCACAGAGGTCATCCACATCTTTATGGCCACCGGCCTGACGCCGGGCGATACCTGCTTCGACGAAAACGAGGCCATTGATATTTACGAATACGACGTGGCGCAGTTAAAGCAGATGGCGATGTCTGGGGAAATCATCGACGGGAAGACAATCTGCGCTATCCTATTAGTCGCAGAAAAGCTGGGCATATAAAGGCTTCTAACAGGCTGCCGAACAGGATAAACAAAAACGGCAGGAGAAAGCAGGCGAAGTAAGAGCCAGCTTCCACGGACAGGCTCTTGCGGCGGCCGGGAACTCTGCGGCGCTTTGCGGCGTTGAGGGCTGCATTGACGGCGGCGCCCGTAGATAAAAGAAGGGCTGGCAGAATCAGCAGGTTCGGCGGAAGCACGGTAAACAGCAGCGCGAGGACGCCTTTGGCGGCGAGCGCTTCCAGCAGCAGTGCGGAGGAAAACCCCAGTGCAGCGCCCTTGTAGACAACAGCTGCATAGGCAGCGGGGACGCCAAAGGCAGTCAGACCTGATAAAAATGTAACGAGCAGAAGCCCGAGGTTGTTGCTGGCGGATTTCACAAACACCGCCTGCGGAGCCTGAACCGCCTCCTGCGCAAAGAGATTCTGCGTCAGGTAGGCAGCTACCTGCGATTTGCTGTCGTCGGGAAGAAACAGCTCCGTAAACGCGCCGGCGGAAATGCCCAGGACAAAGAAGAACAGCGTGAAGAGCAATGCGCTTTGGCGCTGGAAATACAAAGCGGAAACCGCAGGAACATTGTGTCTGATATGAGCCATGGAAGTGACCTCCTTTTCTTGTAGTAAGAATATGTACAACCATGGCAAGCTATGACTGAAAAGTTGACGAGGGGCAGCATGGATGGAACCATAAAGCAATATACACAGTATTTGGAAACAGAGAAAAAGATGGCTGAAAATTCGCGCTTAGCCTACGAGGCCGACATTGCAGAGCTGGAGGCCTTTCTGAAGGAACGGGGAACGCAGCAGCTGCTTTCTGCCAGCAATACGGATATCGTTGCCTGGATGCTGAAGCTGAAAAACGACGGCCGGTCCGGCTCTACGCTAAACCGGAAGCTGGCGGCAGTGCGGGGATTTTACAATTACTTTCTTCGGATGGGGGAGATTTCGGCAAACCCGGCCGACCATATCAAGTCGCCGAAGGTGCAGCGCAAGCAGATCGAATTTCTGACAGTGCAGGAGATGGAAGAACTGCTGTCGCAGCCGGATGACAGCCTGAAGG
Source organism: uncultured Peptostreptococcaceae bacterium (assembly GCA_949740445.1). Classification (GTDB taxonomy): domain Bacteria; phylum Bacillota; class Clostridia; order Peptostreptococcales; family Anaerovoracaceae; genus RGIG446. The sequence continues at coordinate 7,541 of CATJIF010000115.1, read as the reverse complement.
GGCGACGGGACCAGGCGCTTTTGGAGCTTCTGTATGCCGCGGGGCTGCGCGTGAGCGAAGCGGCGGCAGCGGGCGTAGGCGATGTCAATCTACGCATCGGCTTTGTTACCTGCAGCGGGGAACACGGCAAGGCGCGCATCGTGCCGCTGGGGCGTCCCTCCCGCGAGGCAATGGAACGGTATATTTACGAGGTGCGGCCAAAGCTTCTGCGGGGCAGGGAAGACGAAGGGGCGCTGTTTCTCAATTACAACGGTTCGCGCCTGACGCGGCAGGGCGTTTGGAAGATATTGAAGGAATATGCGCAGAAGGCGGGGCTTGCGCACCGGTTGTCGCCGCAGACGCTGCGCAATTCCTTTGCGGTACATATGGTGCAAAACGGGGCGGATCTCAAATCCATCCAGGAGCTGATGGGCCACGAAGACCTGACAGCGACGCAGATTTACCTGTCGGTAACGAAAAACCGCATCAAAGAGGTGTACGACAGAACGCATCCCCGGGCGTAGGCCCTGCCTCAGCAGGACAGCCGATGTGAGAAAACCGCTGTGCGCGAACGCCTTGGCGCGGCCCTGGGCTAAAATCTGCATGCAGCAAGGTATGCGCCTAAAATAGAACCGGTGCGATAAACCGGCAGTTGGAGGAACATGATAATGGCTGAAAAGAATACAAAGGTCGAGGAACAGCGAATCCATGATGGCATTGCGCCCATCAAAGTGCCGGAAGGGGACGAGGCCGAGGCGTTTCAAACGCTTTGGAAATCCCTTGTTCCATCGTGTGGAAAAGCGCAGACAGCGCAGGGAGAGATCATCCGAATTGCAGGCAGGGTGCAGCATGAATTTTTAGACAACGGCTGTATGAACTGGGATGAGGATTTTCAAAAAATGCTGGATGCCTTTTTAAAATACCTTCAATTGGGCAATGGATTTAACGAGAAAGATTTAAAAGTTGCGGAGGTTTTAGTGCAGCTCTTAAAGGAAAATGGGGCGAAAGGCTTTGTAGACGACCAATTGACCACAGTTTTATGCAGCTGCGCTATGGCCTGGGTCGGTCAGAACCCGGAGGTGATGGCTCCTTTGGAAGCCGAATACAGCAGATAGAACTAACTTTTATTATGTTATGGGCGATCACAAACTGTGGTCGCTTTTTTCTTTTGCCATAAATGCAGTAAGGAAGAAATCCTTCCATGCGCAAGATTATTTTTACCTCACACTCTATGTGCGATTGGCCTGCCAAGGGAAAGCTCCGTCCTATGGGCGGCCCGTGGTACGGTGCATCATGGCCCATGCGGGGAAATTTCAAATTGAAATTATTTTAAGACAGAAAAGAAAAATCTCTTGACTTGTTTTTTAACTTGTGTTACTAATAACATATGATAAAAAGAAAGGAGGGGTTGAAATGAATCGCAGACGAAACAGCAACAGTGCTGCATCTATAGCATCTCCCAACGCCCTTAACCTCTGGAAATTTACAGAAAGAATTGCTTCTGTTCGCATTTCCCATACTCGCAGAGAGCTTGCAGCAGCAGCTTTACACCGTGATTGACGCAATCAATATCATAGGTTAAAATTAACACATGATAAGGAGGAATATACTATGACGATTGATTACGCAATTTTAGGTTTGCTTAGTTGGAAACCGCTTACAGGGTATGATGTGAAGCGCGTGATGCAGGACTCTCCGTTCCTGTACTGGTCGGGCAATAACAACCAAATTTACAAAGCGCTTGTGAAGCTGCTCGAAAACGGATTTGTGACAAATGAAGTGCAGTATCAGGAAAGCGCCCCAAATAAAAAGATCTATTCCATTACAGAATCCGGCCTGTCCGAGCTCATCAGGTGGGTAACCAGTGAAGAACCGGAAATACCTGAGTATAAGAAAGCCTTTCTCATACAGCTGTCATGGGCCGGAGGGCTGGAACCGGAGAAAATAGATGAGCTGCTCGCAAAGTATGAAAAAGCGATGACGCAGCAATTAGCCATGCGGAAAGAAGAAAAGCGTCGCGAGAAAAATTTCCCCAACCGGTCGGAGCAAGAGCACTTTGTGTGGGAAATGATTTACGACAACTTTATCCAGACGTGTGAAGCGGAGCTGCGCTGGATTCAGCAGTTCCGCGAGGGATTAGAACACTACAAAAAAGGAGAACAAACATGAATTTTAATATTATAACAAAGAAAAATGGGCGTTATCTGAACTGCACCCCGTTCACGGGTGTCCTCTCCTCCGAAAAAGACGCCATAGAGCTGGTGTCCGCCTGCATCAGCAACGACACCGGCAGCCTGCTGCTCCATGAAAGATCGGTGTCGCCGGATTTTTTCAACCTGAGAACCGGTCTGGCTGGCGCGGTGCTGAACAAATTTCAAATTTACAATATCAAAATAGCCCTGATCATTGAGGATATGGAGCTTCTTGAGGGTAGATTTGGAGAGCTGGTGATGGAGTCCAACAAGGGAAACGAATTCCGCGTATATGACAGCGTACAGGCTGCCGAGGAATGGATACTTCCAGCGGCCCATGAACCAGTCGTGCGGTTGGGATAGGAAGGAGCACGAAAATATCTGTCAATATTCAAAATATACAACGCCTGAATCTCTGCGCCTGTTACTTTTATACCGCACAGGGAAATCAGGCGCTGCAGCTTTACGAGAAAAGCCAGAGGGAGTTTGCCCCTTTCCGCGCAAGCGCAGCTTACGGCGGAAACCTGGCGGTAATCGACATGTTTGCCGCGATGGAAGCCGGGCAGTACGAGATAGCGGCAGAGCTGTTGAAATGTGCAGATCTCGCCGCTTTATTTGAAGCAAAGCCGCCTCGGGAAGGTTGTAGCGGTATCTCGAGCTGGCGTTTCTATAGAAGTCCATGCGCTTCGGATTTGAGAGAAGACAGAAAAATGTGCGCAGGATTTGCAAAAAACAGTTGCTTTTTTGTCCAAGTCCATGATATATTAGAAAAGATGTATTACGGGCGTTCCGCTGGATAAAGCAGAAGAAAACTGCGCTTGGATACCAAGAACGTCTATGAGGGAAGGAGGACACGATACAATGGATATTATGCAGGTAATTGCACAGGATTACGTAAAGAGCGATGTTCCCAAGTTTGCAGTCGGCGATACCGTCAGAGTGCACATTAAGATCAAGGAAGGTTCCCGCGAGAGAATCCAGGTGTTTGAAGGATTTGTGCTGAAGAAGCAGAACGGCGGCCTGGATGCCACCTTTACTGTCAGAAGAATTGCTTCCGGTGTAGGCGTTGAAAAAACGTTCCCGGTACATTCTCCGCTGGTAGAAAAGATCGAGGTAACGAGAAAGGGCGACGTGAGAAGAGCGAAGCTGAACTACATGCGTCAGAGAACCGGTAAGGCAGCCAAGATCAAGAGCAAAGACGCCTAAACAACAAGAGCAAAAAGAGACTGTTTTTCGCGAGGATTTCGCAAGAGCGGTCTTTTTTTATGGAATGCAATTGTAACGGCATTTCGCCATAACCTATGTGCAGCCCAGTAGCTCTCGCATTTTTACAAAACAATGGTTTGTTTAACGAATCGAGTGCGGAAGAGAGGAGTACCAATGGAATTTCCGAAAGAGATATGCAAAGTGATCGGCAATCGAAATTATACGATCAATACGATTGGAAAATCCGGCAGCGATGTACTTTGCTTCGATGATATGGTTTTAAAAATAGAAACGCACAGCGAAGAGTCGGAGTGCGAGCATCAGATGATGGCATGGCTGTTTGGAAGGTTACCCGTTCCTGAAGTTATCTGCGCCGCGCAGCAGGATGGGAAACAGTATCTGCTGATGAGCAAGGCAGAGGGCGAGATGGCCTGCGAGGAAAAATTCATCCGGGACCCGGAGAAATTAACGGGTATTCTGGCCGATGGATTGCGGAAGCTCTGGCAGGTGAAGGCTGCAGGCTGCCCGGTGCAGGCGGGACTGGACCAAAAATTGCGGCTGGCGGAGTTTCGCGTGGCAAACGGCCTCTGCGACCTGGAGGATGTTGAGCCCGAAACTTACGGAGAAGGTGGGTTTTCTTCGCCGGCTGAGCTTTTGGCATGGCTGAAGGAAAACCGGCCGCAGGAGGATCTGGTTTTTTCCCACGGGGATTTCTGCCTTCCCAATATTTTTATTAAAGATGGAACCGTCAGCGGATTTATCGACCTGGGGCGAAGCGGAATTGCCGACCGCTATCAGGATATCGCTCTGTGCTGGCGCAGCCTGAGAGATAATCTTACTGGCCGGTATTGCAAAACGGCCTCTTATGAATTTCGGCCCGAATGTCTGTTTGAACAGCTGGATATCGCTTGGGATCGAGAAAAAATGCGCTACTATCTTCTCTTAGACGAATTGTTTTAGGAACTTCTTTTTCGGAAATTGTGTACCTGCTCCATGCGATTTGTTCTTATTAGGAACATAAAGACAAAAATATGCTCCCTTACATACTGGAAGAAAAAGTAGATTTTTTTCTGCACTGGTATGGCTGGTGCAGCAAAAGAGACTATGCATCTGGCGATTTGAAAAAGGCATTAGATACAAACTATCCGATTTTTCAGGGAGGTGTAAATTTTATTCGGCAATTTGGCGGTCTGATTCTTCCGGGAAAGTGTACTTCCTCCTGCCAAGGTTCACAAATACTTCTTTTTTTTATTTAGGCGCCTGTTATTTTAGAAGACGTGTCACATCATTTTGGAGAGCGTGTAATTTCTATTGGTGTAGAGCATTTGTTTGATGGCTATGATGAAACTGTTGCTGACTGCTGGGAAGACATTTCGATTTATCCAGATGAGCTTGACTACGATTGTAATGCTTTCAGTACCAGTTCTTCATGGACAGCAGAAGACAAAAAATTATGCGTGATTTTCAAAAAAACGGAGCCGGAAAAAGTTGGACTTCTTTTCGCTAAAATGACAGAAATCAAAGTTTTCGGGCGTTTATCAGCACGAAAGGTAAAAGGGAAAAAATATAAAAAAATGCGAGGTGCGTATGGCAAAACTAAAATCAATCGTCTTTGTGGCGGGGGTGATGCTGCTGATTTTAGCGGCGGTGGTGGGCTATCTCTCCATTGAGGAATTGTCTGCTATGCTCCCCGCTGACAGCTATGAGGATAGAGGTGTTTATACCTTTATCCCCTGCGAGGTGGCATCCGAGCAAGTAAAAAACACCAACGCGGACAGCCGGGATCGGCGCATGCATCCCACCGAAACCGTTTACACAGTTTGCTATCGTGACATTGGCGGAAGCGGCTATCGGTGGAAAGAGCGGACAATCACTGCGGAGATGGGGCAGGCGGCAGTGGATGCGGGAACCGCTGTAAAGCGGCGGGTGCTCAGTATTCCTGATCGTGGCACTTATATTACCGTGGAGCCAGACCAGACCGCCGAGAGCTATGCCGCTGGATTGCGTCAAACGTACATTGTTACCTTAAGCCTGTCGGCAGTTTATGTCCTGCTGTATGCGACGGCGTGGTACTTGATATGGCATAATGATAGAAAAAAGAAAGTGGGTACGACGCGAGAGTAAAAATTATATTTTGTGCTTTTCCAGTGCGCTTATTACTGCTCCTGCTGTCGGAGTGCAGCCACACCCGAATTGCTTGCCAAAGCGTGCAAGCGTATCAAGTAGCGGGCTAAGGGGGCAAATCGGGCCACGGGCCGATACTTGTTCCAAAGAAACTTACCTGCTGGTTGTATTGTATTGTTTTAATCTATCCCATCTACAAAACCACGATAGCCACTCGCTTTATTGCGTGGACAATAGTGTTCACATAGATATGTTTCCTGCCGTGCATCCCAATCTTTCCCTGCAAGAAAAGCGAAGAAATCATCTTTGGTGTTCACTTTTAAGCAATCGCTTTTATGGCGATAAAAACAGAGCATAGTGCCGTAATCATCACTACCATAAGGCGAATAATCGGAATATTGACAGGTAAAACAACACTTAATATAATAATCGCCTTTTATCTGCCTGCAAATATCTTCTAATGCAGCCTCAAACCATAAAGTTTTTTCTGCACTTTTATAACATATCCCATCGACTGAAAGCGAAAATTCTTGCACAATCACATCATCGGAATACACTCTTATATCGTCGCACATTATAATGCTTTGTGGTTTTGAACTATCATGTTCGGTGAATTTGAACGAGAGAAACAGACCGCCTGTTATCAGGCGTTCATCGCTTTTTCTAAAAACATTTATCGGCATCTCAATTTCTAATTCATATCCTTGTAAATCATACTGATATGACGAAGTAAATTTTGAAGTATGACCTCCCCATTTTAGTAGAGAAAATTTTTTGCTTGCCTCTCCATATTGTGCTTCATCTTTAAGGCGAAAGTCACTCAGTCCGTCCTCCTGTTTCGTGTATAGATGTCTGTAGAACTGGACGTTATGCATGATTTCCGGTATTCAAGCACCATTGAGCAATCTTTTTTACTAAATCAACATCAATATTTCCATATGGAATACGTATTGTCCCTTTATCCACGCTATATTTTTCCAGCTCTTCTTTAAATTCCAAGACTGCTTCAGTACCAGGATAAAAGCCGATATGCTTTTTTGAAGCAGCAAAGTGAAGAATATTATGGTTTTTCCAATAGGTTGGCATACTCCAGGAAATTCGCTCTTCCGCTTCTGGCAGTGTTTGCTGTAGAATCTGCCTCATAAGAAACAGGTCAGCCTGTTTGTTTTGATCCTGACGCATAATATATTCTTCGATGGTTTTCGGCTTTTCTCCACAATAATGACTCTGATTCGTATTCTTAAATTCTTTTCCACACTTTGGACATTTCCACATCGTATCTTCTTCCTTATCTTTCTGAAAAATTATGATTTGTTTAAGGGGATTATATCATGTTTTGCTCAATTTTCAACCGTTTGGTTTTCCTATAGGGCAAAATCAAAAAGTACAAAGGCAAAATCGAATTGTATCAAGGATGGCAAGACCAAATCGAGATTTACGAAAACGGCAATATCGGTGTTCACTTTAAGTTTGCAGACAGGTTCCGCAAGATTGCTGAATGCATTGAAATCAACACCACTGACACCATCGAAGCGGAATACAATTATAGTTCATTGATTGTTTCGGTGATTGCCATGTTGCGAATCCGTTTTGCCGGAATATAAGCAGCTATGATGGCTGCCATACAAACAAATAGCAAAATGACTAGTAAAGGAATTGTCGGCAAACTCCATATTGCATAGCTGAAATGCGTGCCTATAAGAATGTTGTATAGCAGCCTGTAAACGATCAGCCCGACCATACTGCCAACAATACCTCCCAACAAAGCATAGGTAAATGCTTCAGCAACAATCATTTTAGTTATCTGATGTTCGTTCATTCCTACGGCCCGCATTGCACCGTATGACTTAATTTTTGAGGACACACTCATAGAAATACTGTTTACAATATTTAATACCGTTACCAGAGCAATAATGGCTAAAAACGCATAAATACAGAACACAAATGCAGTATAAGTCCCGGAAGTACGTTGGCCGCGTAAATCGTTTAAGGTTCAGTCATGGTCTAAGATATCCTGAATTGCCGTTACATCTTCGTCCG
>CATJIF010000114.1 GCA_949740445.1 uncultured Peptostreptococcaceae bacterium | reverse complement strand
TAATATCCATTTTTATCTCTCCTTTATTTTTTGCGATAATTTGCAGTGCAACACACTTTTTCTTACAGATATTATGTCACAAGCGCTATGCTCTGCCTTCGTGCTATCGCACTCGTCAATCGCTAAGCTGCGCGATATCTGTTACACCGCGGCTCTGCCTTCGCTTGCGGCTCGCCAATCACCGGATGTAGACATTATATCACTGCAATGTGCGCACTTCAACTTGTTTCCGCAAGGCTGTGGCCTCACAAAACGACTGGCACCTGGCATGCGTTGATCGTCTCCTCTACACCTTGCGGCAGAGCATATCCTGTGATAAACTAAAATACACATTTGCAAGCGTTCATTCTGGTTCGCTGCCCGCCGGGCGTGGCGCAGTTCAAACAGACGCAAAGTGCAGGCGCTCTATATAAAACAGCAACAGATGTCGGGAGTCAATCTATGGATAAAAAGGCGCTTTTAGATCTGATCGCAAGAATCAATACAAAAGACGAGTCGTTTGCTATCAGCACGGAGACGACCCGTTGGAAAGCGCTGCGGGAGGCGGAGCTCCTGACGGATGCTGCCCTTTTTCCTCAGCTCATGGAAATGATCGACGAACACGAGGGAAAAGACAAGAAAAAACGCGATGTGCGGGATGCTGCCTATTTCATTCTCGGGCGTTTACTGGAAACCTCCTTTGATAAAGCAGCGGCGTCTTTTTTCATTCAACGGCTGAAAAAGGAAAACGATAAGCACATACTTGATTCTATGCTGAATCGCATCACAGACTGGCAGCGATCCGCAAAAATAATGCTTCCTGCCGATGTAGACATCTCCCCCATTCTGTCTTTGGCAAAGGACGAGCGGCGTCGTGTGCGCCACAGTGCAATCCATGCCCTGGGCACCTGCCCTGGAAGCGAAAGCCGAAAGGTATTAGCCCATTATCTTACGCAGGCAGATGAGAAAACCTGGCAGTATGAGATGTACTATGCGAATATCGCTCTGCAAACCATTGGAGAACCGGCAGACATTCCCTTGCTGGAGCGGTTCCTCAAAAGCCGCCGCCCCGATCTGAAGCTGACAGCCCAGTATGCCATTGCGTATATCAAAGAGCGAAGTAAAGCTGCGCCATCCGATGGCTCTCACAACGTTTAAGGAGGTTCCGATGGTATTGAATATCATTCCCGCATATGAACACGAATCCGAGGTTTCAGCGCTTTTTTCCGAATACACCGCCATGCTGATCGCCGGCGACCCTTCCTTTCAAGCATATCTCGACCTTCAGAACTACGAGGAAGAACTTGCGCATCTGACCGACAAATACGGCCCGCCTTTCGGGCGTCTGTATCTGGCGTATTGCGACCGCCGCCTGGCTGGATGCATCGGCCTGCGAAGGATCGACGAGGCGAATTGCGAGATGAAGCGCCTGTATGTGCGCCCGGAATTTCGCGCAAACCATATTGCCGACCGGCTGGTTCAGCAGATTATACAGGATGCCAAGGAAATCGGCTATTCGCATATGCTTCTGGACACGCTCCCCTTTTTAAAGGCAGCCATCCGGCTTTATAAAAAATATGGGTTCTATGAAATCGAAAGTTACAACAACAGCCCCATGGACACCTCAATTTATATGAAGCTGCCGCTGTAATCCCATTTGTGCATTGCATCCGGCGCATACGCGCCCCGCAACAAATATTCTCACAATCGCAACGCATGGTTGACACAAGGGAAATCCTTGTTGGTAGACCGCAACTGACAGCGGATGCTACCATTGCATCAGGAGGTGATATACATGAGTTTAGCACAACGATTGCAAAATTTACGGAAAGAAGCTCATTATTCACAGGAACAGCTTGCGGATTTACTGGGCATTTCCAGGCAGGCTGTATCGAAGTGGGAGAGTGGACAGGGAAAACCTGACCTTGATAACATCGCCAGGCTTACAGAGATTTATAATGTAAGCGCCGATTATCTCATATCCGGGCAGGAACACACCCCGCCGGCTCCGGCGCATCCGTCGGGAAAGCTCAGTCATACGGCGCAGAAAACCATTGGAATTATTGCTATCATCGCATCGACAGCGCTGATTACGGTATTGTTCATCGCCGCTTTAAATATCGTGGATAAATATTTATAGGGAGGATTTTTATGAGGAGATTGAAGCACTTTTGTCTTGCGGTTCTGCTTTTGTGCTCCATCGCAGCGCTCAGCGGCTGTATGTATGTGGATAACAGAGACTGGAACGATCTTTCTGCAGAGGAACAGCAGGAAGCAGCCCAGGAATTGCACCTGGCGCTGGAGCAGGCCCTGAAAGAAATCAAAAGCGATCTGGCGGAGGATTTCTCCGAAGACGACTTCGCGGATGCATTTGCATTATCTATCCTCGATAGGATTTCGTCTTTTTAAAAACAGCACGGCCCAGAGCATCGCGGCATCCCTGCGGGCGCCATGATGCTCCTGCCGCCATCCTTTTACTGTCTGCGGTGAAACTACATCCCCAAAAACTTTACATAGTCCTGCACGCTCATCAGCGGCATCGACATCCGCTGTTTTGTCTCTTCGCACACCTGGCCTGTCGCCGCCATTTCATAGCCCGCGGTTTCCACCGCCTGCAAGTATTCCCCTACGACGGTCTGAACCGACGGCTGCTTTGATTTCAGCAGCTTTCCGCAGTTCCGGTAGATTTCCAGCGCGGGGTTGCAGCAGGAAAACGCTGCTTTTATAATCGAAAAGTTATTCTCTCCCGGAAACCCGCAGTTGGCAATCGCCACATACCTCTGCACCCGCTGCTTGGCATCGGCCATATCAAAATTTCCGCTGCTTTCCGTAATGAGCGGGCTTTTTAAGGGAATCAGCCGATCCACAAAATTTTTGAGAAGCGCTGTCACGTTCCAGGAATACACTGGCGAGCCGAAACAGACCACGTCTGCGGACTGATAGGCGCGCAGCAGTTGTTTCATATCATCCTGCATAACGCACACTCCTGGGGACTGAAACCAGCAGGCAAAGCATCCTCTGCACTGGCTGATGGCATAGTCGCACAGCTGATAGTTTTCCGTCTGCGCACCGGCGCGCTCTGCGCCGCTTAAAAACGCTTCGATGATGCGGTTGGTCGCGCTGTCCTTTCCGGCAGGGCTTCCGTTAAATGCTATCATTTTCATTGTTGATTCCTCCTTCATACGTTTGCCCTGATTTTACGATATGCCGCAGCAGAAAGCAATCAACGCTCCGTCGAGTCGGAATCAAATCAGGGATGTCTACAGCAGCTTTGGAAGAAAGCCGTTGTCTGCCGCATGTTTCAGGCGAATGGTAATCCCCCGGACAGCGCTGCACAGGTATTCCGCCAGTTCCCCACAGTCCCCGCAATAGCTCTGCACAAACCCTCTGGCAGCATCTTCCATTCGTCCGTTAATTTTCTGCAACTCCTCTTGTATAAATACTTCCTGAACCCTCTGATAGTCCTTGTTTTCCCAATCGGGCTCTGCCAACGGTTTTCGGGCCAACGCATGCCCGATGACAGCGCCGAACACAACTTCGCATATGTTATCCATCGCTTCCTCATATCGCTTATTATATTTAGACAATATCCTTATAACGCGCTTTTCCGGAAATGCGCGCAGGAATTTCTGCTCCAGACGGATGCACAGAACGTATTCGTAGATTTTATCAATACCCGTATAGCGGGAGAGATCCTTTAAGACCGGATAATCCAACGTTATGATTGTATTTTGTGGTTCGAAGCGAACATCGTACCACTTAAAGAATTCCGGCAGCCCTGCGGTAACGGTATCGTGCAGGCAGCGGTTTCCGTAGCAATTAAATTCAGCCAAAATTTCGTTGCATATTGCCAGCGCCCTTCTGGCCTTCTCCTGCACCTGCGCCGCTCCGATGGCATAGGCTTTCTGCGCAGGAATTCCTTCCGCCAAAATAGAGTGGGAACCCCCGCATAGCTCCATCTCGCGGATGCAGTATGCCACAGCGCCCATCAGCTGTTCCGCGGTTTCGCAGGTAATCGACGTGCTTTCGTGCGCCGTATACGCTTCCGCCAGCGTTTCCACAACCGGCAGCAGTTCTTCCATTTTATATCCCGGCAATCTGTGTTCCATCTGCTATCACCCCCAGCAAAGCTCTTTTAAGGCCGCAAGGTACAGCTCGTAATCCCATCGCGGCACTTCGTCAAACTGCGAATACTCCCCATAGCCATCCGAGCCCTGATAGCCGTCGTATCCGGCCCGGACCGCCTGCGCGAAATTGGCCAGACACGTATTTTCTAGATATTCTAACGAGCCGAAACATATGCCTTCGAATTGCTCCTTCATAAAGTGCAGGAGTTCGTCGTCGGTCAGCTCATCCAGTACTTCGTTCTTATAGAGGTAAAATATTTCCTGCAACCGAATGATGGTATCGACGTAATTGCTCTGGTCGATATACGCAGAATCGCAAAATTCATAAATAATCTTTGGCGCAATCCCCTCGCCAAACTCAATGCGTTTCTGCTCTTGCAAAGCGCGGCTGCGCTCCTCCAAAATCATCTGGGCATCCTGCTCGCTCAGGCTCAACCGGTACCGCTGCGTGATCTGATTTGTCGCAATCACCTGCTTTACTTGATTTTTCTGTTGCCATAAAACCATCCAATCCTTACTCAAGAGCATCCCTCCCTACTGCAACTTCCGCTTGCCGAAATCGCATGCATCCGGCTTTCTGTCGCTTGAAAACCGATTATAGCACCGCACATCTCCCATTACCAGCCTTGTATTTTTTGCATTTTTGTGGTATTCTTAAAATGGAAAAGGAGAATAGAAGATGGTTTCCCTTTTCCATAAACAATGCTATAATAGATTACACTGGCACCCCCAACCGGTGCCGCACAAACGGGGTTCCCCACAGCTGATCGGAGCATCCGGCACATTTTTAGTCGAACGCGTGCCCGGAAGATGGGAATGATGGTTTTTGGCAAAATTATTTTTACATAAATAATTGTGAAAGAAAGAGGTTGAATGAACATGAAAACGATTGATTTGAGCCGCTATGGAATCACGGGAACGCCGGAGATTATCCACAACCCTTCCTATGAGTTTTTGTTTGAGGAAGAAACAAAAGCCGATCTGGAAGGCTACGACAAAGGCCAGGTAAGCGAGCTTGGCGCGGTGAATGTAATGACCGGCATCTATACTGGACGTTCGCCGAAGGATAAATTTATCGTCATGGACGAAAACTCCAAAGATACCGTGTGGTGGACCACCGACGAGTATAAAAACGACAACCATCCGCTGAGCCAGGAATCCTGGGAGGCGGTCAAGAAAATCGCGCAGAAAGAGCTTTCGGGTAAGCGGCTGTTCGTAGTGGATGCGTTCTGCGGCGCCAACGAAAACACCCGCATGGCCATCCGCTTCATTATGGAAGTCGCATGGCAGGCTCACTTTGTGGAAAATATGTTCATCAAGCCGACGGCCGAAGAATTGGAAGCCTTTGAACCGGATTTCGTGGTATACACCGCATCCAAGGCCAAGGCCGAAAATTACAAAGAGCTGGGCCTGAATTCCGAAACTGCTGTCGTCTTTAACATCACCAGCCGCGAGCAGGTTATTCTAAACACGTGGTACGGCGGCGAAATGAAAAAAGGCATGTTCTCCATGATGAACTACTACCTGCCGCTGAAGGGCATCGCTTCTATGCACTGCTCCGCCAACACGGATATGAACGGCGAAAACACGGCAATTTTCTTCGGCCTTTCCGGCACGGGAAAAACCACGCTGTCCACCGACCCCAAGCGCCTGCTGATCGGCGACGACGAGCACGGCTGGGATGATAACGGCATCTTCAACTTCGAAGGCGGCTGCTATGCGAAGGTCATCAATCTGGACAAGGAGTCTGAGCCGGACATCTACAACGCCATCCGGCGCAACGCCCTGCTGGAGAACGTTACGCTGGATGCGGAAGGTAACATCGACTTTGCCGACAAGAGCGTAACGGAAAATACCCGCGTATCCTATCCGATTACCCACATCGAAAACATCGTCCGCCCCGTATCTTCTGCCCCTGCGGCAAAGAACGTGATTTTCCTGTCCGCGGACGCCTTCGGCGTGCTGCCTCCCGTTTCTATCCTCACGCCGGAGCAGACGCAGTATTACTTCCTGTCCGGCTTTACGGCAAAGCTTGCGGGTACAGAGCGCGGCATCACCGAGCCGACGCCTACCTTTTCGGCGTGCTTCGGCCAGGCGTTCTTAGAGCTGCATCCGACCAAATACGCAGAAGAACTGGTTAAGAGAATGCAGGTCAGCGGCGCTAAGGCTTATCTGGTGAACACGGGCTGGAACGGCACCGGCAAGCGCATCTCCATCAAGGATACCCGCGGCATCATCGACGCGATCCTGGACGGCTCTATCTTAAACGCCCAGACCAAGAAGATTCCGTATTTCAACGTGGAAGTGCCCACCGCACTGCCGGGCGTTGATCCGAACATCCTCGACCCCCGCGACACCTATGCGGATGCCTCCGAATGGGAAACCAAGGCCAAGGATCTAGCGCAGCGCTTTATCAAGAACTTCTCGAAGTACGAGAGCAACGATGCCGGAAAGAGCCTGGTTGCCGCCGGTCCTCAGATTTAATCCGTCCGGATATCCCTGCCGCATCTCTATATGCTGCGGCGAAGTGTGAATTTTGCATAAACAGATGCGCGGCCAGTAAACTGGGCCGCGCATTTTTTCTACCAAAGTGCACAGCCGCTGACCGGTGCGCACAAATTTTATGAAGAAAAGAAAACGCCCCCGTTGTTGGGGCCGTTTTTGATTGCAGTTGTCTTTAGAAATGTTCCACATCCCCTACCCGCCTGTTTGAATCATCACATCCATAAAAAACTCGCTGCTGCTGTTGGAGACCTGAAGGAGGCCGTCGTATTTTTCTACTACGGCAGCGATGGCGACCAGGCCCAGCCCTGCCCCGCTGTGCTTTGTGGACCGATATCCGGTCTTTCCCTTTCGGATGTGCCCATCAAAGCTGTTGGTAGCCACCACGTACAGGCTGTTTCCGCACCGCTTTTCTATGGTCAGGTTGAAATAGCGTTTCTCCTCCGGCAGGGTCTGGCATCCCTGAATTCCATTTTCGATGATGTTTCCGAACAGGCTGGCCAGATCCAGCTCCGACACTGCCAGCGGGTCGGGAAGCTCAATTCTCCACGCTGTTTTGATTCCGGCGGAGATTGCTGTTTCGTGATAATATCGAAACAAAGCATTCATGGTAACATTCGTGCAAAAGTCGATGGGTGTGCCCTCGCTCAGCACGTTTTCGTACTGCGCCAGATAGGCCCCTATTCCTTCCAGATCCCCGCATTCAGCCATACTCGACAGCAGCCGGAGGGAGTGGCGGAAATCGTGACGCAGGCAAGCGGTCTGTTTCATGTGTTCCTGCAGGGCCCGGTATTGGCGGCTCTGCATTTCCAGAAGCTGGTCTCGCCGTTCCATCCGCGCCCGCTCTAAAATCCGCCGGGCGCTCTGGTAGAACAGGACATAGACGCATACCAGCAGCGCCAGGGCGCAGATTTCCAGCAAGGGGAACAGGCGAAAGATGCGTTCCGTGCTGTCCTCTGCAAGAAACCCCAGTGCAGCAAACACATTGAAGGCCAGAAAAGTGCCGGAGATCGCCATGCTGGAATACCATATTTTCGGAAAGTCCAGATGATCGATCACCCATACATAGTGCCGACGAACCAAGCACGCCAGCACCAGCATCAAAGACGATAGCGCCATCTGCATCAGAACCAGCTCCATGCTTTCTCCGCTCCAGTCCTGGGGATACAAATACGCGTGAAAGGCATTGCTCAAATGGACAGGAAAGCTCTCTACGGCACAAACTCCGACGAACACGGCCAGTGCCCGGGGCAGATCAATTTTGAGCGTCCGGAAATAGAGGAGAAAAAACACCGGTATTGCAGGAAGCAGCAGAGAATTGCAGCTCAGGTGAAAGCGCATCTGCACATAAGCGGCGATCAGGGAAAAGGGAAGCAGCACCGCCAGGCACAGCACAGCCGTGACAGCCGGAGTACGTTTCATCTGGTGTTTCATCGGCAGATAGCAAGACACTGCCGAAGGAAGCAAAATCAGATAAAGAAACAGATTGCGCATCCATTCCCAAAGGCTCATGGGGCGTCCCTCCTTCCCTGCCCGACCCGCTGCCAGCTGCGGATCGCTTCGAAGTGATAAGCGCTTACCGCCCGTTCCAGCTGTGCCCGATCCCGCACGCGGACCGGAAACCGCCCGCCGTTTTCCGTAAGGCAGCAGTTGGCTTCAAACTGCGTGATGTAATCGGCATTGAGAACGATTCCCTTGTTGACAGAGATAAATCCCGGTGCATCTTCTGCCATCCGCAAAAAATCCCGGATGGTCATCCGGCTGCGGACCACAGAACCGTCCGCAAGACCGATGTTCAAATAGTGGGCATCGGCAACGGCGGAAACGATGGTATGGAGAAAGAGCCGCACGATTTTCCGCTCACTGGTTACCTCGATATACCGGGACTCCGGCGGCAGAATCGCCAGCGCATCCCGGAGGATATCATACACCCGCTGAGGCACAAGAGGTTTGAGGATGTACTCAAAGGCGTGGACGGAAAAAGCATCCGGAAAATGTTCTTCACTGGAGGTAAGGAAGATCAGCACGCACTGCCTGTCCGTTTTCCGCAGGCGAACGGCAGCCCTCATCCCGTCCAGGCCCTCCATGTAAATATCCATAAACACAATGTCAAACCGCTCCTGGCGGGCGGCATCCAAAAACGCCTCCCCGCCGGAGAAGGAAGTTATCTCCATCTGAAGGCCGTTTTCAGCACCGAAGTGCTTCAGCAGGCTCTCCATCTCCGCCTGGCAGTCTGCCTCGTCATCCACAATGGCGATTTTCATTCCACTCCACCTCCTGCGCTTATTGTACCATGAATCCCGTCGGGTTTCCATCGCCGGGCCTGACGTTGCTGCCAGAAAATTGACGTTGGTGCCAGATGTATTGTTTTCAGAAAATTTTTTGGTAAAGTGAAGAATAGAGAAATGCAGCAAGGAGGAACATCGTTATGAAACGCAGAATTTTGAGTATAAGTATGGCATTGGTCCTGTGCCTGGGACTGCTGCCGTGGACAGCCTGGGCGGAGGAATCAACACCGACAATTAATACATCCCCGGATGGTACTACGTTGACCATAGATTTAAACGGAGGAACGCTTGAGTGGGGGCAGGAAGGCACCCATGATAGTCTATTCTACAGCAACGCAACCAATATTATCATTCGTGGAACTGGTGCGATTCAGGACAGTATTGATGTTTGGCCTTACTATTATAATGACTCTAATCTCACAGGTCCGAAGGCCCCGGTCACCCTCACCTTTAAGGAAAACGCACAGGTAGAAATTTTGAATGAAAATAATTCCAACGCGATCAATGTAATGATTTCAGGCTCTGAAATAGTTATTAAGAAGGGCGCGAACGTCACCGCGTACGGTAATATTACGCTGGGAGGCTCCGGAAGTGTAGGTGGCACTGTCGAGATTGGCGGTCGATTGGAGGCAGACAGTATATCTGTTAGTGAGATTACTATCCAGAGTGGAGGCGTAGTGGCGGCTTCACAGTCAGTTGGTCTGCAGGTTGACGATGGCGCTGATCTGAAGATTGAAAATGGTGGGGAATGGATAATCAATACAAGCGACGGTACATATGCGCTTTTTCTTTCCGGTAAGGCGTTTGATGACCTGTTACTGGAGGATTTTGCAGCATTTGAGACTACCGTTGCCAAATTCGTGGATCTCAAAAAAAATCAATATCATTTCGGTTCCCATACGTATACAACGAATTGGGGAGAAGGTGAAATTTATACACTCCTGTACGATTCCGATGACACTCCTGTTTGTAATCTTACTTTATCACCAGTTACAGAAATAATTCCGGTTAACAACGTAACACTGAGCGAAAATTCTCTGACGCTACTTGTGGATCAGGAGGAACAACTTACCGCTACTGTATTGCCGGAGAATACTACACTTAGTAAAGATGTCACCTGGGAATCCAGCAATCCTGATGTCGCAACTGTAGATGATGAAGGTCATGTTAAGGCACTGTCAATCGGCACCGCAACAATTACAGTTAAAACGCGCAGTAACGGTTACTATACAGACTCTACAATGCCTGATCTCAAGTCAGAATATACTGCCACATGTGGGATTACCGTAGTAGAGTCCGTGCTAGTTGAGAACGTAACGCTGGATAAAACCTCTTTAGATTTAAACGTGGGTAGTACGGAACAACTCACTGCTACCGTAAATCCAGCGAATGCTACAAACAAAACAGTAACTTGGCAATCCAGCGATGAAAGTGTCGCAACCGTGGACGCAGACGGTAAAGTTACCGCCCACACTCCGGGAACGGCGACGATTACTGCTACCGCAGGCGGCCAGAGCGCCACATGCACTGTTACCGTAAAGGATAATGCGCCAGCCATCATACCCGTCGCCAGCATATCGTTGAACAAAAAATCTTTGGCGCTGAATATGAACGAATCAGAAACGCTCACTGCCACCGTAACGCCAACGGATGCTACAAACAAAACAGTAACTTGGCAATCCAGCGATGAAAGTGTCGCAACCGTGGACGCAGACGGTAAAGTTACCGCCCACGCCCCGGGAACGGCGACGATTACTGCTACCGCAGGCGGCCAGAGCGCCACATGCACTGTTACCGTAAAGGATAATGCGCCAGCCATCATACCCGTCAATAGCGTAACGCTGAACAAAAAATCTTTGACGTTGAATGTGAACGAATCGGAAACGCTCACTGCCACCATAATGCCAGAAAACGCTACAAACAGAGAGGTAACGTGGACGTCCAGCAAGCCCGAGACAGCTCAGGTGGATGAAAACGGCAAAGTTACTGCTCTCGCTCAGGGAACGGCGATAATTACCGTTACCACTGCAAACGGCAAGAGCGCCACATGTGCCGTTACGGTAACAGAGGCCACCGTGCCGGTTCCCAAACCGGAAACGTACCGCATTATGTACCTCGCCAACGGCGGCAGCGGTAAAATGGCCGACGGTTCAGCGACGCAAGGTGTGGCGTTCACTCTCCCGGTGTGCAATTTTACAGCTCCAGGGGGGAAAGAATTTGACGCTTGGTCCATCGGCAACGCGGATGGCGAAAAGCTTGCGGCAGGTGCGGCTCGCATATTCACAGCGGACACCGATGTTTATGCACTGTGGAAGGAAGCCGCATCCCCTGTTCCTCCCACTCCGTCCAAACCTTCCGGTTCCACAGGCGGCGGAAGCCGGGGTACGGTATATCCCATTACGGTGGAAGAAGCCGTCCATGGCAAAGTAACCTCCAATCTCTCCAGGGCGGCCAGAGGAAATATTGTTACCCTGACCGTGGCTTCGGACAATGTCTATGCACTGAGCGCTTTAACTGTTGTTGACAGTTTGGGAAACGAACTTGAGCTGACCGGCCGGGACGATGGCACGTATACTTTTATCATGCCTGGCCGTGCCGTAACTGTAACCGCTTCCTTTGCTCCCTGGAACAACCCCTATACCGATGTGGCATCGAATGCGTGGTATTACGAGGCGGTCTGGTTCGCTGCTGAAAACGACTTTATGGCCGGTTATGGCGGCAATCTGTTTGGGCCCAGCGACAACCTTTCCCGAGGGCAGCTGGCGCAGATTCTCTATAACCTCGCAGGGCGGCCTGCCGTACAAAACGATGGTTCTTTTACCGATGTAACTCCCCGCGCATGGTATGCCAAAGCCGTTGCCTGGGCGGTAAAACAGGGAATCGTCAGAGGCTACAGCAACGGCCTGTTTGGGCCTGACAACAGCATCACCCGCGAGCAGTTGGCCGTCATGCTCTGGCAGTATTCCGAAAGTCCGGCATCCACCGGAGAGAACCTGCCCTTTACCGACGCCAGCGAGGCCAGCAACTACGCGCTGGAAGCTCTGCGCTGGGCTGTGGAAAATGGCGTTATCAGCGGCAAGAAGAACGATCTTCTGGACCCTCAGGGGCTGGCAACCCGCGCACAGATCGCGCAGATGCTGAAAAACCTTTTAGCAAAATAGCAAAGCGCTCCCTCAGCGGAGCGCTTTTTCCTTGCCATGCGATCTTGCTTTTAAAACTATTGCAGACCGCTGCCATAACCCACCAGCTTACCGTCCGCGCCTCATCGTGGGCCGGCTCGTCTGTTCGCATGAGAAGTGTGACAGCCTTGCCCTGATATCCGATTTTACGCTGTCCCAATTGAAGTCGCCCTGACAAAAGCTGGTCTGGTTGCACTGGATAAATTGCATAACCCTTTATGCTTCCTGCCCTCCTTTGCGGTATTCGCCGGGTGTTGTCCCGGTTTCTTTTCGGAAAAAGCTGTAAAACGCCGTAAGGCTGCCAAAACCGGCCTGATAGGCAATGTCGATCACCTTTGCGTCGGTAGCCAGCAAAAGCCGCTGGGCTTCTTTCAGGCGCAACGAATCGGCATACGTTTTGGGCGTTATGCCGTACTCCGCTTTGAACACGTCCGCAACTCTCCGCGAACTGAGCCCGATTTCCGTTAGACCGCGATTGCATTTCTCCTGTTCGATAAACGCACGGTCGATTGCCTCCTTTACGGTTTTTGCGATTTCTTTCATGGGATGATAGTCCGGCAAATCGCTGCGGCAGCGTTTGCAGGGGCGAAAACCCGCGGCACGGGCCTCCTTTGCCGTTGAAAAAAAGCAGATATTCTCCCGCCTGGGCGGCTTCGACTTGCAGGAGGGGCGACAGTAAATGCCCGTAGTTTTCACTGCGTAGAAAAACACGCCGTCATAGCTGGCGTCGTTTTTCATCACAGCCTCCCACATTTCCTGCTCCGTTATTTCCCGTTTTGTCATTTTTGTCACCTTCTTTGGCTTCGAGGTCGTCGCCTTCTTCGGTTTCGGGCAGTCAGCTTCGGGATCGCTCCGCCGGCGATAGCCTATAATAGAGGTATAATAACATAGTCTGCGGCAAATTGCTTTTGGATTTTGGAAATTTAATTTTATTGCGGGGCTTTGCACTGGTTCGCGGGTCTGATCAGGGCTTAAAAAAATTTGTGTGGCCGGAAGGAGTTGTTGTGGAAAGTTCCGCTTCCGCAGATTGTCCATTTTTCCGTCAGATTCATGGCTGCGGCCTCGGCACGGGTCGCCCTGCCGTTGGGATCGAGTATCCCGCCACCTTTGCCGTTGATGATGTTGTTCTCTGCGGCCCAGCACAGGGCATCCATGGCCCAGCCGCTGGCGGGTGATGTTGTCGTTGGGCCCAAAGCGCCCGTCGCCGTAGCCGCTCACGATGCCGCGCTCCGCTGCCCAGGTAACCGCCGGGCCATACCACGCACCGGAAGCTACATCGGTGAAGGCTGTACTGGTGGAAGCGCTGCCGCTCACCGCAGAAGGCTTGCCTTCTCTGTTGTAGAGAATTTGAGCAAGCTGTGCGCGGGACAGGGTGTCGTTGGGCCCGAAGATCCCGCTTCGATACCCCGTCATCAACCCATGTTCCAGTACATAGTCCACGGCCTCATGGTACCACCTCCCCACGCTTCCCAGAGCGGAAAAACCGCGGGAGGGACAATCGGCGCCGCCGTTACAGGACCCCTGCACATCCCCTGGCAGAGGGGCAAAGGTGGCTTTCACTGTCACAGCTCTGCCGGGCATGGTAAACGTATATTTGCCGCTGCCCCGTTCCGTCAGCTTCATTTCGTTCCCCTGCCTGTCGGCAACGATCAGTGCATTCAACACATAGCCGCTGTCCGGGATGACGGTCAGGGTAACGGTGCTGTTGCTGCTGGCACTGGTGCGGTCGGCAACCACTTTGCCGTGCTCCGATTGTTCCACAATAACGGTGCTGCGACTGCACAGACAAGGGCCGCCAAAACAGCAATGATACGGTCAGATGCAGGTATGTGAGCGAAGCCAGCACAGAAATTGCAGTCATTCGCTGTTGAAAGGCGTGTGCCCTTGACAATTGAGGGTAAAGGCATTTCTTCTTTAATATGGGTTATTCTATTTCACACAGCTTGTACGTTCCCTTTCCTGTCTTTTTGACTAATCCGGCACTTTCGCTCTGATTCAAAACCCTTTGAAGCTGTCTTGCGCTGCAATGAAGGCGAAAAGCCGCCTGCTCTACTCCCTTCAGGATTCCATCGTTACATTTATACTTCATATAAGATATTACCCGCTCCGAAAGAGAGGAGGGAGAAGCGTCAAGCGTGGTCATCGTTCCGATTTTAACGGAAAGGCTGCTGCAAATCAGCGCCAGAAATCCGTTATTCGAGAGCAGCATTTTTTTGTTCTTTTCAATAGAAAATGCAATACAAGTCAGACGTTCAGCCGCCTCAGCATAAACATCGCCGCTTCTGGGATAAAAGATGTCCATGTCTCCGAGAAAGTAGTCTGTTGTCCCGTTTGACAGGGCATAGCGTGTACCATCATCACGAATGATATAAATATCGATAGAACCCTGCTCGACAATCTGAAACAACGGTTCGGTCTGAAAAGGAGAACTCACAAATTCGCCTTTTTCATACTTGATCAGATAAAAATCTATATCCATTGTGCTAAGGAGGGAAGCATATTTACTTTTAGCGATACAGGCGGCAATTTTTTTCTCATCAAATATTCTCTCCACGGAATCCTCCAATCAGGACATGTGTCTTGTTTTTTTGAATTGATTATACGGTATAGTAAAAGAAAATTCAAGGGAGGAAAGGTAGATATGCCATCCGTTTTTGAAGAAAAAAACAGCTCCAAAGCAATTATGCGAGTTGGATTTCCCGCTATGCTGGGACAGCTTACCACGCTGATCTATAATCTCGCCGACACATTTTTTGTCTCTTTGACAAAGGAACCCGCGATGATTGCCGCCGTAACACTGTGCGCTCCCATATTGCTTATCATCATGTCAATCGCCTGTATTTTTGGGATGGGCGGCAGCAGCGTGATTGCCAGGTTGCTTGGAGAAGAAAAGAAAGAGGAAACTGGTACGACCATGAATTTCTGTGTATACGCCATAGCCATTGCGGGAATTGCCGTTCTGGTTTTGGGGCTGGTGTTTATGCAGCCACTGGCAAAAATGTCCGGTGCAGACGCAGATAACATTGCTTATACTTGCGATTATCTGAAATGGATTTTCCTCGGCGCTCCATTTATCATGATGGCAAATGGATTTGTTCACTTGTTCCGTTCGGTGGGCATGATCAAGGAAAGCACGACTGGATTGGTACTTGGAAATGCAATCAATATGGTGCTGGATTATGTTTTTATTGCAATCTTTCGATGGGGAACAGCAGGTGCCGCACTTGCCACAGCATTCGGATTTGCATGTGCGACGATTTACTACATTTTCTGCATAATTTGCGAAGGCTGCCAGAACAATCAGCTGATGCCACTGACGCCGAAACGGTTTTCACCGAATGGAGCTATAATCCGCAAGGTAGTCAGTATCGGCATCCCCGGTGCTCTCATTACGGTACTTATGAGCGTATCCAACATTGTGCTGAACAACTATATCAGCATTTATGGGTCTGACGCCGTAGCATCTTATGGAATTGCGTATAAACTTGATATGATTCCCATTTTGCTGTCAGTAGGATTATCCCAGGGCGTTGCCCCTTTGGTAGGCTATTGTTATGGAGGAAATGAAAAAAAGCGAATGTCCGATATTGTGAAGTGGACAACGCTGTATGGTGTTCTCATGGGTGGGGTATTTACCACTGTCTTTGCACTGTTTGGAAAGCTGCTTGCTTCCATATTCCTGCAAGATGATATTTTAATTGAACAAACGGGGTACTTTTTGAAAATCCTTTGTCTGTCGGCTCCTATGCTTGGGATTATCAATATGACGACCAGCTATTTCCAGTCACTGGGTAAGGCGGTAAAATCACTGGCCATTACACTCCTGAGAAATGTGGTACTGTTTATTCCGGGAGTTATGCTTCTGAATCATTTTTGGAAATTGAATGGTGTTATTGCGGCACAGCCAGTAGTTGAAACAGCGTTAGCAATCATTTGCATGCTGATGTATGTGATAGATGTAAAATTACCCCGCTGCTAATCGGCCGATACTTTGTATCCTCTACGCCGCAAATCCATTGTACCGCAACGGATTTAAGAGCTGAAAGTCTCATTTCCACCCGACAAATCTTATTATATAGGAGCGTGTTTTCTGTACTTTTGCAGGTAAAACATTCGCAAATTCGTTAATATTTCACCTGTTATTTGGGGCCGCTAAATTCTTAGTATCAAAACAGCATCACAAAAGGCGGGAAATGCACCTACATTCCCTGCTTTTTATTGAACAGTTCAATCGAACATAACCCCATCAGCTATGTCCTGATTGGTATTTAATATTTCTAAGTCCACAATAGATACAGGAGCAGTACTCTTCACTCTTTCTGCTCCTGTGATATCCCATCCGCCGCCAGCAACAGCTTCGTTTGTATTCACCATTACTTCCATACCACGATACATAAATCTTAACCAACCTTCTGCAGTCTTTGTATCTTCTCCTAATAAGTACTCATAATCATCGACACCGATCAAAGAGAAGAAGTCTTGAAAGGGCATGTCATCTTCCATGTCTGTAAAAAGTATGTTTGCTGTTGTTATAAAACCAGCGCATTTTATCTGTTCTTCACATTCGTTCATGGCTTTTTCAAACTCACCGCTCTGTCCTCCAAAAAAGAAGTAAACATATTCTGCCTCCGGCTTCCCCAAACATGCAGCAGCGCTATCTGGAAATCCATCTAAACTTACAATAAATTCGCCTTCAGGATACTCATTTTTTAATTCACTAAGTGTTTTTCCAATGTCATTAAAAAATTCAAGTGTTGATGCCGTTTCTTCATTTGTCTTCACATTCGCACATCCCGTTAGGACAAAAACAAAAGTAACTATAATCAATACAATTCTTTTCACAACGTCGCCTCCCTTTGGCTTTATTCATATAAGCGACAGGTTTTCTAAAAAGTTCCCTTGTCTTTTTGGAAAAATCGATTTTACCACTTTACCAGTCTTATCATAACATAAAAAAGCATTCACTGATAATTATAAAATAGGAGGATACCCCTTTATTATAGCAAATCTCTGTACATTGGCGGCCTATTTTAAAATGTTACGCTGTAAAAGCTATATTCGAGAATAAAGGTATAAAATATCCTCATCACCATGTTTATACCATCAACAAAGAAACGTGTTTCCTTTCCATTATTCAATAATGAGAACATCAGTCCCACCAGCAATAATAAACAGATTGCTCCTCATGGAATAGCTTTGTACTTGAAATCAATTCCCCATTATCTCCAATAAAAAAAGCCAACTGCGAAAAATCTGTTTCTTCTCCAATATCACTTGGAAATATATCCTTTGGTTCATTAAAAATTTGTTTTATTTCGCCAAGCGATAATTTACTGAAAATAATCAAAGTATCTGCGGTTATAACCCTATCTTTATCTTCCAATCCATAGACCTGCACAAAAATTTTTGCAGTTTTATCTTTGTTGATTAAATTTTCAATCAGAACAATATATTTCTGCTTTCCCTCGAGACATTCACAACAGAAATCTGTAAAATTATCTGTTGGATCTAAATAATCTTTATATGAGAACCAATAATTATTTATATAGTTATTATTTATTTTATCCGTTTTCAATAATGTTAAAATAGTCTCTTTTTGTAAATTGTTCATATTGATGCTCCTTATTTGCCAGTAAAAAAATCGCTCCTTCATGCGAAAATAGCTATATGCAGCACCGAATCATTCTTCACTCTGCCCACAGCTTGTTCTAAGCTAACTTAAAGTTTTCTTGCCTTGATGCAGAACGAAATAGGTAGCATTTTAGCTTTCTTTGTTTTAAGGTCAACATCTCCCATAGCATTTAACGATTTATTATCCCACTCTTCCACTAACTGCTCTACTACAAATCCTGCTTTTGCCAATGCATTGATATATGTTGACATCTTTCTGTTGCATAAAATAACTTCACTATCGTGCACAGGCATTTTAAAGTATGATTCGTCATAGTAACTCTTCATCATTACCAACTGTTTATCTTCAAAAACACCTTTATGTTCATCACATGACCATGCGACACAATAATGCAATGTATGATTCTAACTAAATATAAAAATGCCATCCTTTTTCAAATAAGAAGCAATCCTATCAAATGTTCCCTGCAAATCGGTTGTCCAACCAATGTCGTAGATGGAGTATACATAATCAAAATACCCTTTAGGCACATCAATTTCATCCTCCATCTTTGAGCACAATAAGTTTGCCGAATATCCACTGTCACTTAAAAGTTTTGCTGCATTGTCAAGCTGCTTTTGGGACAGATCAATCCCCCATAATTCCCCTGCACCTTTTTCAGCATTATACTTCAGGGAATGTCCACTGCCACAGCATATCTCCAGCATTTTCTTTCCAGCAACATCACCGAATAAATGCAAGTCATCTTCTGTTGGAAATCGTACCCCATACACTGGAAGTGCCGTTGTTCCAAACCACAAATCAGCATGGTCATTCCAATATGTTTTATTGCTCTCAATTATTTCATCACTTTTCATCGGTTTGCCGGGATACCATTTTGTAGATGGCTTCCGAATCTTCTTTTGTAGTCGTTCTTTCCATGATAATTGCCAGAACGATGATTGCGATTAGATTTAGACCAAACCGAATAAGTGCAAATTTGCTGCCTAACTGCGTTATTTCAAATAACATCATGGGAATCTTTGTTGTTGACCAGGCGCCGATAAAAAGAAAGACATTAGTCAGCGAAACGCCCTTTTTCAAAAATACTGCCGCCACAGGAAAAGAAGCGTATAGCGGGCCTGCTGAAAATGAGCCTAAAACAAACGCAAAAATTCCCCCCTTTATTCCGGCGTCCTTTCCCATGTATTTCATCATCGTTTCTCTTGGCACCCATACATCCATTAGTCCTAAGAGTAAAAAAATCGGCGGGATGACCGAAAGCATTTCCAACAGGTTATGAACAGAAAGAACAGCAGTTTCCTGTCCGAGTTCTGGCTCGATTATGAAAAGCAAACCGTTTATTAAAACCAAAAGCAGAAAGAACCGATACCTTTTGATAAATCTTTTCAATCGTGCCATCACATAATCACCCCGATGATACATGACATAATGATTGCAAAGATAAGCGACAAGATGTTCCTTTTTGCCGCAATACGTTTTCCAAAATACTGAATTTCCAATGGCAATGTAGCGATGCCGACCATCATAAGGGTAGAAATAAAAACAGCAATTTGTGCATATCCCGCTCCGGCGGCGACCAGGGAAGCCGCAAGAGGAAACGCAACAAATCCCGGAATCAAAGTGATACAGCCAATGACGGCGGCAATCACCACGCCCCATATTCCGAAATCCGCTCCGAGGAGCCTGGAAATTGCTTGTTCATCCAGCAAAGTGAGGATAAACCCAATCAAAAGCAATACCGTCAATACAGAAGGTAGAATATTTTCAAAGGACTTCCAGGCTTTCTTTAACGCAAGTCTCGTTTTTGACTTGTCCTTCATAAATGAAACCAATACTCCTATAGCCGCAGCTCCATATAGGATTTTTGTAAACACCTTTGCTCACCTCGCTGTTCATAACTAAACATCCCAATACATTGATGGCAGTATATCACAAATCCTTGCATAAATCCACCTCTTTATCGTCCGCCCCGGTCAAAGGAACGGCCAGAACCGTTCAAGGGCTTTCTCTGCCACCTCCCGGCATTTTGCGTCCTCCACAGCCCGCTCCACTTCTTCCGGGCCGAAAGCCCGTCTGACCCGCTCATAGTCGGCGGCTGTCCCCCGCAGGGCCTTGTAGCCCCTGGGATTACCCTGCACCACAATGTTCCGGTTCAGCCGCCGCCGGGTGATGTAGGCCTGCTTGGTCAGCCCGGACAGGCGCACATAGGTGAGATTGGCGGGAAAATCTGCCTGCGGTTGGATAAATCCAGGGGTAAGACCTATGTTGATATGCTTGAAATGCTGTCCGCCTGGGCGGAGCAGGCCAGGAAGCTGGAGACCGGGGAGATCACCAAGGAGGACTATGACCGCTGGCGCTACAACTACCCCAAGTACGACACCACCCGGAAATGGGGCAAAGTCCCCTCCAAAGAGTTGAGCGACTTCCTTGTAGCAGCGTTCAAGGACAGGCTGGGCAAGGATTGACAGACAGCAAAAAACCCTCACCGATGTTGCTATCGGTAAGGGCTTTCTAATATGGTTTTTGTCACCCACAAGCCGCAAAGGAACACGTTTCACCTGTAATCCACCGGAGATACGGAATGATATGGCCTATGGGGAGCGTTATCAAATCGTTATCAAAAGAGGGACGCAAAACCGGGAAAGCATTGCGCCGCAACGAGTTCGGAGTTTTGAAAACTCATTCCCATTCAATCGTCCCCACGGGCTTTGGCGTCAGATCGTACAGCACGCGGTTGACCCCCTTCACCTCGCGGGTAATGCGTTCGGTGATTTTCGAAAGAAGCTTCCAGTCGATTTCTTCGATGGAGGCGGTCATGGCATCTACGGTGTTGACGGCCCGCAAAATCACCGGATACTCGAAGCAGCGGGCGTTATCCCGCACGCCCACGGACTTAAAGTCCGGAACCACGGTGAAATACTGCCACACCTTGCCCTGCAGGCCAGCGTTTGCAAATTCTTCCCGCAAAATGGCATCGGATTCGCGGACAGCTTCCAGCCGGTCGATGGTGATCGCGCCCAGGCAGCGGACGCCTAAACCGGGGCCGGGGAAGGGCTGGCGGTATACCATGCTCTCCGGCAGGCCCAGCGCCACGCCACAGGCCCGCACTTCATCCTTAAACAGCATCTTCAGCGGTTCTACCAGCGCAAACTGCATGTCCTCCGGCAGGCCGCCCACGTTGTGATGGGATTTTACCATCTTCGCTGTCTTGGTTCCGCTCTCCACGATGTCGGGATAGATCGTCCCCTGGCCTAAGAAATCAATGCCTTCCAGCTTTCTGGCTTCCTCCTCGAATACGCGGATAAACTCAGCGCCGATGATTTTACGCTTCTGCTCCGGATCTGCCACGCCGGCAAGCTTGCCCAAAAAGCGCTCTGCCGCATCCACGTAAACCAGATTGGCGCCCAGTTCGTTGCGGAATACCTGTACCACCTGCTCCGGCTCTCCCTTGCGCAGCAGCCCGTGATTGACGTGCACACAGGTCAGCTGGCTGCCGATGGCCTTAATCAGCAGCGCCGCGACGACGGAGCTGTCCACGCCGCCGGAAAGGGCAAGCAGCACCTTTTTATCCCCCACCTGACGGCGGATCAAAGCCACCTGGTCTTCGATAAAGTTTTCCATATTCCAGTTTTTCTGCGCCTGGCAGGCATCAAACACAAAGGCGGACAGCATATCCCGGCGCGCCGTTTCATCCTCTGGCCACTGCGGGGTTTGCTGCATCTTTGCCTCCGCGTGCTTTGCGGCAAAGGGATGGTCTGCGGCAAGCAGCGGCAGGCCGCTGCCGTATACGGCGCCAGAGGCGTCGATTTCCGCACCGTCTACCACGCGGTTGGGACCGCCGTTCAAAATAATCCCCTTCACATTGGGCAGCGCCGCCAGCTGTTCCTTCGTAATGTCATGAGGATGAATCTCCGTGTATACGCCCAGCGCACGGATCTCTCTGGCAATCAGCGTATTCTGCTCGCTTCCCAAATCCAGAATGACTATCATATCCTGTTGCATCGTTTTTTCTTCCTTTCTCGTCTGAACCTCGCCTTGCTCTTGCCACACAGGTCCGTTCCTCATGGCCGCACTTGCTTTTTTATCATATCACAAAAATGTGGCGCTTCACAAGCATCGTCTAACCATATTTTTTCATTCCTCATCCACTTCGATCCCTTCGTGGACAGTAGCTTTTCCGTCTCGCAATTCCCGAACAGATTTCTTTACATAAACCATATTCGACTTGGAAAAGAGCAGTTCTTACATTATTTTATATTCCCGGTACAGGCGCAGCCGCGCATCTTTATCCGCTGTTGCCAGTTGCACATCATCCATTCTGCAATCGGCGATGAGGTGGCAAATCAATCGTGCGAGTAAAGTTTCGCCTTCTTCGCGGCCTTTCTGTATTCCTTCCTCCCAGATTCCCTGACTCAGATTGCACATTCTCTCCACCTTCCTTTCTATCCGCCTGGTCATCGGAATGTGGAATTC
>CATJIF010000113.1 GCA_949740445.1 uncultured Peptostreptococcaceae bacterium | reverse complement strand
TTTCTCTTTGGCTGTGTCGTTGTTTCTTCTTCTGTTTTCATGTGCTTCCTCATATCTTCTTTCCTCTCCGCCAGATTTTGTTACACACACAACGACAAGCTCCCTTCCGACCCCACGGTTTCTGCCAATCGAAAACAGAGCGGCTTTCCTGCTTGCTACAATTCATTTATAATAGGGGCTTGGTGTTTTGGCGCTCACTTCCCTCCCCAGGCTTCTTTTCTGCTATTGTCCGATGCTTTGCTTCTACTGCTGTCCAGAGATTCGTTTTTACTGCCTGACAGCTCTTCGGAAAATACGCCCAGCTCTGTCAGCAGCGCCTGATGCTTCGGATGCAGGCAGCCCTTTTGGTACTGACGCTGCTGCCCCCGCAGCCATTCGCCCAGCGCAAAGCCGTCGGGCGAGACATAGTTTCTTGCGATCACAATCGGCTGGACGCTTTGCTGCGCGCCCGAGAGACTGTTTATGGCAGCTTCCTCCATGCCAAAGCGCCTGCAGTATTCTGCCGCATGGGCGTAGCCGTTTTGCCAGCGCTCTTCCCGACGCTCCCAGGCCATGCCCAAAGCGTTCAGCGCACAAATCTGTTCCTCGCTCAGTGTTCTTTTGCGATAGGCCTTTCGCTGACTGTCCACCCAGGTTCCCAAGGGGTATCCTTCCGGTGTCCGATAGTTCTGTGGCACGTGGCAGCTGCCATGCTCTTGTGCGTATTGTCTCAGGGCAGAAAACCCCTGCTGCCACCGCTGTTTCTGCGGTTCCCACACCATGCTGGCAGCTTCTAACCGCCGGATTTGCGCCTGCGTTAGCTGTCCACTTTTATAGCGCGCCTTCTGGTTGGCGATCCAGTTTCCCAGGCGGAAACCGTCTTCGGCAACGTAATCTGCACCCACATTCAGGTTTCCGCATCTGCGGAAATAGTCTTCCGCGCGCTGGCAGCCTTCTTCCCAGAAGGAAGCGGCTTTGTTCCAGCAGATGCCCAGTTCTTCTAATTGCTCTGCCCGCTCTTTCGGCAGCCGTCCCTCGCGGTACAGCCGCCGCTGAACGGAAAGCCAGTCGCCTAAGCGAAAGCCGTCCGCAGCGATATAGCCTGCCGGCAGGTTGGCGTCGCCGTGCTTTGCGCGATATTTCTTGACGCGGCAAAGGGCGGTTTCCCACCGTTCCTGCTGTCTCTGCCAGCACATGCCGATGGCGTTCAGCTGTTCGATTCGCCGGACACTCAGTTCGCCTTTGGCGTAGCAGCTGCGCTGCGCCGCAATCCACCGGCCCAGTCGGTATCCTTCTTCGGTGATATAATCATACGGCGCCAGCAGGTCTCCCTGCCGGCGGTAATAGCATTTTGCTTCTTCATACATGCGTTCCCAGCCCACCGACAGCGTTCCTTCCAGCTGTTCGAACAGCCTCCGGCAGTCCTGCACTTCGTCGATGATGTGGAAGGTATCATTGATGATAGCGCTGTGTTTTCCTTCCTGTCGGAAGCGTTCTGCAACTTCCGTCATTTCCTCTTGCAGCACGCCGATGCTGTACAGGCTTGTGATGTTGTCTACGATGTCCAGGATTACCGCACCCGCGCGTTTTCCTGCGCACAGGGCTCTGCCGATCTGCTGCTTAAACACGATGGGCGATACTGTAGGGCGAAATAATATGACGCCGGAGATATCGTCTACGTGAATGCCTTCGTTGAGCATGTCGATGCAGTAGAGCAGCTTCAAATGCGGCGAACGGTCTGCCTTGAAGTCGGCAAACGCCTGACTGGTAGCCGGGTCGCTTGCGTAAGCGGAATATATGTGCGGCGCTGTATCTACCTGGGCGAAGTGCTCCGACGCTTTGCCGATCATCTCCCCCATGTGCTGCGCATTGGCGCAAAAGACCAGATACTTGCCGCTGCGGTCAGTCATGTGCTTATGAAAAATGTCTGCAAGCCCGTCCGCTTTCTCCAGCGCACGGCGCAACGCTTCCAGGTACTTCTCGCCGGCTTCCTTCAAGGACGGTTGCTTTATGCGCTTCATCCTCTGTTCGTAGCGCCAGAGATCCTTTCGATAGGAATACAGCGCTGTAACATAGGTGGGCGGCGTTAGAATCCCCCGCACGATGGCCTCTCCCAGCGTCATCTGCGAAGCGACGCATCCGTCGAACAGTTCCTGCGCCATATCCCTGCGGTTATCCAGATAGCGGATATTCGTGGCAGACAGCCCTAAAATCGGCGTCTCTGGATACGCCTGCAACAGCCGCTGTACACCCGTGCCCCATAAAGGAGCGCCACAGCGGTGAAATTCGTCGAAAACAATGTAATCCGGCTGAATCTGCGCAATCTCTTCTTCCTCCATGCCCATCAACCGGGGATAGGTATAAAAGCAAAGGTTTTTTGGGGGTTCCTCTCCTGTCGCGCGCTTCAGGTTTTCCAGCTGCGTCTGAAAGATATATTCGGAAGGTGACAACCAGCAAATTCGCTTGTCCGGCTGGTCTTCGCAGAGCTTAAATCCAATAAAAGATTTGCCTGTGCCAGTGGGATGGACGACGGCCGCTTTGCCGGTCTGGTTCAACAGCAGGCGAACCGCCTCGTATGCGGTTCGATTGTGTTCCCACAGCGCAATTCCCATCGCCCTTTCTCCTTTCTCACATCTTTCTCGCGGTACACAGCGGACCGGATTGTATGTGCGTCTGGCGGGCAGGAAAATACTCGCCACTCGCCGGGTGCAGACATTATTCACATAATGTAGTAGTCAATCCGTAAAAAATGACGCTGCGATATACACCGTAACTCTACGATAGCATAACTGGCATGGAAAAGCAATACTTCGACATAAAATTTTACTTCCGCTTTTCAGTTTTTCCAGAAAATGGGCACAATAAGCACACCCTCGGACACTCGGAACGAAG
>CATJIF010000112.1 GCA_949740445.1 uncultured Peptostreptococcaceae bacterium | reverse complement strand
TTTCGTGTTGTTTTGGACATGCAAAAAGAGACGGGGCTGCCGTCTCTTGCTGATTTGCTTTGGTTTATTTTCTCTATCCTATGGCGTGAATCTGTTTTTCTATGGATTGCTCTACAAACTGATTCAATGTCATACCTTCCTTTGTCGCCGCAATGGCCGCTGCCTGATGCAGGCTAGGGCGAATTCTGACATTGAAGCTTCCCCGGTACGTTTTATCCGGTTCTTTCCCTGCTTCTTGACAAAAGGCAAGATAATCATCTACAGCCTGATGAAACGCCGTCTCGATTTCTTCCACAGACGAGCCCTCAAAATTCACCAGGTCGTTAATGCCTTCAATCTTTCCGAAAAGAATCCGATCTTCGCTGTCGTATTCCACCTTCGCGTAATATCCCCTGTATTCAATCACATTTCCTTTCATATGTCTCCCCTCGCTTCCAAATGATCAGCCAATTGTTTGACCGCATAATGTTTCATTTCATCGCCAGGATGCGGTTTATGTAACAAAATACTATCCTGATCGCTTGCCCGATAAAATTGAACTCTCGATCCTGATGTCTTCCCTTTGGTGTATTCCTGATATCCAAGACGTTCTAACAGCTGCTTTGCTTCACCATATGTATAGTCCTTCGGTCTCGACTTCAATCTTGCTTTTGCTTTCGCCATGACGCCCATATTGCCGGGTTTCCTTTCGCAACTATTTTATAGTTGCATTGTATCAATGATACGTCGGATCGTCAATAGCATATGCTGCTTTTTTATATGTAAACACCGCAGCCAGACTTGACCGCGGTGTTTGCAAAGGAGGCATCACATTATTTATGTTTGTTTATTTCAATCCACGCTCTCCGCATAGGAAGCGACTTGTGGAGTAATCTACCTGCCGCAGAATGTAGCTCCGTTGCCGGAGCCGCGCTTCTTCTGTGTTTTGGACACTCTTTCATAATACTATTATATCACACCCATTTCAGGATTTTCAGGAAACTTTCAGCTGTTCCCAAAATTTCTTGCATTTTTTTCGCTCTGTGCTTCCATCACCTGTTTTTCCCATTTGTGATGCCACACCCTGCCATGATAACCCGTCCCGGTACCGCAACCGCAGAATCATGCGCATTTCCGTATCATCAACATTGTCCAGCCACAGCTCCATGGCTTCGACTTCTTCCTGTATCCGGTCTATCTTCCGCTGCAGCTGCCTGCGCAGCCGGTCCCCCTGTCGCTCGTCCACACCGCTGACGATTACCGTGTGCTCAATGTATGGGTGCTCTGCCATCGAGCCCTTTACACTGTCCTTCGTCTGTGGCAGGTTTCGAAGCTCTTTCTGCAGCAGTTGTGCCTCCCGCTGCAGGCTCCGCAATGCCTCCAATCTCTCCTGCGTCATCGCTTCACCCCCTTACCAGTGGCGATGCAACCTATCCTTAATCGCCACAGCCTTCTCAATCAAATGCCGATCCGCGGCCTGCTCCGCCTTGCTGCTTCTGCCTGCGTATTCGCCGGGCTTCCCGTATTTCCGCCAGACCTCCTGCAGCTCTGCTTCGGATAACTGGTATGAAATCAGGCCATTCTGCCCGCGTCTCCGCTTTGATGGTTTCCGTGGCGCCCCCTTTCGGCCCGGCGACGGTATGTCCAGTTCCTCGCGCAGCCTTCGAATCTGACCCGCCATAGAACCTGTCGCTCTGCCATACTGCCGGGCAATCTCGTAATTGTTATATCCTTCCTGAATCAGCATTCGAATTTCCTCGTCTACAATCAAAGTACCCCTCCTCTCATCGTTGACTCCCCATAATCACCCGAACGTCTTTGCCGTCCACCAGAAGCACGACGTCTCCGCTTTGTATGCTGAGAGATTCGCTGGACCGATCACTGGTATATCGCAGAATCATTTCTTTTCGTTCCATCTGTTTCTCTTGGGTTTCAATGCCTTGAACGGTCTTAATTTTGCAGCTCATATGCGTATTACCTCCATCGTGTATCTTCCTGCCTGCAGCGCTGCTTCGTGGCTTTCACACAGAAGGTCGATGCGGCGGCCCTGAATCGCGGTGCCACAATCCTCTGCGATATATTCCTGATCACCAATCCGAATTGCCGTGCCATAGGGGATCACGGCGGGATCGACTGCCGCTGTTCTTCCGGGTGTCGCCTGCGTTCCGGTGGCTGTGATACCGTTGGCATAAGCGCCGCAGCACCGGCTGCAGGTGCAGTAATGCGTGATCTCAAAGGTTCCCAGACTGCTTGCGGGTTGTTCCGGCTTTGGAGCACTGGAAGGCGCCTCTGTTTCTTCCACCGACTGCCGCAACTCCATCAGCTGATCGAGTGTATCCGTTTGCTGCATACTGAGCTCGCACAGCATGTGGTAGCCGGTCCCTGCAGTGATTGCCCAGCCGGCAATCAGGATTAACAATATTGTCCTCAGCTGTCGGTGCTGCCGGCGCATGCTCCGGCTATATTTTCCTGTATCTATCGTTCTCTTGTTCGTCATATTTCTTCTCCTTCCTGTTCCTGCAACGGTTCAACCCGGAGATAAATCCCCGGAAGTTCCGCCCAAAACTTTTCTGCGATTTCGCTGGCCACCAGCGCATCGTCCTTCCAGTATCCGCATTGCGTCATGCAATCCTTGAGCAGCTTCTGCAAGTTATCGGTATCGGGCCTTGTGATCCGATACTCCCCGTCCCGGTGCCGGCCCCGGGGAAAGCACCACTTGACCACCAGCCGCACGCCACTTTGTATGGGTTCCTCCGGTCGGTAGCGGCTCAGGTGTGCGGTCAGCTTCGCCCGCGCTGCCTTCAGCTGCGCCGGTTCGTACAGTACCGATTTTCCCCTGACCACATGCACTTGTTTTTCCTGATGGGTAGCCGTAGGGGGAATCATCGGCAGAAAACACTCAATCCTCGTCATACGCTACCCCCTGCCACTTGCCTGTCGATTTATCGTACACCAGATAGCCATTGGTTCTCAGCTTGTCAAACATGTAATTCATCAGACTTGGTCGTTTCGCGATCCACTGCAGCACTTCGTCATTCCCGTAAGAATACGTCTGCCCTGGCTGTGTCCGGAATTGTGGCGGCATTTGTTTTGCTACCTGCAGCCTAGCATCTTTTATTTTTTTCATATTGCTTCCTTCTCCATTTCCCTGCCATATTTCCTTGCAACATTTTTGTCACTGGTCAGGGGAAGGAGGCGTCGTGCGTGAGCTGTCGCACGACTCCTTTCCCCAGTGACCGTCAGGGAACCCCTTGTTAATATATATTGAAGATATATATTAGTTTTTTTCTTCCGCGGAAGAAAACAAGTTGTACGTCATTTTTTCCGTGGGAAAATTACTTGTTTGTTTCCGGAAAGGAACCTGTTCTTTTCTTTCTTTCCTTCTGGAAAACCGCTGTTCTTTTCCGGAAAACTACTTGTTATTTTCTTTCTTCCGGGAAGGAAAATTACTTGTTGTTTTTCTTACTTTTTTCCGATTTCATTGCCGTCGATCCAGAAGCCGCCGTGCTCTTTGATCCGGTTTTTAATCGTTTTTTCCGATACGCCCATATATTCGGCCATGGCCGATACTGTCACTTTGTTGTCAATGCCACAGGCGTCGAAGGCGGTTTCCAGCGCTTCTTTTCGCTCCTCTTTGCGTTCTTCTTTGGACTTGCGACTGTCTAGGCCCCGCTTCCAAAACGGCTGTTCTCCCTCCGGAACCACATCTTTCAACGTGCCCACCGTGTCGATGAGATGGATCGGATAGTCAAACCAGAGATCCACCGGTGCAAACTTGGGAAACTCCCGCAGCGTACCTTCCATGCGCCACGCGGTCAGCTTCTGTGCGGCGGTTTCCGCCTCTCTGACGGCGATGAGAAGCTGGCGGTAGTCCTGCACTGGAAGCAACGATTCACAGGCCGCCAGCGTCTGTTTTTTGCTGCACAGGGCGTCCTGAGAAATGCGATCCTCCCAGTCATCCGGCCCGTGCTTCTGCAGCCAGTCAACGCAGGCCTGGCACACCATGGCATCGGATTTCTGCTTGCGGGTATCCTCGCTGATTTCCAGCTCGATGAGATCCAGCAGGGCGTCCGGATCCCGGGCGAATACGCCGGAGCCAGATGCCCGGTCCATGCTGCGCTTCTGCCCCTGACCGCCCTTGCTGTGGTGATGGCAATAGATGACCGCGCAGCCCAGCTCCGTACAGACCAGGTCAAACTGGTTGCAGAACCGGGCCATCTGATCGGCGCTGTTTTCATCGCCAGTGATCACCTTGTAAATGGGATCGATGATGACCGCAATGTAGTTTTTCTTCAGCGCCCGACGGATCAACTTCGGTGCCAGCTTGTCCATGGGTGCAGATTTTCCGCGCAGGTTCCATATGTCGATGTGGGACAGGTTGTGGGGCTTCCAGCCCAGAGCATCATACACGTCGCGAAACCGGTGCAGACAGGAGGCCGGATCCAGCTCCAGATTGACATACATCACCCGGCCTCTGGTGCAGGGCCAGGAGAGCCATGTTCGTCCTTCTGCGATGGCAATGGCCAGTTCGATCAGGGCATAGCTCTTGCCCGCTTTGCTGGGCCCTGCCAGCAGCAGCTTGTGCCCCCGGCGTAGGATCCCGTCGATCAGCGGTGGCGACAGTGGCGGCAAATTGTCCCAGACATCGCTTAAGGATTCCGGATCTGGCAGGTCGTCGTTGACCGACTCGATCCACTCCTTCCACTGCGCCCAACTCTCCTTGCCGATGTTGGTATCCACAAGGTACTGCTTGTTTCCGTTGCGCAGGACTCCTGGCATGCGGGACAGTCGCGACGGGTTCTTGTTCTGCCGGTCGATATCCAGTCCGTTTTTTTGGCAGACCTCGTACAGGTAATCCACCCGCTTGCGATACTCTTCGTAGCTGCCGGCTTCTATTTTAACGATGGCGTGCAGGCTTTTGCCGCCGGAATGCACCAGAGCGGCGATGGGCAGCTCCAGCTCGCGCAGAATCGCATTCTGCCGGGCGATTTCCATGGAATCCGATTCCACCAAGGCGTAACGGTATTCTGTGACATTTTCATTCTTGCAGCCCTGGCCGTCCAGCGGGTTGAAGCGAATCCACGCGCCTGCTTCCGGCCGACAGTCGCCCAGCACAGCGCCGATATCCTTTTCTTTGGACAGACGTTCGATCAGCTGCCCGGCTGTGCGGTCCCAGCAGCCTTTGGTGGGCAGGTACCGATCTTCCTTCTGCCAGGATTCCGTCACATATCCCACGGTTTCGCCCGCTTCAAACAGCGTTTCCAGATAGCGGATCAGCTGCTCTGCAGGATTCCACTCGCCAGGCTCCTGCACTTCCGTTTCCTCTACCCAGGCCGTATCCACGATGCGTAGCCCCTGGGCATCGCCGATCTCATCGTCCCAGTCCAGCGCATGGCCTTCCTTTGCTGCCGGCTGCCATCCCTGGTCTTTCGCCAGCTGCACGATGGTGCCGCCAGTCACCGGCGCGCTGCTGCCGCGAAACGTTTCCCACTTCCGTGCGCATTCTCCGGCATGATAGCGGCCAATGTCCTTCTGGCTCCACCGCTCCCAGTCGGATATGCGGTATCCGGCTTCCTTTAAGCCCATGCCTACCGACAGCCATTCTTCGTAATTCAGCCGTGCCGGATCGATGGCTTCCAGTACGTCTACCAGGTTGTAAGATTGATCCATGGTTCAAATGCCTCCTTATTCATCGGTTGCGGCCGATAGGTGCTCGGATCAATAGAACGTGGGACCTTCCAGCCGTTGGCTGCGATGCGGTCAATCAGGTTCTTGGCCCCTGCAAATTCCCAGGTGCCTACGTGCTGAAAGCCTTTGCTTTCCAGAAAACGAATCTGTTTCGGTGTCGTCAACCCCTCCCGGCTGCGTGCGGACAGGCGGTCCAGCAGCTTGGCCGCCTTGCCGGCAGAATCGATCTCGTCGGGGAAGATGCCCAGAGTTTCCAGGCGTTTGAGCTGCTTTTCTGACGGCGGCCCCATTTCCCAACCAAACGTCGGTACATATCCCGCCAGGTCCTCTGCCTGAATGGACAATTCGAATTGCAGGGGATCCACCAGCTTGCGCTTGCGGCTGCGCATCTCCTTCAGCTGCTTTGCCAGCGCTGCTTCCCGCTGCTCCACGACATCCTGCGCCGCTTCCTGTTCCATGGCCTCGATATCCATCGG
Source organism: uncultured Peptostreptococcaceae bacterium (assembly GCA_949740445.1). GTDB lineage: Bacteria > Bacillota > Clostridia > Peptostreptococcales > Anaerovoracaceae > RGIG446. Next base: position 4,307 of record CATJIF010000112.1, on the reverse strand, counting down.
GCAGGCCGCTTCTTCCAGTCTCTCGGTCATTTTCTGTGCCACCTCTTCTGACTCACAAATCAGATGGGCCGGATGGCACAGCTCGTGCCTGTCAGTATGCCACAGGAAATCCAACAACAGCAAATGGGTCTTTCCCGTTTCCGGCGACAGGCGCGTGCCTCGCCCTACCATCTGCGCATACAGGCTGCGGATCTTCGTCGGCCGCAAGACGACGATGCAATCCACCGACGGGCAATCCCAGCCTTCAGTCAGGAGCATAGAGTTGCACAGCACATTGTAGCGACTGGCATCGAAATCCGCCAATACCTGCGCCCGGTCCTGGCTGTTGCCGTTGACCTCCGCCGCCCGAAAGCCCCGCTCCTGCAGGATATCCCGAAATTTCTGACTGGTGGCGATGAGCGGCAGAAACACCACGGTTTTTCGATCCGCGCAGACTCGTTTCATTTCATCAGCGATTTGATGCAGATACGGTTCTAAAGCGGTTCCCAGGTCTCCGGCCCGGAAATCACCGGCTTGCACCGCCACACCGCGCAGATCCAGCTGCAGTGGTATGGTCTGCGCTTGGATGGGGCACAGATATCCCTCTTTGATGGCCCGGGGCAGGGTGTACTCATAGGCTAAAGAGTCGAAGACCTGGCCCAGATTGCGCATATCTCCCCGGTCTGGCGTTGCCGTTACGCCCAGTACCTTTGCTTGGGCAAAGTGCTGCAATACCCGTTGATAGCTGTCCGATACGGCATGATGGGCTTCATCAATGACAATAGTGTCGAAATAGTCCGCGGGAAATTTCTGCAGGCGCGCTTCCCGCATCAGTGTCTGCACTGAGCCCACGACGACGCGGAACCAACTGCCCAGGCAGGACTGCTCCGCTTTTTCCGTAGCGCAGATTAACCCGGTGGTTTTTTGGAGTTTATCTGCTGCCTGATCCAACAGTTCCCCGCGATGGGCCAGCATCAGGATGCGCTCGCCCCGTTCTACCAAGGCTTCCATCACCTTGGAAAAGACGATAGTCTTGCCGCAGCCCGTGGGCAGCACCAGCAACGTTTTCTGCGTTCCTTTGTTCCATTCGTTGAGAATGGCTTCTTTTGCCTCAGTTTGATACGGTCGCAGCTGCATTAGAATTCACCTGCCGTAAAATCGCCCAGCGGCTGCATGCCAGCGGCAGCTCCTCGTCTGCCTCATAGGGGTAAAACCGCTTGATTTCGTTGGATTGCCGCTCTTCCCCGTCGTTTCCCCTCCAGCTGCGAATCCCCAGCTTCAACCGGCCGGTGCTGCCCACCACGGCAGCCCAGTTCATCTTCAGCCTTTCTCCCTTCTTTTTCCGTCCAATACTGGCGAAAAAGGCACTGAGCATGGATTCTGTTTTCGTATGTAAAAACAGGTTGTGATGCAGCGTTATCGTGCCCTCCGGCGCTGTGATCCGCACGTGCAGCACTGCTTTATTGCAGGGCGGAAGCTTGGCGCTTCCCCCGTGACGTCCACGTTCAAACTGCACAATTTCGAAGGGATAGTCGCCCTCCGGCAGCAGCAAAAACTCGCTTTCCTTTTCGATTTCGTCATCCCAGTTTAATTCTCTATCTAAAACATCGCTCATTTTCTATGGCCTCCTTAAAAGGGTATCTCTTCGGTGCGTTGTTCCACAATCATGGCGTGCACCTGCTTCCATGCGCCTACCAGTACGCCGGCCACAAAGGCAGGATCATACTGCGTAATCGGCGTCGCTGCGGTATAATAGCCCCGCTTCGCCACAGCCTCCCGGATTTCCTGCTCGCTGACGCCCCACTCCGTCATCAGCTCCCGCAGCTGCGTCAGGGGCCTGCTGTCGCCAGCTGTCGGTTTTGCCGCTTCTTTTCGCTCGCTAACGGTGTTGTTCTGCCGCGGCTGTGAAGTCTCTTTTGCCGCAGGTGGTACCGGCGGTTGTGAGGTCGGTTTTTCTGCGGCCGTTGCCGGCGCAGACGGCTCCTGCGGCGGTGCAGGTTTCTTTGCCGACGTTTCCGCTGCTGGTGCTTTTCCTGCCAGCGCCGGTTCGAATATGGATGCGATCTGCCCATATTCCATGGGCAGTTCCTCCGGCAGTCCCATGCGGTTCTTTGCGTCCCAGCAAGGGTGATGCGTGGTGTACATGACGCGCTTGCCGCCAGTGGCCTTGTTCTTTCCCTTCTCCGCACCCTGTCCGTCCACGTTGAGCACATAGGTCTTGTAGTTGGCAAACAGCACCAGATCCGCCCATTCCTTCAGCAGCGGCGCCGTTTTTTTCTGCAGCTTCAGCTCCCAGCGGTCGTAGGAGCCCATTTCATCCGGCTGCTCAAATTTGCGCATCTGCGCGTGGGCTGTGCACACAGTATGGATGCCCAACTCGTTCAGCTCGTGCAGGCGGTTCAACAGGCGGCCGAATTCCTCCGCCAGATACACGTACCCTTTGCCGTAGCCGATATCCTCGATGCCTTTCACCTGCTTGCCAGCACACACCGCTTCCATGCACAGTTGCTCCGCCCAGTCTGCTGTATCGATCACCAGCGTCCGGCAGCAATCCGAATGCTGTTTCACATAGGCCACCTGCTCCAGCAGCATGCTCCAGCTGCCCGGTTTCGGCAGCCGGGCCACATCCATGTGCCTGGTCGATCCCTCAGTGTCGATGAACAGCGACTGTGGGAACCGGGACGCCAGCGTGGATTTCCCGATGCCTTCCGGCCCGTAGATCACTACTTTCTGTGCACCGGGTTGTTTCCCCCGAATGATTTCCATCTAAAATTCACCTGCCTTCCATATACCAGAGACGCCCGCCATCGCAGGCGTCTCTGGTGTGCTGCTATACCCGTCTTCGATGAGGATACTGCATTCACCGCCGGTGCTGACCCTTGTGGCAATGGCCTGCAGGCCCTCTGCCTGCAGCCAACTGCCAAACTCCTGCAGCGTCTGCAGGTCCATCTGCTCTAATTTATCCAGTAGCACAAAACCGCACTGCGGATGCAGTCTGCGTACAATAGCAGTAGCTACTCGCAGCTGGTCCGAACCGGACAGGTTGTCCCAACGGTATCCCTGATAGGTCAGCTCGCCTTCCGATACGGACAGTCCCGGAAGCGGCAAATCCGCTCCTTCCAGCAAGTCCGTTTTCTTCTGGCGTACCTGCTGCAGCTGCTCTGTCAGATCCAGATACTGGGCTTTATAGTCGGCTGCTTCCTGTGTTGCCCGTTCCTTCTCCAGATTGGCCCGCACCTTCTGGTTTACCAGGTCAATCTGCTCGATGCTTTCTTCCAGCTCTGTTGTGGATTCGTCCTGCAATTCTGCCGCTGACTTCTGCGCCAGTTCCCAGTCCTGTAGAACCTCTGTATGCTGCCTGCGCACCTCCTGCAGCTGCTGTTCCAGATACGTGATACGCTCCCGCAGCTGCTGCTCCGTTTGCTGCAGCTGGCCGGCCCGGTCCCGCAGTCTCTGGTGTTCGCCGTTGCGCGCCAGAATTTCCTGCTGCTGATGGATCAGCGCGGCCGCTGACACCGGCTCAGCCGATGCTTCCGGATACTCGATCAGTTCCGCGGCGTGCTTTTCCTTCTGGTCGGCGATCCGCCCGATCTCGTGCCGGCGGGCATACAGCTGCTGCTCTTTCTGTTCTAACTCGTAGAGCTTGTCGCCGACACCGATGATCTGCAGCAATGTCTGCGCCTTGTCCTTGCTGCTGGCCTGTAGAAATTTCGGCAGGTTCAGCGCCAGCTGGCCCACAAACTCATCCACCAATGATTGTCCCGCCTTGTTGCCGGAAGGGTCGAGCACCTTCAGATCGCTGTTTTTTCCTTTTCTCTCCACGATCAGTCCATTGGACAGTTCGATCCGTAGCGATGGCGGCACCACAGAGCCGTCCCGGCGTGGTTCGCTGGGACGGAATTTATTCCCGCCAAGCGCCCAGGCAATGGCGTCTAATACGCTGCTCTTGCCTTGCCTGTTTCTGCCGCCGATCACCGTCAACCCCTCTGGCGTCGGCTCCAGCACCACCGCTTTGATCCGTTTTACGTTTTCCAGTTCCAACCGATGAATTTTAATTGACATTTCGATGCCTCCTGTTGTATCCTGTCATTGTAGTATTACATCTGCGCCTTTGCTGAGTGTCCGCTCGCAAGGCGCTTTTTCTATTGCCCTTCGCCTCCGACGTACATTTCCAACATCAACTGATGCACTTGTCCGATAATCTCGCCAGTAATCTCTTTCATGCGCTGTTGGATAGCATCTAATCGGCTCGAAACCTGCTCGGCCTCCGGCAGGCTCATAGAGCCCACCGGCTGCCAGCCGAGCTTCTTTTCTTCCCTGCGCAGCGC
>CATJIF010000111.1 GCA_949740445.1 uncultured Peptostreptococcaceae bacterium | reverse complement strand
TTCAATCCACGGGGAGTTGTCAATCGTATATTGAAAAATACCGGGAACATTTCTGTCGCTGTACATAAAACCTCCTGTTTCGTTTCGCAGAATCGGGAATATACAGTTTTATTTTATCACAGAAAGCGCGGATTTCAAAGCCGCAGAACGAATTTGAAAAGCCCCGGGCCGCATGTGCGGCAGCGGATTCAGAAAAATCTGACGCATTTTGTAAATTGCTTTACAGAACGGGGCGAATAATGTAAGTATAATTTGAGTAACAAACCGTTAAGGAACCCTGTAAAGGAGGAAAGAGAAATGAATGTGAAAGCATTATCGCAGGTAACCTTTCTGTATTTTGAAGATATCCAGGAAGCCGCAGATTTCTTTGAGGGAATTTTAGGGCTGGAAAGAGTGATGGATACGGGATGGGCTTACGTGTGGAAAACGGCGGAAAAGGCTTTTGTCGGCGCGGTGGACGAAACGCATACAACGCTGAAGATCCAATGCAGAGGCGGGCTTCTCATCAGCTTAACAGTGGATAATATCGAAGAAGTACACGCCCATCTGGTGGCCTCCGGTGTAAAAGATGTAGAGGATATCTACGACGGGCAGGAAATACCCATCCGCTCTGTATTCTGTACAGGACCGGCAGGCTATAAATTCGAAATCCAGCAGTTTACATCTCCGGAGCTGATCGAATTATTCCATTGATGATGTCCAGGAAGCCTTCGCTTCGAAAACCGGTATACGCATACAGCAGAGATAGGAGAAAAAAATGAAGAAAAAACTGGCGTTGCTAATGAGCTTGCTTATGGTATTGGGAATTGTATTCAGCGGCTGCAACAGTCCGGCAGAAACGGATGCACAAAACCCGGAAGACCGGGTTCTTAAAGTCAGAAAGAAAAATGCCATGATGTCTACCGACTGGGAACAGACGACGGAAAGCGAAGATATGCAGATTACGTTTGTCCAGGTATTCGAAGGGCTCTATGGAATTAACGAAGCGCAGGGCGGGTATGTCAACCTGCTGGCAAAGGATGTGGTAATCAGTGAGGATCAGCTGCACTATACGGTAACTTTGCAGGATGCTACCTTCCAAAACGGCGATGCGCTGAAAGCCTCCGACGTAGTTTACAGCTACCGCAAGGCCATGGAAAATCCCCGCTTTAATTACGTTACCAGCATGATCGACAGCGTATCGGAAATTGATGATAAAACCGTGCAATTCGATTTGAAATATCCGTATTCTCCCATTGCACATACGTTTTTTACCATCAAAATTTCCAGCGAGCGCGAGGTAACGGAAGCCGGAGCCTCTTTCGGAACCGCGCCGCACACGGCGGGCACAGGCCCGTACATGATTACGGACTTCGACATGGCCAGCAGCATCAAGCTGAAGGCATACGACGGATACTGGCGGGGAGAGCCAGCGATTAAAAACGTGGAATACGTTGTCATCAGCGAGGATTCCGCCGCGGTAATCGCCTACGAAAACGGAGAAATCGACTATCTGCACGACGCACCCACAGCGGAATGGGATGTCCTGACAGCCGCTGCCGGAGACAACTGCACCATGGTTATGGGAAATAACATCCGCTGCATCTCCATCAACTGGGAATCCAAGGCAAACAACGGCATTTTAGCAGACGAATTGGTCCGCAGGGCCATCTGCTATGCCATCGACAAAGAGGGCTTAAACCTGGCAGTGGTCGGCGGTCGGGGCGTGATCGCACAGGAGTACATGCCGTCGGATTACGTCCCTACATCGCCAAAAGCATCGGATCAAGGCTTTGAACTGTACGAATACGATCCCGAAAAGGCAAAGGAACTGCTTTTAGAGGCCGGCCTGACCGCAGCACAGCTTTCGGAGGGTGTGGACATCGGAACCATCCTCACCTACGGCGCACAGACGGGACAAAATGCTAAAATCGCACAGGTCATTCAGGCAAATCTAGCGGAAGTTGGCCTTACCTGCGGCGTAGAGGTGTTGGATATTGCCATCGCTTCGCCCAGAATGCACAGCTACGACTATGATATGGCGATCTTTGCCGACAGCGGAAACTACGATTTCAACAACATCCGCCAGCAGGTACACTCGGAGTCCGTGGGCATGGCGGTCGTGCGCTACAGATGCGAAGGCAGCCCCTTCGACGGCGAGCGCATCGAAGAGCTGATTGACCAGGGCGTGGCAACCTCCGACACAGCGGAACGAGTAACATACTATACGGAGCTTTGGAACATCGTTCAGGACAGTGCTACGCTGTTCCCCCTGTTCCACGCACCGGTGGGCATATGCTGGAGCGGAGATGTCAATCCCGGGGATATCTGTCCGACGTATTATCACTTGTACAGCCTGAGCTGGAAATAGCACCACAACAAAAAACTGCTGCCTCAATTTGCGGCAGCAGTTTCCGTTTAGAATCGTCTCAATCCCGAAGGGAAATAGAAAAACGGGAGATGCAAAGGAGATTCGTCTATGTATAAATATATTTTAAAACGGCTGCTTTTCCTGATTCCTACCATATTAGGAGTAACCTTTATCATTTATGCAGTTATGAACATTACGCCGGGCGATCCCGGACGGGCCATTTTAGGGGCCAACGCCATGCAGGCCGATGTGGATGCGTATAACCACATGCTGGGATACGACCTTCCGTTTTTACAGAAATTTGTCAACTATGTGCAGGATTTATTTTTGAAAGGGGACTTTGGCATCTCCTACTTTACCAAACAACCGGTCTTTGCCGAAATCTGGCCAAGATACGGATTTTCGGTAAGGCTTGCGCTGATGGGAGCGCTGCTTTCGGCGGTGATCGGCATCCCGCTGGGAATTTACGCGGCAGTGAAGCAGTATTCCCTGTGGGATACAGTGCCTTCCGTCATATCCTTTTTAATCGCTGCCATCCCCGGATTTGTGGTCGGAATGCTTCTTCTCTACATTTTCGCCCTGAAATTAAACTGGTTGCCCTCTTACGGAGCCAGCTCGCTGAGGCACTACATCATGCCGATGCTGGCGCTGGCCATTCCGCCGGCAGCGCAGAATATGCGGTTTACCAAATCCTCTATGTTAGAATCCATCCGCCAGGATTACGTGCGCACGGCCAGAGCAAAAGGTGCGCCGGAACGCACCGTCATCTGGAAGCACGCACTGAAGAACGCCATGCTGCCGGTGGTAACGCAGATGGGACTGACGCTGGGCGCTCTGATTGCCGGTGCTGTAGTAGTGGAAAAACTGTTTTCCCTGCCGGGAATCGGCAGCCTGATCGTAGACCGGATTCCTTTTAAGGACGAGCCAGTCATCATCGGCGGTACGATTTTGCTTTCCGTCTGCTTTGCTGTCATTATGCTGGTGGTAGATGTAATCTATGCGTTTATTGATCCTCGGATTAAGGCGAAATACGTAAAAATGAAAGGAAAATAACATGAGAAGCGCAAAGAAAGCTGTACAGGCGGTGGATAGCAACCGGTACAGACGATCCAACCGGTTTGGAGAGATATGGCGGCGCTTTCGGAAAAGCAAAGGCGCTCTGATCGGATTGATACTGCTTTTGATGATTGTTGTTCTGCTTTTGTGTGCGGAGTTGCTAATCCCCTATGAGGCAGCAATTAAACAGGATGTGCGCAGCGCCCTCGCAGGCCCCAGCGCAGAGCATGTTTTTGGCTGCGATACCTATGGAAGGGATATCCTGGCCCGCATCGTTCACGGCGGGCGGACCTCCTTAAGCATCGCCCTCTGGGCCACGGTTTGCTCCTGCGTAGTAGGAAGCCTGTTAGGCGCAGTGGCCGGGTACTTTGGCGGAATCATCGACAGCGTTATTATGAGAGCTCTGGATTTATTTATGTCCGTTCCCGATATTCTGTTTACCATGGCAGTGGTATTTGCCCTGAGTGCGAACTTCGTCAACCTGCTGATTGCTCTGACGATTTCCTTCTTTCCCAATTACGTAAGGCTGGTACGGTCGCAGGTGCTGACGTTGGCCGAGCAGGACTACGTAGAGGCAGCCAGGGCCGGAGGTTCAAACAACGCGAGGATTATCTGCTCTCATATTTTGCCAAACGCCGTAGGAGTAATTATCATTAACGTTACCTTAAATGTGGCCCGGATTATTATTTACGAATCCACCCTGGGGTTTCTGGGGCTGGGGATGCCGGCACCGCATCCGGAATGGGGGATGATGCTGTCGGAGGCCAGAGAGGTAATGCGGGTAGCCCCGCACATGATATTCTTTCCGGCAGCGGCAATCGTTTTATGCGCATGCTCCATCAATCTGGTGGGCGACGGGCTGCGGGATGCGCTGGATCCTCACTTAAAATCGTAAACCGGGAGGAAGGCTATGAGTCGGAACGAAACAGACAAAACGAAAGAAACCATTTTAGAAATCAAAGACCTAAAAGTAATCTATCAAACCGATGCAGAGGTAATCGAGGCAGTCAACCACATCGACCTGAATATTCTTCGGGGGCGCACGCTGGGCCTGGTGGGCGAAACCGGGGCGGGAAAGACTACAACGGCGCTTTCCATCCTGCGCCTGTTACCGGAAATGACGGGGAAAATCCGGGGCGGAAGCATTTTCTTTGAGGGCCACAATCTCCTGGAGGTCGATGAAAACTGGATGCGGGCGCTGCGGGGAAACGCGATTTCCATGGTATTTCAAGACCCCATGAGCAGCTTAAATCCGGTATTGACAATAGGGGAACAGATTTCGGAGGTCATCCGGCTGCACGAGCCGGATCTGCCGCGCAGAGAGGTCGAGGAAAAGGTGGACAGCACCCTGAATCTGGTGGGAATACCAGCATCGCGCAAAGCGGAATACCCCCATCAGTTTTCCGGTGGAATGAAACAGCGCGTAGTAATTGCCATGGCGATTTGCTGCGAGCCGGCGCTGCTGATTGCCGACGAGCCGACCACGGCGCTGGATGTAACCATCCAGGCGCAGGTTTTGGCCATGATGAGCGACTTAAAGCACCGCTTAGGAACCTCCATGCTGATGATTACCCACGATTTGGGCATCGTGGCGCAGACCTGCGACGATGTTGCCGTTATGTATGCGGGGGAAATCATCGAAGCGGGAACTGTCGAGGATATTTTTCTGAACGAGCAGCACCATCCATATACCACTGGCTTATTTCAGTCCATCCCGGATATCAATAAAAAATCAGACCGTTTGAAGCCGATTCCGGGTCTGATGGCAGACCCCGCAAATTTGCCAAAAGGATGTGCCTTTGCTCCCCGGTGCGGGCAGTGCAGGGAAATATGTACAAAGGAACATCCGGTACTTACCGCTTGGGGAACGCATCAGCTGCGTTGCCATCTGTTTGCCTCGTCGGAGAAAGAGCAGGAAAGGGGAGCTGAGTAATGGAGCGCGCAGGAAAAACGCCGATTCTAAAAACGGAAGCGCTGGAAAAGCTGTTTAAGCTGAAGGGCGGGTCGAAACTGTATGCTGTAGACAAAATCAACCTCGAAATCTATCCAGGCGAAACGCTGGGAGTTGTGGGGGAATCCGGCTGCGGCAAGTCAACCCTGGGTCGCACGATATTGAAGCTGCTCGAACCCACTGGCGGAAAAATTTATTTCGACGGACAGGATATTACAGATTACAGCCCAAGAGCCATGCGGGCGCTGCGGCGGGATATGCAAATCGTATTTCAGGACCCCTATTCCAGCATCGATCCCCGGAAATCAGTAATCGAAACCATTGCAGAATACATGTTTATCCATAAAGTTTATAAATCCAAGCGCGAAACCTTTGAGAAAGCGGCAGAGCTGATGGAACAGGTGGGATTAGCCCAGCGCTTTGCCAATTCCTACCCCCACGAGCTGGATGGCGGACGGCGGCAGAGAATCGGTATCGCCCGGGCCATGTCGTTAAACCCGCGCTTTATTGTCTGCGATGAGCCGGTATCGGCGCTGGATGTCTCCATTCAGGCGCAGATTTTAAACCTGTTGATGGATTTGCAGGACCAGTTCGGCCTGTCGTACATGTTCGTCACTCACGATTTATCCGTAGTCAAGCACATTTCCGATTCGATTATGGTGATGTATCTGGGAAAATGTGTAGAATATGCAGAATCGGAGGAATTATTTTTACATCCGGTACATCCTTATACAAAGGCCCTGCTGTCTGCCATTCCCAGGGCAGACTTGAAATACAGGGGAACCCCGGCCCAGTTGATTCAGGGAGAAGTTACAAGCCCTATTGATGTAAAGCCGGGATGCCGTTTTGCCAGGCGGTGTCCGCTCTGTACGGATGAATGCAGCACGAAGACACCGGAGTGGAGGGAGATTTCGCCGGGACACTTTGCCGCCTGTTTCTGTATTTAAGGCACAGTGCTGCTTATCTTCTTTCTCATTATATAAAAAAGAAGCATGGAGTTTATTTTCTTCTGTGCTTCTTTCATTTTTTGTAAAAATTGAGCATATTCAAGATATATTAAAAGCAATCAAGAGCGCGCTTATCTATAAAGCGCGCTCTTTTCTGTCCTAAAAAATCGTTTCTACAAAGTCGTTTCTGCTTCTGGCTGGGATTCGCCTTCTGATTGAGGCTCATCACCTGTCGCCTGCAAATCATCCTCTGGCTGAGATTCATTTTCTACTTGTGGCTCGTCACCTGCTGGCGATTCTTCTTCCAAAGGCTCTTCGCCTGCGGAAGGCTTTTCTTCTGTTGCCTGCGATTCATCGCCAGCTGAGGGCTCTTCTTCCACCTGCGGTTCGTCGCCCTCCTGAGGCGTATCCACCGGGGTTTCCTCGGTTTTCTCATCGTCCGGCGCTTCTGCATCCGGTGTTTCGGCCGGCTCTTCTACTTTTCTCCAGCTGCCGTCCTCTTGCTTCTCCCAGGTCTGAGTCTCTACAACGTTTCCGGCCCTGTCCTTAACGCCTTCGATGTGAATGAGGTCGCCGGGCAGGAATTCATTCTGTTTAACGGTTACTTCAATTTCTCCGTCCCCCTTACTGTATTTGGGATCTCTGTGCAGTTTGGTCGTGTCGCTGATCAGTTTTACAGTTGTTGCATTAACGGTAGAGGCGTCGATGCCGGAGAAATCGTCGGTGATGCCGATCCAGGCAGTATAAGCTTTGCTGTAGTGCTTGACATAACCAATCACAGGTGCAGTCTCATCGCCATCTGTGGGCATCCCGCCGATGTTTTCTACAGAAACAATCATATTTGTAACGGAAACCCGGTCGTATCCATCAAGCTCCGGCGTATCCGCATAGCCGCTTCCGTCAGATTTCGCTTCGAAGTCCTTTCCCTTTTCGAAGGTGAGACAGAAGTTGACGGAATCGTCTTCTCCACCAGAAATGCCAGTGGCCTTATCCGCGGTGGACTGCGCCAGATTTAGAATGGTTTTAGTGGTTTCGTAAGCGCCGAAGACATTGATCGTCATGTATTTTTCGTCTCCGGTTTCTTTCACTGCGGTTTTGTTTTCTGCAATGACAATTTCTTTCGTATCGAAATTATAGGTGTCGCCTTCGGTCAGATAGTCGATGCGCAGATTTTTTACGGAGAAGTATTCGGAAGCATCTGCTGCATCACCGGCGGCTGGACCGTATTCTGCCTGCGAAGCGTCTACAAAGAATACGCCTCTGGGGCCGACGATGGTTCCGATGGTTTCGCCGTCGATTTCCTGCAGCTGCACGCCGGTGGATTCATCGGGGCCAATGCCTACCGTTACGTTTTCGTAGCCGTCGCGCAGTCCGGCGATCAGCCGTCCCAGGCGTCCGCGGGCATCGAAGTGGCTCTCTAAGAGATAGCCCTCCGGAATCAGCCCTGCGCCGTAGGTGTAGAGGTTAGTTCCATCCACATAGCCTTCCGTTTCGCCGTTATCCAGCAATTCGCTGATATCCGCCCACTGTCCTTTCTGGTTCAGATACATAGCGTCGTAAGAAACACCAAGACCGAAGATGGAATGACTCATAATGTGGCATCCGGCGCTGGTTCCTGTAACGAAACCGCCGCGGTTGAGAACATACTGAACGGCTTTCAGGTAAGCGTTAGCGCTTCCGTCTTCGTTCAAAAGGCATCTGGCGTGAAGCATCTGGTCGCCGCCCATCAGATAAACGGCATCGCAGGTCTTAATCAACTCCGGATAGTACGAAACATCTTCAAAATAGTACAGGCTGTCGTAATTGAGAGGAATCCACACGATATCCATGCCCAGGTCGCCGAAGATGGTTTCGTAGGTGCCGAAATCGGGATCGTCTTCCATATCGTACATGTAGGTAAGAGCGGTATCGTAATCTCTGGAGCTGTTGAGAATAGCTACCTTCGGCCGCTGTCCTTCCGGCAGACCGACGGATGCCTGCTGCGCGATATACGCATAGTTTTCTTGCGAAGTTGCACCACCGATGGGCCATACGATGCCGTTGCCGCCTCTGATCTGCGTCTTTTTCGGTGTCGGGTCAGCCGCCGTAATGATGTATTCCATCGAGTCGTAAATTTCTACCGCACCTTTTTCGTCGATGGTAACGACGTAAGGATAATAAATTCCCTTTCCCAGCGGCTTACCTTCCAGCGTCAGCTGGTTTTTATCAAAAGCGATGGCTGTTCCTTTTGCGATAGCGCCGGTCAGCTCCTTCGCCTTGTGCTCCTGAATCAAAAGCTCCGCTTTTTCTACCGTCAGCTTATCTTTGTTGACATCGCTTGTCGCAACGCCATCCTTTACCACAAAGTCACGCTTTAGATTCTGAATGGAGTCGCGGTACAAAAGGTCCTCAGAATAGATGAAAAGCGCTTTCACGATGCCCTGCTGCGGAATATCGGCGCGGAACGCTGCCGAATACTTGGAAATATCCGGTTTTTTGCTGCCGCTGTTTCCGCCGCTGTGGCTGCCTCCACTGCTGCTTCCACCGCTGGAGCCGGTAGAAGGCTGCTGCGGGGTCTGCGGCTGCTGGTTTTCTGTCTCTGTCTGGCCGGTTTTTTCCGCCTGTTCCTTCGCTTGCCGGTGCAGAACCACCGCCGATTCTGCTCTGGTGATGGGCTTTGCCCCCTGGAAAGCGCCATTGGAATAGCCTTCCATGAGATCGGCTTGTACTACCGCGCCCACGGCACCTCTGGCCCAGGCGGGAATAGATGCGACATCCTGCAACTCTGCCGCTGCTGTTTCGTCGGCATCGAGGCCGTAGACCTTCATCAGTATGCTGGCCGCTTCGAACCGGCTGACCTGCCGGTCCGGTCGGAAGGTCTGATCGGGATAGCCGGAAATGTAGCCAGCCTTGATTCCCTTTGCGATGTCGCTGTAATACCATTTGCCAGAAGAAACGTCGCTGAAAGAAATTGCCGCTTCCTCTGTAAATCCGCAGCTGCGGTTGACCATGGCGATAAATTCCGCCCTGCTGACGGGCTTGTTGGGCTGGAAGCTCCCGTCTTTATATCCGTTGATGACGTTCCAGCGCATCATATCCTGAACGGCTTCCTCCGCCCAGTGGCCGGTCAGATCGCTTGTTTTTGCTGCATCAGAAGCTCCGTAAGAAGCCGCTGGAATGCAGGTAAGAACACAGGAAATCACCATGATAAGTGACAACCACTTTTTCAGTGTTCGTTTCATTTCCGTCCTCCTTTTGTTTTTTCACACACATGTCCTCTAAATCATTTCTTGGTCGTTTTTATTTGTTGCCTTCGCTTTTGCTCTCCACCATCTCGACGACTTCCAGTCCGTAGCTGCTTTCGGGGATGCGCAGCTGATGTTTCTGCATCAGTTCATCTAAAACCTTCCGCAGCTTGTAGCTGCTGATGGCGCATCCGGCCTGCGTCAGCTGTTCCATAAGCAGACGGCGGCTGGCCAGCCGGCCCTGCCGGTTCATCTGAGAAACGAGGCGCAGAATCTGGCCATGCAGCTGATCGGAAGGGCTCTGTTGGGCGCTGTTTGGAGAAATTTCGCTGTCTGGTGGAGGCAGAGCCCTTTTCGCTGCTGGAGCTTCTGTTTCCGTTTCTTTTGCTGTATTAAGCTGCATCAGACTGCCGTAGGGAAGGTCCTTCCACGTGATTTTCTGCTGCGAGCAGACGGCGAGGGCATATTTTACAAGATTTTGCAGCTCTCTCACATTGCCGGGCCAATCGTGTTCCATAAAGCGCTGCATGATTTCCTCGTCGATTTGGATATTTCCATTCGAATCGACATTCAGCCAGTGGCGGATCAACAGGGGGACATCCTGTTTTCTGTCGCGCAGAGGCGGAATGTGGATATATCCCATCTTCAACCGGTAGTACAGATCTTTGCGGAAGGTTTTTTCTTCGATCATGGATGTTAAGTCCCGGTTAGTGGCAGCAATGATTCTGACATCCACAGGGATGATTTTGTCGGCGCCTACCTTCATAATTTCCTTTTCCTGAATGACGCGAAGCAGCTTGGCCTGCATTTTCAGCGAGATATCCCCGATTTCATCCAGAAAGATCGTTCCTCCGTTGGCCTGCTGAAACAGGCCGATTTTTCCTCCTTTCTTGGCCCCGGTAAAAGAGCCTTCTTCATAACCGAATAACTCCGATTCGATCAGTTCGTCGGGCAGTGCAGAGAAATTGATGGCGACAAAGGGATGCTTTACTCGAGCAGAGGCATTGTGGATTGCGCTGGCAAACAGTTCTTTGCCCGTGCCATTTTCCCCCTCGATAAGCACTGTTAAATCCGTTTTGGCAATTTTGTGCGCGATATCTTTAATATCGCAGATTTCTGCCGTGGCTCCGATGATGTCATCGAACTGGTACTTGGCGTAATACCCCTTGCCGATGATTTCCGTGCGCACGGTTTTGGTTAGCAGCGTGGTTTCGTTGGCTACATTGGAAACCCGTCTGGCAAAATCCATCACGCTTTCTATGTACAGGTCGGCAAATTGCTGAACGCGGTCGTCCAAAAGCGACAGCTTTCTCAGAATGCGGATGATGCTGGAAAAATCTATAATCCTTACGCCGATGTCGTAAACTTCTTCGATTCCCTTCGGCATTTTATCCATTTCGCCCGGCGTAACTGCGATTTTAATGCCCCGCAGATTGACGCTGCTTCCCGGATAGTAGGGAACGTATTCCAGAAAATCAAATCCGATTTTCTTCAGGTTTTCAATTCCTTCCTGTGCGCTCTGGCACGAATCGTTGACAAATAAAATCGGTTCGCGGCGGGGAAGCATCAGCATTTTGTCCATTTTATCGTGCAGAATTGTTCTGGTAGCGATAATATAATCCTTGATGCAATCCGCATTTCCCAGATTGAGAAAATCGTCGTATACTTCTTCGCTGGAAAATATAGTAAAATACGTTCCGCGCAAGCGTTCGCTTTGTTCATCCACCATGTAGGGGATGATTGTGATGGTTTCTTTCAAATATTGCCGCAGCTGCCTGGCTACGGCCGCCTGCGTATTGCTGCTTCCCGTAACCAGAAGGATTTCCCTGTTCGGTTCGTCCATCGTTCCTCCTCTCTGACCGATGAGATAAAAGAGTATTGATTATTTCCATTTATTTAAAGCAAGAAACATGCCATTAAAATTCGTATGTTTTTCTTCTAATTTTATCTATATTTGATTTGTTTTATAACTATTTTATATGTTTTTTATCTATTTAATTCGATTTTGAGAAAAGTATACCTGCAGCTAGTGCCGTCCGGCGATTGGAAGAACACTTTCATTTCGCTATAATACCTGCAACAAGAAACACTTTCGGGAGAAGATGCGACAGGGTGAGGGCTGCATTTTGTTTATAAAAAACAAGCTCCCACGCGGTTTGTAAAAACCGCATCGAAGCTTGTGAAAACCACGATAGAATCAGCCGCCTATTCTTTGGCAGAACCGTCTTTTCTGCAAATCGTCATGGCGCAGCCCTGCCCTTCTCCATCGGCCACCGTGGTGGGGAAGTCGATGGATACATTGGGGAATGGGGCGCAGATCGCATAGTCGCAGGCGCCCAGCATATCGCGGCAGAACATGCGGATGGTTTCGGGGCTTTCGCCCAGTTCCTGCAAAGCTTCGACATGAGGGCAGGCGCGGAACAGCTTTACTGCCTTCTGGTCGGTCAGTTCCTGGATTTCCTGCTCAAATACCAGCAGGCCACCCTTGGAGGTCTGCCCTAAAAGGGCTTCTTGCGGGCCTACGTTTTCGCCGCCGCCACAGGCTTTGGCAATTTTATTTCCCTGATAAAGACCGAAGGCGTAAGAACCGGCGCGGATTACCTTGTTGGCATCCACCTCCGGATACAGTTCTTTCAGCGCCTTCCAGATAAAATAGATCTGCGTAGAGCGATCCTTATAAGCGGCCTTAACCGCGCGATGGAATTCTTCAATAGATACATCCTGATCTAAATGCATACCGTCGATAAATTCTTTGATTTTTTCCTGGCTCATGTCGTTTCCTTTCCTTCCGGCAGCCAGGCGGCTGCGGAACTGCCCTGTTCTGCAGCGGGCAGAACAGCGCTTATTTCCTTCACCCTACCATACGAAGAAAAAGAAATCAATGGCTTTGCAGAAATCGAGTCTGTATTTTTATGGGAAATCCGGTTTGCAGAGCGGACAGCTATTCTAAAAACAGGCCGTGCCCCTGGGCTGTAGCCGGTTCGCCGGGCAAAGGCACGGCGGCGCGCAGAAGAATGCGTCGGACAGAAACCGGGTCCAGTCGCGGAAACGAAGCGTATAGGGCGGCAGCAGCCCGGCTGATAAAGGGCGTTGCCATAGAGGTGCCGGATTCGGCGATGTAACCTGTAGGATGCGAAGCATCCAACGAAATAATATCCACGCCGGGAGCCACTAAGTCTGGCTTAATAATGCCCCTGGGGGCGGGCCCGCGGCTGGAAAACGAGGCGACGCGGACGCCATCGGAAGCGCCTACTGTAATAACATAAGGACTGATGCCCGGCGAACTGATGGTAGCTTTGGCGGGCCCGCTGTTTCCTGCGGCAGCCACCACCGTCAGGCCGCGGCGCGTCAGCGCTTCTGCGCCTCTGACCAGCGGGTCGCTATCGTAATTCTGATCCGGAGAGATGCCCAGCGACAGATTGACAACGCGGATATTGTAATACCGGCTGTTGTTCAGCGTCCACTGCATGGCGGCTAAAATGTCGGAGGCGTTGCCGTTCCCTTCGCTGTCCAGGGCTTTGATGGCTACAAGCCCTGGCCCCGGGCGGCGCTCCTTTCCCCACAGGCCGCAGAGGATGCCGGCGATGTGCGTGCCGTGGCCGTCGTCGTCGTAGGGGTCGCTGCGACGGCCGACAAAATCCTTAAAGCCGCGGATGCGGCTGGCGGGTTCCAGTAAATCACGGTGCAGGGCCACGCCGGTGTCGATGGCGGCTACAGAAACCGGAAACCGCGGACGGCGTTCATAAAATCCCTGAAAGGGCAGGTCGCTTGCGACCAGATCACCGCCAAAGCTGTCAAAGCCGCCGAAACTACCGAAACTGCCTGAGGTGCTGCCCTGCTTTGCCGCCGTCATTTCGGGGCCGCAGCTACCTGGTGTACAAGAGGCGTGCGGATGTGCGACTTTGCTTACAGCAGCATCGTCAGTAATCCACTGTACCATGCTGCTTTTCGCTACAGCGTCGATATTTTCCGCCGGAAGCTCTAAAGCGATGGCATTGATGAAGGGAAGTTCGTATTTAATCGTCCCGTAATGCCTGGCAATGCACTGCCGCACCTGCTCTATCGGATGGCGGTAATATAAAATCACCGGAAACGCAGTCTGCACTCCGGCGCTCATCTTTTCCACGAGACGAGGATGAATTTGCATGAAATTTTCCTCCAATACAAAGAGATTTGCTTCATTTTATGCGGAGAAGAAAAATTGGTGAGACTCTGCCTCACCTCCGCTGGAGGAAATGCAGTAGAATAGGCGGCAGACAATCAAACAAAACAGAAGATTTCGCTGCAAAAAAGCTGGAATTTCAAAAGTTTCGTGGTGAAACCGCGGCAGATTGTGTATAATAAATATACTTGGCGCACAAAGTCACACAGCGGCATATGGAGGAATGGATATGAACGAGCTCATTGTAACAGTAGTACCTATAAAAGAAGAAGATGTGCAGAGGCTGCGCTGCGCCTGCCCTTCTGCGACAGTGGCAGCAGAGAGCGCAGAAACGGTAACAGACGAACAGCTGTCTCGGGCGGACATCATTTTCGGCAACCTGCCGCCTGCCCGGCTATCCGCCTGCAAACAGCTGCGCTTCCTTCAGCTGGAAAGCGCCGGCTACGATAATTATACAGTTCCTGGAGTGCTGCCTGCGGGCACAATCGTAGCAAACGCGACAGGTGCCTACGGAATTGCACTGTCGGAGCACATGCTGGCCGCACTGCTTGCCGTACAGAAAAACCTGTATGGGTATTGGGAGGCTCAGAAAGAAGGCCGATGGGCGGATGGCGGCGATGTGGGCGGCATCTACGGCACCCGTGCCCTGGTGATCGGCGCGGGAGATATCGGTACGCAGATGGCGCTGCGCTTAAGCGCTATGGGAGCGAAAGTAAAAGGCATTAAACGGACGGTGAGCGGGCCAATGCCGCACTTTGCGCAGGTATTCGAATTCCGTTCGGCCCCGTGGAAAGAGCTTCTCTCCGAGGCCGACATCGTGGTAATCTCAGCGCCGCTGACCGAAGAAACCCGCCATCTCATCGACGAAGAGAAGCTGCACATGATGAAGCCGCAGGCGATTTTAGTCAACGGCGGCCGAGGCGGGATCGTAGATACGCAGGCGCTGTGCGATGCTTTGGAAAGCGGACGGCTGGCTGCGGCAATATTGGATGTAACCGACCCCGAGCCACTGCCAAAGGACCATCGCCTGTGGACGGTCCGCGGGGCGTATATCACGCCGCACATTGCCGGGGGCCATCACTTCCAGGAAACGACGCGGCGCATCGCTGAGATCGGAATTGAGAACATCCGGCGGTTTTCAGCAGGAGAGCCGGTAAGCAATCAGGTGTGGCCGCGATGAAAAATCACTGCGGTGGCAATGACTTCTTTGACGGAAAATAAAATTTCTGATATACTTAATATTCAGGGCTGTGCCTGCCTGCCGGCTTTTGGGGTCGGGGCAGCGTCGCAGGAGAATCAAAGGGTGGAGTAAGGAGGAGCTATGGATCAGAAGAAAGTGCTGATTATCGAAGATGAGAAATCCATCTCCGATATCATAAAATTCAATCTGGTAAAAGAAGGGTTTGCGGTGGAAACCGCATACGATGGACAAGATGGGCTGACGAAGGCCATCGCTTCGGAGCCGGATTTAATCCTTCTCGATGTAATGCTGCCTGTCATGGATGGGTTCTCCGTCTGTAAAAAAGTAAGAGAGGTCAGCACAGTGCCGATTTTAATGCTGACGGCAAAAGAAGAAGAGGTGGACAAGGTTCTGGGCCTGGAGCTGGGCGCTGACGATTACATTACCAAGCCATTTGGCATGCGCGAACTGATCGCCAGGATTAAGGCGAACATCCGACGCTCGGAATTTATTACAACGCTTGCAGATGCGCCGGAAAACGTAAAGGAATTTGGAAACCTGGCCATTGACTTAAATCGCTACGAGGTCAGGAAAAGCGGAACGCCTCTGGAGCTGACGCTGCGGGAATTTGAGCTGCTAAAATACCTGGCGGAGCGCGAAGACCGGGTCTTTTCCAGAGAACAGCTGCTGGAAGAAGTCTGGGGCTACGAATACTACGGCGACATCCGCACCGTAGACGTTACCGTACGGCGGTTGAGAGAGAAATTGGAAGACGATTCCAGCGATCCCAAGTACATTATGACAAAGAGAGGAATCGGATATTATTTCAGGAGGCCGTAACGCATGCAGGGAAAAAACGGATGGGCTGGCTCCATGCGGTGGAGAATCGTCCTGATTTATTTTCTGTTGGTATTTATCTCTATGACGGTGGTATCCGTGTTCATTATGAACAGCTTGGAAACCTACCAGATGGAATCGCTGCGCAGCAAGCTTACATCCACAGTGCAGCGCAGCAGCTTTCTGAAAACGCTTTCGGAGTACGACGACCTGCTGCTGCATCAAAACGAAATTCAGAAAACCATCATTGATACCTGGGAATTCGGGTTTTCGGAGGAGCTTTCCATCATAGATAACAGCTTTACCATCGTGGCCTCCACAAACGAAAACCTGACGGGCGAAAACGCATCCCGGGTGCTGAATACCAGCGTGCTGACTACAGCCATCATCGGAGGCCGGATGGCCGAGGCCGATGGAGTGCTTTCAGGAAACATCCCCATTAAGCATTTAGTATATCCCTTTGGGGGCGACGATGGCAGCCAGTGTCGCGGTGCGATCTATATCCGGGCAGATTTATCGGAAATCTATGATTTTTCCGCCGAAACCAAATACATTTTTATCTATGCCATGGTGCTGGCGCTGCTGATTACCGCAATTTTAGGCATTCTGACCTCGAGGAGCATTACAGAGCCAATCAACGATGTAACAAAGCAGGCAGAGCGCATGTCCCACGGGGATTTCAGCCAGAAGGTGGTTGTAAAATCCGACGACGAAATCGGGCGGCTGGCAGAAATGTTTAACCTGCTGGGCGAAAAGCTGGACTTTACGCTGTCGGAAATAAGAAATGAAAAGGCGAAACTGGAAACCATATTAAAGTATATGGCAGACGGGCTTTTGGCGGTAAACCTGTCGGGGGAGATCATACATATCAACCCGGCAGCAATGCAGATGCTGGACCTGCGGCCAGAGGATCTGGATGGCAGTACCTACGATCAAATCATAGAAAAATACGGAAAGCAGCTGCTGCTGCAAACGCTGCTGCAGGCGCGCGGCCCTGGCGGCATGCAGGATACCTTCGATTTTCGCGGTTCGGTCTTTGCTGTGCGCTACGACCGTTTTAAGGATGAAAGCGGCCAGGATATGGGCGTCATCATCATTATTCAAGACATTACGGAACGTCAGAAACTGGAAAACATGCAGATCGACTTTGTAGCTAACGTATCGCACGAGCTGAAAACGCCGCTGACGACTATCAAAAGCTACGCGGAAACCATGATCGACGGCGCGGTGGAAGATCCGCAGACAGCGCTCAGCTTTTTATCCATTATCAATACCGAGGCCGATCGGATGAACCGCCTGGTAAAAGACCTGCTGCAGCTGTCCCGCATTGATCATCAGCAGGAAAAGTGGAGCATGAAGGAGAGCAATCTCATTGCGCTGCTGAAATCTATCATTCCTAAAATTGAGCTCAGCGCCCGGCAGAAGCAACAGCATTTGAATGTATTATTCGACAGCGAAGCAAAGATTCTGGTAATGATAGATAAAGACCGGATCGAACAGGTAATTTTAAATATTCTAAGCAATTCGATTAAATATACCAATAAAGGCGGACGCATTGATATTGATGTGATTGAAAGCAGCGGCAACGCAAAGATCGTTGTTTCCGACAACGGCATCGGCATTGCGGAAAGCGATATTCCACGGGTATTTGAACGCTTCTATCGCGTGGATAAAGCGCGTTCGCGGGCCATGGGCGGCACGGGACTGGGGCTTGCCATCGCCCGGCAGATTGTGGAGGAGCACCATGGAACTATCGCGATTGAAAGCCAGGAGGGCAGAGGGACTACCGTAACTGTGGCGCTGCCGTTGGCGATCCGTCGCGGACAGAGGGGAATTGATTAAAGCCCTCAAAGCAGTGCAGAAGATCGAAGTACACGGAATATATTACAATGCTGATTTGCCGATTGCCGGCAGATCGGCATTTTTAGACTGTACGTTCTGAATACCGCCCATTTTCGCATATACTGTATCAGCAGCCGATGGGAGGTATCATAATTATGGAAGAAAAAAAGGCAGCTGCAAACGGGCGCAGCCATACGGTATACATTGATAATCGCGAATCGCTTGTCGTAACGGATGTCAACGACGTATCCAGCTTCAGCGAGGATATGGTGCTGTTTACGCTTTCCAAAGGGGGGCTTTTAATCAAGGGCCAGAATTTGCATATGCAGCAGCTGGACCTTAACGAGGGCAAAGCAGTGCTTTCGGGCAGCGTGCAATCGGCAGTATATACGCAGAAAAAAGATCGGGCGGAGGGAAGCCTGCTATCCAGGCTGTTAAAATAAGCGGATGAAAGAATGGATATTAAGCTTGTCCGGCATCAGCTGGCAGGTGCGCCAACAACTGCTGGAAATCGTCGTTATGCTGCTTGGTGGAATGACAATCGGGCTTTTTCGCACAGCAGAGCAGATGTTTGTCGTGCGCTTGCGGCTTTGCGGCATTACGGCCTGGCTGGAAGAGGTACTATTCTGGATTGTCGCCGGTTTTACAGCGGCGGAGTTTTTTTATTACAGCGCTTACGGCGAATGGAGCGCACACGGATTGGTGGCGCTGGCAGCGGGATTTTTTCTGTGGAAGAAAGCATTTTCCTTTCAAATTGTGGCCTTTCTTTCTGCGATATCTAATGGTATAATGAAACGAAGTGCTATTGCAGAAGAGAGGATGCAGGAACGCGCCTATGGAAAAACGAAACAGCCGCACGGCAAAGAGAGACGCCGCAGATAATGTCATTACCATCGACGAGGCCAGGCAGCGGCGAAAAGAAAAGCGCAAGCAGGAGCGCGAACGAAAAGAAGAAAAGCAGTGGAAGGCCGAGCGGATTGCAAACTCCAAACGGAGGAAGGTCCGCAGTCGTCAGCGCCGGCTGATTTGCCTCGCTGTTTTGTCGTGCATTCTGGGCGTGATCGTTTACTGCGTATGGAATATTACAATGTTGAAAGAACAGGAGCAGCAGGCGCGCGAAGAGCTGGCCCGCCGCCAGGAAGAAAAAGAGAGGCTAGAGCTTTTGCTGGAACAAGTAGAAACTCCAGAGGCGATAGAGCAAGAGGCTAGAGAACAGCTGCACATGATCCGTCCCGGTGAAATGGTGTACATCCTGCCAGAGGATTCAAAAACAACAGGAGCTGCCATCGGACAGGAAGGGAAGGACGAAGGCGAAGCGGATGGCGGCGAAACGCTGACAGAAGATGGCGCGGGGCAGGCTGGCAGCAGCAACGAATGAGGATATCAATGATTCGGGAAGTAATTGTAGTAGAGGGAAGAGACGACGAACGGGCGGTGCATCGGGCGGTAGAAGCCTCCACCATCGCAACCCACGGGTTTGGCATTGCAAAGTCTACGTGGCAGCTGATCGAAAAAGCATACAAAGAGCGGGGAATTATCGTATTTACCGACCCGGATTTTGCCGGGCAGCAGATCCGCAAGCGGCTGACCGATGCATTTCCGCAGGCAAAGCAGGCGTATCTGACGCAGGAGGAAGCGCAAAGAGATGGGGATATCGGCATTGAAAATGCCAAACCGCAGGACATTGCCGACGCGTTAGAAAGGGCCCGGGCAACGGTATCGCAACCGAAGGCTGTCTTTGACAGCCAAGATATGCAGAGACTTGGGTTGACCGGAGAGAGAGATTCTGCAAAGCTGCGGGCAATGCTCGGCCGCCGGCTGGGGATTGGGTACGGCAATACCAGGCTGTTTTTGCGGCGTCTAAACGAGTACGGAATTACAAAAGAGGAGCTGAACGAAGCATGGACAAGCTGTATGCGCCAACTACCATTCGAAGAATAAAAGAAAAACATAATTTCCGGCTGTCGAAAAGCCTGGGACAGAATTTTCTGACTGATGGCAACATCGTAGACAAGATCATAGAAAGCTGTGATGCCGGGCCCGAAGATCTGGTGCTGGAAATCGGGCCGGGTATGGGCGTGCTGACAGCAGAGGCGGCGAAAAGGGCAGGAAAGGTCGTTTGTGTGGAAATTGACCGCAACCTGATTCCCATTCTAAAAGAGACGCTATCGGAGTTTTCCAATGTGGAAGTCGTCAATCGGGATATCCTAAAAACCGATATAGCGCAGCTGCTTTGTGAACACGGGAAAATCGGACAAGCCCAGGCAGCAGGCATTAAGGTCATCGGAAATCTCCCCTATTACATTACGACGCCAATCATTATGAAACTGCTGGAGGAGGGCGTTCCCTGCGACAGCATTACGATTATGCTGCAAAAGGAAGTGGCGCAGCGCATCGAGGCAGCGCCAGGGTCGAAGATTTACGGCGCGCTGTCGGTGGCTGTGCAGTATTATTGCCAGGTGGTTTATGTAACGACCGTGCCGAAAGAAGTGTTTCTTCCGCAGCCAAAGGTGGATTCTGCGGTAATACAACTGAGGCTGCGCAGGCAAAAGCCGGTAGAACTTCTGGAAGAAGCGCTGTTCTTCGAAGTGATAAAGGCGGGCTTCGGCCAGCGGAGAAAAACGCTTTTGAATGCGCTGACAGGTTTGCGCGGAAAGAATAAAGAAGAAATCGCACAAATTTTAGAGTCGGCAGGAATCGCATCCATGCGCCGGGCAGAAACGCTGTCCATGGAGGAATTTGCTGCGATTGCGAATACAGTTGCTTCAAAATAACAGAAAAAGGCTGCCCCGGAGGCAGGAAAGCATCGGGAGGGATTCTAAAAAGGGAAGAGATTGGAGGCTATAAGGAGAAACATTATGTACAAGCAGATATGGCGAAGCCCTGTGTGGAAGCTGATCGTACTGGCGGTTGTGCTAAATCTCTACATTGAGCTGCTGAATCAGAAGGGGGTTTCCGGATGCATTGGATTTATCCGGAGAGATTTGGCGGTTTTTGGTATCAATACGCTAATCATATTGGCATCTCTCATTCCGGGGGTGCTGTTCCGAAGGCGATTGTTTTACTGTACGCTGCTGTCCTTGCTGTGGGCAGTGGGAGGAACGATTAACGGAGCGGTATTGGCTTACCGCATTACGCCGTTTACGACATATGATCTGGATTTATTGAAGACCGGGCTGGGAGTATTGCCTAATTATTTTACTACATGGCAGATCTATGCCATGGGGTTTGGCATCCTGGCAATCTTTGCTATTTTAATCATCGTATTTGTAAAAGGGCCGAAGGCACCTTCCCAAAATCTTCTAATAGGGGGGGTTATTGTAGCAACTTGCTGGATATCCCTGGCCTTTGGAGTGCAGACCGGGTTGAAAACGGACAAGCTTTCTGCGGTTTTCAACAATCTGGGCCACGCATACGAACACTACGGTTTTGCATATTGCTTCTGCAATACCTGGCTGAACCGGGGCGTTACGATGCCGCCTAATTATACGCAGGAGCGCATGGAAGGCATTTTAGCAAAGCTGCAAGAGGATAAGGAATGGACGGAAGAAACACCTGCGGAGCTTCCAAACATCATTTTTGTGCAGTTAGAATCGTTTATGGACCCGCAGTATATTAAATGGATGGAGTATTCTGAAGATCCGCTGCCCAATTGGAGGCACATTAAGCGACGGGGAAGCGACGGGTTTCTGACCGTTCCTGTGGTGGGCGCTGGTACAGCCAATACGGAATTTGAAGTAATGACCGGCATGCGCATTCGCTTTTTCGGGCCGGGAGAATACCCCTTCGAAACGGTTTTAAAAGATAAAACCACGGAGAGTATCGCCTACAATTTAAAAGAAGCAGGTTATACGACGCATGCGATTCACAATCATCGCGGTGTTTTTTACGGGCGAAACCAGATTTATAAAAATTTGGGCTACGACGATTTTACATCGCTGGAATACATGCTTCACGTAACGAAAACGCCGAAAAATTGGGCCAGAGATCAGGTGCTGACCGAGGAAATCATGGCGGCGTTGCAAGCCAGCGAAGGCCGCGATTACATCTATACCGTATCGGTGCAGGGGCACGGGAAATACCCGACGAAGCAGGTCTATACAGATCCGGTGATTACAGTCAGTGGACTGGAAGACCAGGAGCGGCTGTATCAGTTTGAATATTATGTAAATCAGCTGTATGAGATGGATCAGTTTATCGGGGAGCTGACCGATGCGCTCAGCGCATATGAAGAGCCGACTGTCGTGGTATTTTATGGCGACCACCTTCCTAATTTGGGAATTTCGGAAAGCGAGCTGACAAATCACAACCTGTTCCAGACGGAATACGTCGTATGGAGCAATTTTCGCATGAAGCAAAAAGACCAGGATCTCTACGCCTGGCAGCTGTCAGCGGAGATATTAAAGCAGCTGAATATTCACGTGGGGACAATAACGCAATTTCATCAGACACAGGCAGAGAAAACCAGCTATATTTCCAATTTAAAAGCGCTGCAATACGATATGCTTTACGGAAAGCAATATGTATACGGGGGTGAAAGCCCGTTTGTGCCTTCGGATATGAAAATGGGCGTCCGGCAGATCCGCGCAACAGATGTGTTCTGTACGGGAGACCGGTGGTATGTGCGGGGCGAAAACTTTACGCCCTACAGCAAAATTACCGTCGATGGTGCTGTCATAGAAACGGAATATATCAGCGAAACGCTGCTGGAGGCGATAGATGTAAAGGAGCTCCCACAGGCATCGCAGATCCAGATCAGCCAGGTAGAAAAATACGGAGAAGTGCTGTCCGTATCGCCGGAAACGCTTCCGGAAGAATAACTGCCTGTCGGTTGCTGTAAAGTACTGTATTTGACGTTCGGGCGGGCAGCGGGCGATTTGCCTTTGCGCCGGACGAAGAATAATAGATTTTATATTTTAAGGAGGACTATATTATGAAAAAACCGATCTCGACACAGAATGCGCCGGCCGCTATCGGCCCCTATGCACAGGCCAATATCGTAGGAAATCTGCTGTTTGCTTCGGGGCAGATCCCTGCAGATCCGGCGACCGGTACGATTCCCGAGGGAATTGAAGCGCAGGCAACGCAGTCGCTGAAAAACGTAAAGGCGATTGTAGAGGCAGCGGGCAGCTCCATGGATAAGGTAATTAAAACGACCGTATTTATGAAAAACATGGAGGACTTTGCTGCGATGAACGCGATCTATGCCACGTTCTTTACGGAAGGCGCTTATCCGTCGCGCTCCGCTGTGGAGGTAGCGCGCCTGCCCAAGGATGTACTGATTGAAATCGAGGTTATTGCAGAGGTATAAAAAGAAAGGCGGGCAGAGATACCCATGGCACTCGTTTTGAGAACGCTTCTGATTACCCTTTGCATGATTGTCGGAGCGTGGCTGGACGCACAGATTAACATCTATGCGGGGGCCTCCGGAAACCTGCTGTTTTTGGCTTCTGTGGCTACGTACATCGTTTATTTTATCATAGGCATTGTGCTGGGAAGCATGTTCAACCCCCGGCTGACAAAGCACAACCAGAAGCTGATCTACCTGTTTCCGATTCTGATTTTTATCATCATTGGCGTAACACCGCTGTTGTCCATTGTGGCGCCTATGCTCGCCATCAACCGCTTTGCCAAATATCTGAAGCTTTTTACGTACCTGGCGTGGACCATCGTCGGGACATTTGTAGCTTTGGTATTTCGTTAATGTAAGGAGGGCAGACCAATGGGCTATGTGCCAAATATGGAGCAGGCGCGGGAGCTGCTACAAACGTACAATAAAGATGAATTCCATCTGCGGCACGGGGAAATCGTATCCGGCGTAATGGGTTATTTTGCGCAGGAATACGACCCGGAGCAAGCAGAATTCTGGAAAGTCGTGGGGCTGCTCCACGATCTGGATTTTGAAATGTATCCGGAAGAGCACTGCATCAAACAGCAGGAGCTGATGAAAGAGGCAGATTTAGATGAACGGATTATCCGCGCCACCTGCAGCCACGGCTACGGCCTGACGGTGGAGATTAAGCCGGAACACATGATGGAAAAAATTCTTTTCGCCACGGATGAATTGACAGGCCTGATCGGCGCGGTAGCCATCATGCGACCGTCGAAAAGCGTAGATGATTTAGAGCTGAAATCCGTAAAGAAGAAATTTAAAAACCTGAACTTTGCGGCAGGCTGCTCCCGCGAGGTTATTCAGCAGGGAGCCGACATGCTGGGCTGGGAGCTAGACGACCTGATCAGCAAAACCATTGCCGCCATGCGGAGCCTCAATCCCGGCATGGGGCTGTAAAAGTACATACGAACGAAGAACCGCCTGTACCGGCGACAAATGAGACCATCTCAGGAAGTCCCGATACGGCGGTTTTATTTTGCGTAAATAGCCGTACATGCAACAAAATTCTGGCAATGAATAACATTTTAACTATGCGCATATTTTATATATAATACGAATAAATAGTGTATAAATACAAAAAATTTAGGATAAAATGAATAAATATGCTTGACTTATACATTGTGCAGTGGTATAGTAGGCTCATCGCTCGAGAGCACAGAGATGACAATATTAAACAGCCTGCCCCGCGTTATCGGGCGCAGGTAGATAGCACAACAGTAAAAATATCAGAAGCAGGATAAGAAAGGAAACAGAAAAATGAAAATAGGAAATGCAAAGAAAATCACAGCGTTATTATTGGCCTTGCTTTTGGCAATGGCAGCCCTTGCCGGTTGTGGCAGCGGGGATAATACTGGCGACGACCAGGATGGACAGGGCGACCAGCAGGGGCAACGGGAGCAGCAGAATGGCGAAACCGGTGGCGACACCTCATTGCAGGATATTCTGGATCAGGGCGAAATCAGCGTAGCCATCAGCCCGGACTATGCCCCCTACGAATATCTGGATCTGGCCAGCGGCGAAGTCAAGGGAAGCGACATCGAACTGGCGAAATACATCGCTAAAGAGTTAGGCGTAACATTAAAAATCGAACAGATGAATTTCGAATCCTGCCTGGCAGCGGTGCAAAGCGGAAGCTGCGACATTTCGACAAGCTGCCTGTCCTGGACGCAGGATCGTGCAGAATCCATGGCGCTTTCCGAATACTACAATCAGGATGCCAGCCACGCACAGACAGTGCTGGTTATGAAGGAAGAAGCGGATCACTATAAAACAGCAGCGGATTTCGACGGAAAGAAAATCGCAGCGCAGAACGGAACCACGCAGTGGGAAATGACCACATCGCAGCTGACAGGTGCCAGCGCAGAGGCGATTTCCGTCATTGGCGACGGCATTATGATGCTGCTGCAGGACAAAGTGGATGGTGTGGCACTGCCTGTCAACGTAGCAGAATCCTATACGCAGACCTACGACGAAATCGCCATTCCGGAATTTATGTTCGATAACGAAGAAATTGGCAACGTAGTCGCCACCAAGCTGGGAAATGATGCTCTGCTGGAAAAACTCAACGAAATCGTAAAGAAAGCAGAGGCAGAGGGATTGTGCAAACAATGGCTGGAAGAGGCGACAGCGGATGCCCAGGCGCAGGGTTTGATTTAAAAATAAAGGAAAACGAAACAGGAGGGTATCGAAATGAGCAAGGCGGAAGTGCTGTTTATCAGCCAGGAAGAAGAGGTTAAGTGCGGGCTGTTAGATATGAAGATGATTATGGAGGAAGTAGAAAAAGCCTTCGTTATGATGGGCAAGGGAGAGGTAAAAAACCCGCCCAAAGTAAAGCTGGGCCTGCCGGAAAACCACGACTGGATGACCTTTTTTAACTCCATGCCTACGTGGCTTGGCGGCGAGGAGAACATCGCCGGCTTTAAGTGGGCGGCGGAATCCAAATACAATGTGACAGAAAACAACGGCCTGCCGCTGGGTGTAGATATTGTCGTACTCAGCGATCCCCATACCGTTATGCCCAAGGCCATCATGGACGGAACCATCATCACCGCCATGCGAACCTCCGCTGTGGCTGGCATAGCTGCGAAATACCTGGCGCCAAAGGGCAGCAAGACCGCGTGCCTCGTGGGCGCTGGCGTTATCGGGCGGACCATGGTTATGGCCATGATGGAAGCGCTGCCAGAGCTAAACACCATCTACATGGCAGACCTGAAAATAGAAAAGTGCCAGAAGCTGGCAGAGGAATTCAAAGATCAAATTACGATTATCGCTTCCGATTCGGTAGAAGAATCGGTAAAGGAAGCGGATGTCATCGTTACAGCGACCACCGCTGGAAAGCCCATTGTCCTTAAGGACTGGATTACAAAAGAAAAGGTAACCTTCATTCAGATGTCCGGCTACGAAATGGACCTGCAGATCGGCCTGGCATCGAAAAAATACGTAGATTATTATGCGCAGATGATGACCTTCACAGATAAGCTGTTATATGATATGGTAGAAAACCACGGCGTAAAACCCGAAGAAATCACGGAAATTTCGCAGCTGGCTACAAAAGAAAAGTCGGGGCGGCAAGACGAAGACGGATGGATTACCTGCATGACGATGGGCATGGGGATGCAGGATATCATCGTAGCGAATAAGCTGTATAAAAACGCCATGGAAAAAGGTCTTGGGACAAAACTGACGTACTGGGAAAATCCGTTGTGGGTGTAGTGTAGCAGGCAGGAGACCGCAGCCGCTTACAAAAACGGCCGGATATCCTGCGGCGCACCCAGAAGCAGCAGGCGCTCGTCAGCCTGCATGGTATGAGAAGCATCGGGCACGGGAATTACGTGCCCGTCTTTTTTTACAGCGAGTACCGCGATATGAAACCGGCTGCGCACCTGCAAATCCACTACCGTGTGCCCCACCCAGCCAGAAGGAACGCAGACCTCATAAATAGCGCAGTCCGGCGTCAGCGTAATGTAATCGAATACCCGGCGGAAACTGCAAGTGACAGCTGTGCGCACGGCCATTTCCTTTTCCGGGTAAACCACCCGGTCGGCGCCATTTCGCAGGAGAAATCTGGCGTGGACATCGCGGCTGGCGCGGGCCAGCACAAACGATGCGCCGCAGTCTTTTAGAAGCGCTGTGGCTTCCAGGGAGCTTTGAAAATCATCGCCGATGGCAACAATACACAGATCAAAATTGCGCACACCAAGAGAAGCCATAAATCGCTCGCTGGTAGCATCGCCGATCTGTGCGTTGGTTACGTAGGGCAGAGCATCGTTGATCCGCTCTTCGCTTTTATCAATAGCCATAACTTCTTGCTTCTGACGGGAAAATTCTATGGCCATGTGGCGGCCAAAGCGGCCAAGGCCGATGAGCAAAATGGATTTCACAGGGAAAAGCCTCCTTTCGGTCGATTATCATTTTGGCGCTCTTCACTCTCTGCTCAGCCGACGGCCACACCCTCCTGGGGAAAGTGGGAGCTTTGCATCTGGTGTGTCTGGGCAACCGCGTAAAGCAGCGTCAGACCACCGACCCGGCCCAGATACATCAGAAGCATTAAAATGCAGCGGGAAGCAAGGCCAAGTTGCGGCGTTAGGCCCAGGGACAGGCCGACGGTGCCGAGGGCGGAAACGCTTTCAAAAATAGCGGAAAGAAGCGAGATCTCCTCCAGATAGCAAAGGGCGAAGCCAGCGGTAAGCGACAACAGCAAATACAACAGCGCAATAGTAACAGCTGCCTGGAGGATAGAGAAGGGAATTCGCCGCTGAAACCCCTGGATCTCACTGTGATTGCTAAATGCGGAGCGGGCACACAGAAAAAGCACGGCGAGGGAAGTGGTCTTTATGCCGCCTGCGGTGGAGGAGGGCGAGCCTCCAATCAGCATTAAAAAGCAAAGGAGCGCCAGCGATGGCGGACAGAACAGAGAAAGCTCGGCTGTGTTAAAGCCGGCAGTGCGGGCAGTAACCGACTGGAAAAAGGATAATAAAAGCATTTGCCCGGCATCCATGCCTGTCCACGAAGGGCGGGAAAACTCGAGAAAAAAGAAGAAAACTGCAGGCAGGAAAAGCAAAAGCGCTGTGGAAATCAAAATGAGTTTAGTCTGTAGATGGTAGCGCCGAAAGCGGAATCCGCAGGTGCGCAGGTCGTCATAGGTAAAAAACCCCAGGCCGCCGGCAACGATTAAAAAAGCGATGACAGAAGAAACAAAGAAGTCGCCGCCAAAGCCCGTCAGAGAAGCAAACGGAGCTTCGGCCGTTCCCATCAGGTCAAAGCCGGCGTTGCAAAAGGCAGAGACTGAATGAAATATCGCATACCAGAGCCCTCGCTTCCATCCGGACTGCGGGCAGAATCGCAGCGACAGCAAGGCAGCGCCAACGAGCTCAATGGTGAGCGTAACTACCAGGAGAAAGCAGGTCAGCCGGACGATGCCGCCCATCTGCGGGGCGGAGATCGACTCCTGCATCAGAAAACGGTGGCGCAGGCCGATGCGGCGGCCGGTCAGCAGGGCAAAGAGGACAGAAACCGTTACAACGCCCAGGCCGCCGGCCTGGATTAGAAGCAAAATCACCGCCTGTCCAAAGGGCGACCAGAAAGAGGCAGTATCCTGCACCACAAGCCCCGTAACGCAGGCAGCAGAGACAGCGGTAAACAGCGCATCCCCCGGAGCACACCGCTGTCCGCTGCGGGTGGCTATGGGCAGGGAGAGCAGCAGAGCGCCCACAAGAATTAAAAGGAGGAAGGCTGACAAAATAATTTTCGGCGGCTTCACAGAAAAAAGCTTCCTTTCTACACAAGTATAATCTCTCCGTAGTATGTTCAGAAGAAAGAAAAATCATTCTTCGCTTCTGCTTGTTGCCGCATTGCTGTCGGACAGAAGCCTGGCAAAGCAGCAAATCGCTTCTTCGATGTCACCAAGGGGGATTTTTGTGTAGTAAAAGATCAGCAGGCGTCGGGTGTCCGGCCCAGAAGCCTCTCCAGCGGGCGATACAGCAAGCAGCGGCAGCCCTGCGTCTGTACCCCTGCGGCAAAGCTCTGTCAGCTGCTGCTCGCTGCAGCCCGGAAGAGAAAGCAGCATATGCAGCCCGGAGGTGTTGGACAATACGGTAACAGAAGAGCCGCAGAAGCGACGGAGCGAAGCGGTTGCCATCTGGATTTTCTGCGCATACAGATTGCGCAGTTTTTTTATATTAGCCTGGTACAAGCCCTGTTCCATGTAGAGCGCCAGCGTCAGCTGTTCGGTTTTAGAGCAGGTCTGCGTATAAGAGGACAGCTGTTCTTCGAACATGCGCAGCATGGGCATAGGCAGCACCATGTAGCTGATTTTAACCGCCGGGAAAAGAGTCGAAGAAAAGGAGCCGAGATAGACCACGCGCTGGCTGCTGTCCAGCCCCTGAAGGGAGGGAACGGCCCTTCCGAAATAGCGCAGTTCGCTGTTGTAATCGTCCTCGATAATAATGCTGTCGTTTTGCTTTGCCCACTCCAACAGCTGGTAGCAGCGGGCGATGGGCATAACAGAACCGGTAGGGAATTGGTTGGAAGGGCTGACATAGGCTGTGGAGCGGATATTGGCCGGAAGGCGTTCGATTTCGATGCCGTCTTTGCTGACGGGAACTGCGGTCATTTTAAAACCCCGGTCGCGAAAGATGCTGCGCACGGGGAGATAGCCCGGTTCTTCAAAGGCTACATATTCAATGCCCATAGCGTTGAGGATAATGCAAAGCAGGCCTGTCAGCTGCTGCGTACCTGCGCCGATCACGATCTGCTGCGGGTGGCAGCGCACGCCCCGCGCCTGATAAATATAGCGGGAAATTTCGCGGCGCAGCGGGGCTTCCCCCTGAGGGTCGCCCTCCGTATAGAGCAGGTCGGAGTATTCAGTCAAGACTTTATTCATACATTTTTTCCATTTTACGAAGTTAAAACAGGCCGGATCGTAATATCCGGATGGCTGACAGCGTTCCAATCCGTGCAGACAGGCATCTTTGGCGAAAACTGCATCTGTATCTGCATCGCTTTTCGAAAGCGAATCTGTACTGCACAGCGCAGACGCATGGGCGCATTCCGAAGGGACAGGCGGCGCGGCGGGGGAGAGGGAGCAGGCATAGTAGCCGGATTGGGGACGCGAAAGGATATAGCCTTCGACAGACAGCTGATTGTAAGCCTGTTCTACAGTGGTAACGCTGAGGCGCAGGGAGCCAGCCAGAAAACGAAGCGATGGCAGCTTTTCGCCAGGATGGATATCTCCCGATAGAATAGCGTTGCGGATGTAGTGATATAGCTGAAGATAGAGAGGCGAGGAAGAAGTTTCGCTCAAAATGGGGGTGATGGCAATCATTGCAATTCCTTTCTCCTGATGAAAAACCAGAGGAAATCAGGGCCGGCCGAAGCGGTTGCTACGGCAAATTGTACTGGTAAAAATAAATATAATTGTACATTTTCATAATATCAATTTACTGTTATTATAGAGAAAACAAAAATAAAATACAAGGAAAACTGCAGCGCAGCTTGGAAAGGAAGGGAGAAATTGCAGTGAGAGACAATCGCAGCCGTTTAACGGCGATGACATTGACCGGTGTGATGACGGCGCTGATTACCGTTTGTACGATGGTGCTACCCATACCGATTCCCATGACGACAGGGTATGTCAATTTAGGAGATGGCATTCTTTTTTTGAGCGTCATGCTGGTGGGATGGAAATACGGAGCGTTTGCTGGTGGCGTGGGCGCTTCGCTGGCAGATCTGCTGCTGGGTTCAGCGGCCTGGGCGCCCTGGACGCTGTTGATTAAAGCGGCAATGGCGGGAATTGCCGGAAAAATAATGGAATTTGGCGGCAACCACGCGGCACAGAAAGCGTCGTTGCTGTGGAATGCGGCAGGGATGTTGACTGCTACTATATTTATGGCGGCGGGATACTACATAGCAGAAGGCGTTATGTATGGCAACTGGGCGGTGCCGGCGATTGGCTTGCCCTGGAATCTGGCGCAAGGAGCCATCGGAACGGCAGCGGCCTGCTTTTTATCCTCGACGCTCAGGCGGACCTCCGCAGGGAAGTATTTTTACCGCTGAAGAATAGGCGTTTTCAGCAGTAAAAATGCTGCAAAAGTTATAGAAAAGGGATTTCAAAACGCAAAAATTTATAGTATGATAACCTAATGTGAGGATGCAGCGGCAAAGGGGATGCACTGCTGCAGCCCTCTATCAGGTTTTTTTATTTGCAGAAATGGTCGCAAAAGGAAAGAGAAAAGGGGAAATGAGACATGAAAGCATTGATTTTAAGTGTATCGACTGGGCAGGGGCACCACGCGACCGGGCAGGCGGTCGCCGCCTGTTTCGAGCAGATGGGGGTGCAGTGCCAGACGCTGGATGCCTATGGCTATATCGAACCGCTGCTGCAGGAGATGCTGTCAAAAGGATACTTGATTACAACAAAATATATACCGAAAATCACTTCGAAGGCTTATGATTTAATTGTAAGAAAGACGGAGCCGGTATCGGATCATTCCGTATCGAAGCTGGCCAATACCTTTATGGCGGAAGAGCTGTTGGACTACCTGTGCACTTACCAGCCGGATGTCGTAGTCTGCACGCACGTGCTGTCGTCTACGATGATGAGCATTCTGAAGGAACGCAAAGAATACTGGGGAATCGTGGCCGGCATTGTAACCGATTTTACCGTCCATCCGCTGTGGGAAGAAACCCGCCATTTGGATTATTACGTAACGCCCAGCATGCTGCTGGAATACCAGATGCGGCAAAAGGGCTTAGATGTAAATAAATTGCTTCCCTTTGGCATTCCCATCCGTCCGGAGTTTTCGGAGAAAATGGAAAAAACAGAAGCCAGACGCCTGTTGCAGCTTTCCGAAAGCAAAAACACGCTGCTGCTTATGGGGGGGTCTATGGGCTATGGAAAAATTGATAAATCCCTTCTTCAAATCGACGGATTGCCGATGGAATTTCAAGTCATAGTAGTCTGCGGCAGCAATAAAAAAATGTATCGGAAAATCGAAAAGCTGATTCCAAGGTTGAAAAATGACGTGCGGGTCTACGGCTATGTAAACAATGTACACCAGATGATGGATGCAGCTGACTGCATTATTACCAAGCCAGGTGGCATTACGTCGTCGGAGGCGCTGGCAAAGGAATTGCCTATGATTATGGTAAACCCTATCCCCGGGCAGGAGGAGCGCAACGTGCAGTTTATGTTAAACAACGGACTTGCCGTTTACGTAAGCAAAACGTTCCCCATAGACGAAGCTGTATTTTCTCTGTTCCGCCATCCGGAGACCATAAAGCGCATCAGCGAAACAGCGGCACTGCGTGGCAAAAAACATGCGACACAGAATTTATGCCAGTTTTTAATGGATAAGGTAACAGAGCGAAAAAACGAGTTGCTGGTGCAGAAACTGGAAGCTGCCATTCCCGTAGCGCCTTCTCTTCTGAGATAGGGGTCTGCAGAGCAACAAATACCATCGCGCATAAGAAAACGGACATCCCTTAGACAGGATGTCCGTTTTTTAATTGTAAGATCTGTTGATTGGCGCTGCCGCGGAACAGAAGCGTCAGGTCTCTTTGCGCTTCGATATAGGGGCCATCGATCAGCGTATCGCACAGTGAAAGCAAGCGGCCGACCGCAGGTGTTTCCTCGCACAGCGCAAGAAGCTGCTCGTAAGTATAGCCGCTGTAGATCAGCAGATGCAGGCCGCGGGCTTTGATAGCCTCTGCCAGGCAAAGCAGAGCTTCCGACTGGCAGAATGGCTCGCCGCCCGAAAAGGTAACGCCGGCAAGAAGAGGATTTTCGTCGATTTCCAAAAGCAGACTTAAGGGGTCGATTTCCTGCCCGCCCGAAAAGTTGTGAGTCTGCGGGTTGTGGCATCCGGGGCATCCGTGAGGGCACCCTTGAGTAAATATTACATAACGAAAGCCGGGCCCATCGACGATGGACTCGGCTACAATACCGCTGATACGCAGCGGAGGAACATTAAAAGCCATGCTTTACCCGATCCTTTTCTTCCGATTGCTTGGCGTTATTAAAACGGTCGGTGGTGCCCACCAGATAGCCGGTAATCCGGCGGATGCGCTCGAATTTTACACCTTCGCCCAGCATTTTTTCTCCCTGGTTTTTGCCTGCCGTCGCTGTACTCACCGCGTTCGTTGTCATCATCTGTCGTTCTCCTTTCCTGTCCTGTCCGTCAGGACGCTGTCATATTGATACCCGGGATTGTCTACTCACAACCACAGAAATGGGGCATGTTCGGATATTTTTTGCGAAGCGCCTTGAGCGTTTCGAGGCTGACGCCCTCGCCATCCCTGCGTCCGCAGCGCGGGCAAACGTCGTCGATTACGCCGGTATAGCCGCAGACCGGATCGCGGTCTACAGGATGGTTGACCGAGCCGTAGCCGATGCCGGCTTCCTTCATGCAGCGGATTACCGATTCGAACGCCTGCGGGTTTTTGCAGGTATCGCCATCCAGCTCCACGTAGCTGATGTGGCCGGCGTTGGTCAGCGCGTGGTAGGGCGCTTCGAGCCGGATTTTTTTGTAGGCGGCGATGGGATAATATACGGGAATGTGGAAGGAATTTGTATAATAATCACGGTCGGTAATGCCCTTCCGTTCGCCGTAGATTTTTTTATCAATGCGCACAAACCGTCCGGATAAGCCTTCTGCCGGCGTAGCCAGCAGGGTAAAGTTCATCCCGGTCAGCTCCGATTGCTCATCCATGCGCTTTCGCATATATCCTATGATTTCCAGTCCCAGCGCCTGGCTTTCTTCGCTTTCGCCGTGGTGCTTGCCCGTGAGGGCCACCAGCGTTTCTGCCAGGCCGATAAAGCCCACGGACAGCGTGCCGTGCTTTAAGACTTCGCCGATAGTATCGTCGGGCCCTAAAGTCTCGGACTGAATCCAGATATTTTGCCCCATGAGGAACGGATAGTTGAGGCACTTTTTCGCTGCCTGGATTTTATAGCGATGAAGCAGCTGGCGGATTACCAGGTCGATTTGCTTATCCAGCAGGCGATAGAAAGCGTCGATATCTCCTTTAGCCTCCATGCCGATGCGGGGAAGATTGATCGACGTAAAGCTGAGATTGCCGCGGCCACAGGTAACCTCGTGGGCGGGGTCGTAGTGATTGCCCATCACCCTGGTGCGGCAGCCCATGTAAGAAACCTCGCTGTTGTAGTCGCCGGGCTTATAATATTGCCGGTTGAACGGGGCATCCAGAAAGCTGAAATTGGGGAACAGCCGCTTGGCAGAGGTTTTGATGGCCAGCTGGAACAAGTCGTAATTGGGGTCTTGCGGATTGTAGCTGATGCCTTCTTTTACCTTGAAAATCTGCACCGGGAAAATAGGCGTTTCGCCGTTGCCAAGCCCGGCGTCGGTAGCTAAAAGCAGGTTGCGGATTACCATGCGCCCCTCGGGAGAAGTATCGGTACCATAGTTCAGCGAGCTGAAAGGAACCTGGGCACCGGCGCGGGAATTCATGGTATTCAGGTTGTGCACCAGCGCTTCCATGGCCTGGAAGGCGGCGCGGTCGGTATCGGTATAGGCGACTTCCGCTGTCATGGCGTGGGCTTGTGCTGTTTGCTGCTCGGAAAGCTGCGGAAATTCTTTTTGCAGCAGGGGCATGAGAGCCTCGCCGTAGCAGTCAGCGTTTTTCAGCGTGGGCGTTCCGGCCTGCGCACAGATGTCCTTTGCCGCTGCCTTTGCCGCTTCGGCAGAAAGGGGCAGCACAGCCTGTAAAAACCGGCCCAGGCTTTTTATGTATTCCTTGGCGTAGGTCTTGGCAATGCCAGGGGCCATGGAATAGTCAAAATTCGGAACAGACTGGCCGCCGTGCATTTCGTTCTGGTTGGCCTGTATGGCAATGCAGGCCAGCGCCGAATAGCTGGTAATGCCGTTAGGCTCGCGCAGATACCCGTGGCCGGTGGAAAAACCGTCTTTAAATAACTTTAACAAGTCGATCTGGCAGCAAGTTTCGGTCAGCATATAAAAATCCTTGTCGTGGATATGGAGGTCGCCATTGATGTGAGCGGCTGCGATATCCTTGGGCAGGATGTAGTTGTCGATAAAGTATTTAGAGCCTTCCGAGCCGTATTTTAACATGGTTCCCATGGCGGTATCGCCGTCGATGTTGGCATTTTCCCTTTTGATATCCGCATCTTTTGCAGAAGCAAAAGTAAGCTCCTTATAGATATCCATGAGATCGGCTTCGGACTGGCGGATCATAGTATGCTCGGCGCGGTACAGGATATAGGCTTTGGCTGTTTTGGCAAAGCCTTCTTTAATCAGGACATCCTCTACCACATCCTGAATCTGCTCTACGGTAGGAACATGCTCTTGCGGCGTCAGCGTGATGACCATGGCTGTCAGCTGATTGAGCTCCTCCTGCGAAAAGCCGGTTTCCGTGGCATCGCCGGCCTTGCGGATAGCAGCTTTGATTTTATCACTGTTAAAATCAACGACATCGCCGTTGCGTTTGCGTATGTATTTGAGCATTGAGATCCTCCAAACATAAAGGCAGAAACCTGCACCAGAATAGCAGCAATAAAAAGCGACATGCACTGCTGTCCGGATGCCATACCATATACGGGCATCCGTTACAGGGCAAATCGCCCATAAAAGCGAAGCTGTCCATCAGGACAGATGTTTGCTGCGATTTTCAATGACATTTTCTTTGGATGTTTTCAGAAAAAGAAGAATTTTTCAGGAAAACATAAATGGTATAATAACCGTAATTATCCACAATATATTGTGGATAATTGTGAAATAAAATATAGATATCGTATCTATAGTACCGATATTCGCTTCAAAAAGCAAGAGGAAAAGGAGGAAAGGAGAGAAAGTTTTTTTTATAACTCCAAAGGGTTGACGAAACAGAAAAAGGCTGTTAGGATAAAAATATAATAATGTTAAAAAGTAAGAAGCAAAAATAAATATCCATTTTGAGTTCCGCTTGCCGGATAAGGCGTCAGGCTTGGATTTTTGATAATAATTCGGGCCTGTACAATAGATTGCGGCAGCGGTGAAGAGGGAAGCAGGTGCGAATCCTGCGCGGTCCCGCCGCTGTATGCGAGGAGCCGCTGTCTATGCGCATAAAAAGCGCACCACTGAGATAAGAGACGGGCAAAGCATTGCCGTCGCAGTCGATCTTGGGAAGGAGGGCAGCTGCAATGATGCGCAAGCCAGAAGACCTGCTCAGAATGTTCTGAAAAACCGACGGGCGATTGGGATTTTCAGAGGCGTTGCTGCAAAAGCGGCGCACGGATCTACGCGATCTTTACATACAGCGAAAAACGGAGCTGTGGAGATTTCCACAGCTTTTTTATTGCATTAAAAGCCGTGCCTGGTCATACATTTAAAGCCAGTGCGGGCGAAAGCTGCCGATTCTGAATTTGCCTTTTCATCCACAGGGGTTGTACGCTCATATCGAACGGGCGTCAGCCCCTGTTCCTTACATGGGAGACAGCGCAGGCAATCGGATAAAAAAAGCCGCGCTGCTGCCTTTTGGCAGGGCTTGAAGCGACGGCGAATGTTTAGAGGATGGATAAACCGATATCAAAGGAAGTAAGGACGCCGAAAACCGTTGATAAAACAGCGGGGATCACATATAATAAATGAAAGCCGCCCATAATGCGGAGTATCTGGAAAGGAAGGGAAACTGCTATGATATATAGACCGAGACGACTGAGAATGAACGAAAAAATCAGGGAGCTGGCCAGGGAAACCCGCATCAGCAAGGGCTCGCTGGTCTACCCGCTGTTTGTGGAAGAGGGGACAGGCATCCGCAAAGAAATCAAGGCCATGCCGGGACAACTGCGCTACAGCCCCGATACGCTGCCCTATGCGCTGGAGGACATTGCAAAAGCGGGGGTAAAAAACGTAATGATCTTTGGAATCCCCAAGGAAAAGGACGAATGCGGCAGCGGCGCTTACTGCGAGCACGGCATCGCTCAGGAGGCGCTGCGGGCCGCGAAAAAAGCCGTACCGGAACTGTATTATATAGGCGATGTCTGCATGTGCGAATACACATCTCACGGCCACTGCGGAATCATCAAAGGCGATTCGGTGGATAACGACAAAACGCTGCCGCTGCTGGCAAAGACCGCGGTCAGCCAGGCAGCTGCCGGAGCGGATATGGTAGCTCCGTCGGATATGATGGACGGCCGGGTGGCGGCCATCCGCGAGGCGCTGGATGAAGCGGGTTACATCGACACGCCGATCATGTCTTACGCGGCGAAATACGCCTCTGCGTTTTACGGTCCCTTCCGCGAAGCGGCGGGTTCCGATAACTTTAAGGGCAACCGGAAGACCTATCAAATGGACTGGCACAACCGCAGAGAAGCGATGAAAGAGGTCTTCGGCGACCTTTCCGAGGGCGCGGATATCGTGATGGTAAAGCCGGCGCTGGCCTACCTGGATATTATCCGCGAGGTGCGCGACCACGTAAATGTTCCGGTGGCAGCCTACAGCGTTAGCGGCGAATATGCCATGATTAAGGCGGCTGCAGCTGCGGGCATGATCGACGAGCTATCCATCGTAGCAGAGACAGCCACAGCAATTTACCGCGCGGGTGCGGATATTATGATTACCTATTACGCAAAGGAAATTGCAGCGATGATCGACGAAGGGAGAATCGGCTGATGGCGGAAAAACAAACGAGGGAAATGACAGATACCTCAAAAGGGACACAGCGCTCGGCAGCGCTGTTTGAAGAAGCGAAGACATACATACCCGGCGGGGTAAACAGCCCCTGCCGCGCCTATCTTGCTGTGCAGGACACACCGCGCTTTATCCGGCGGGCGGAAGGTGCGTATATCTGGGATGTAGACGCAAACCGCTACATTGATTACATCGGCTCCTGGGGCCCGATGATTTTAGGAAACAACCATCCGGTTATTCTGGAGGCGGTACGGCAGGCAGCTGAGGATGGATTAAGCTTCGGTGCGGCGACAGAACGCGAGGTACAGATGGCAAAGCTGCTGTGCGAGTTGGTTCCTTCTATGGATATGGTGCGCATGGTCAATTCCGGAACAGAGGCGACCATGTCTGCCCTGCGGGCAGCCAGAGGCTATACCGGGCGCGAGAAAATCATAAAATTCGAGGGGTGCTATCACGGCCACAGCGATGCCCTTTTAGTCAAGGCCGGTTCTGGCCTCATCGCCGGCGGCGGGGCACCGGACAGCGCGGGAGTAACGGCGGGATGCGCAAAAGATACGCTGACGGCGCGGTTTAACGACATCGCGAGCGTGGAGCAGCTGTTTGCGGACAACCCCAGGCAGATTGCAGCGGTTATCCTCGAGCCGGTAGCGGCCAACATGGGCGTGGTGCTTCCGAACGAAGGGTTTTTAGAGGCGTTGCGCAGGCTTTGCACAGCAGAAGGGGCCGTGCTGATTTTCGACGAGGTAATCACCGGATTCCGCCTGGCTCTGGGCGGCGCCCAGCAGCTGTTTGGCGTAGAGCCAGATATGACTACCTTCGGAAAAATCATCGGCGGCGGCATGCCGGTGGGAGCCTATGGCGGAAAGCGGGCGATTATGGAAACCGTGGCGCCGGTGGGTTCGGTCTATCAGGCGGGGACGCTGTCAGGAAATCCGGTGGCTATGGCTGCTGGACTCGCGCAGCTGACATACTTAAAAGAGCATCCTGAGGTATACAACCACATCAATGCCATGGGAACGCTGCTGTTTGACGGCATCCGTGAAATCCTGTCAGCCGCAGGTGGTAAAGGCGAGGGGAATTCAACAGGCAAATTGGGCAGTGGCTTACATGGCGGATGCACGGTAAATTCCATCGGCTCCATCGGCTCGCTGTTCTTTACCCCGCAGCCGGTAATGGATTTCGCTTCGGCAAAGGCCTCGGATTTAACGCGATTTGCCGCTTATTTCCGGGCCATGCTGCGAAAAGGGATATACCTGGCGCCGGCGCAGTTCGAAGCGGTGTTCGTTTCGGCAGCGCATACCAAAGCAGAGATCGAAGCCACGCTGCGCGCCTGTGCGGAGTGTTTCGGCGTATAATATTAAAAAGAAAGCCTGCCGGTGGCAGCGATGTTACATCGTCCTGCCGGCAGGTTTTTGTGTGCGCTCAGAGCGGAAGACCGGTAAGCTGATACGGCGCAGAGGCGCATTCCGGAAGGGAAAAGGGGCTGCGGGCGTAGCTTTGTACATTGTAATGGGCGTGGGCAGATTCGCCGGCTTCGAACAGAAACCAGCGCATATCCGGCTTATCGCTCTCGTTATCCATCCAGGTGGCATCCAACTGATACCAGGTGCCATCGACCATAACCATGTTCCAGGCATGGCCGACGGTTTCGTCTTCGTTGTATGCCAAAACTACAAGCGAGGTGAGGCCGGCCCGCTTGGCCAGATAATCGAAGGCTCGGGCATAGCCGAAACAGTTGGCCTGCCCTTCAATGAGAGCGCCATAAGCAGTGATAAAGGGAGCGTCGCTGTTGATTACCGTGATGTCGCCGACGA
This sequence comes from uncultured Peptostreptococcaceae bacterium, assembly GCA_949740445.1. Classification (GTDB taxonomy): domain Bacteria; phylum Bacillota; class Clostridia; order Peptostreptococcales; family Anaerovoracaceae; genus RGIG446. The sequence goes on along the minus strand of CATJIF010000111.1, from coordinate 37,697 downwards.
TTTTTTTCTCCCAGTAATGATCGGTAAAATAAGTGACGTGGTCGACCAGATACTGAGCGATAAAAGCGCATTTTTCAGCGTCGCTTTGCAGGTCGCTCACATCGGCAAGAAGCTCCGAAGCGGTGGTGTTAAGGCGGTCGAAGGCCAGGTTTTTATCCTTGTCCGAAAAGCTGACCCTGCCTGCGTAAAAGTGGTACTTCCGCCCGTTTTTTTTGCAGGGGCAGTCGCTTCCCAGGCAGTTGACCTTTCCTACGGTATCGTCGCCGCAAGCATAGCGGAAGGGGCGGTAGCTGTAGGAAATCGTCGCAGCTTCATAGAGGGCGTTGACGTCGCGCCACTCCACATCTGTCAGCGCCTGTGGCATGGTAAAGTGAAAGAAAGCATTGCATTCGCTGTCCGGCGAAATGCTGATCTCGCGCACCGTCTGGCTGAAGTATTCCCCATAGCACAGGTCGAAGGCTTGCCGGGCGGCTTCTGTCAGCGAATCGTATCCGTAGACCTCGGTATGTTGGCGGATCAACAGATAGGGGATGTAGCCCGCATCGCCGGGCTGGGCATCCTGCTCGAACAGGCTGCCGTCGTATATCCAATATCCATCAGGGCAGTCGATGGTGTCCGGGTCGAAATCAGCACCGCCTGGCCCCGGGCTGCCGTCGCTTCGGCCACAACCCTCATCCGGGTCGTCAGTGCTTGCCTCCAGGTCGACAGCCTCCCAGAGGGAGAAGATATCGTCCATCCAGGAACTGCAGCTGCTGAACAGGAGCGAAACGAGCAACAGGAGCTGCAACGTCAGGATGCGCAGAATCGCAGTCCGTTGTTTCCGCGGTTTGTTCTGACTATGTTTCTGGTCCATTCCAAAACCTCCTCCATTGATATTGTAATGCCTGATTATTAAAAAAGGCCTGGCCCTTATCTTGTTCGATCGGCCTTGACCTTTTTGCACTGCTTCTATATAACTTTAAATTTACATACAACATCCACTTTTTCGTCACTGTTATTGTACAGTATCATACGGATCTGATATATGCCTTTGGTTAGACCATTGCTATATTTGGTTAAATCAAATACAATCTTTGTACCGTGAACAGGAAAAAACCCATCATCGTCAAAAAAGGCACCCCGCTCATCCTTTTGTACTTTTTCCCATTCGTCCCCTGCCAGCTGTTCCAGGACATACGCATGACTTGTGCGATACTGGTGAGGCCATATGTTTTGGAAGGTAGCGGTAATGCTTGTTACGCCGATTGGATAATAATTTTGGCTTGGCTTTAGATAAATGCTTCGCGGCCATAAAAAGATTGTTCCAATCACAATGCCTGCTGCTACAAAAATTACAATTTTCTTGCTTTTATTTTTCATTTACTACCTGTAACTGTAGATACATTTTGCTCTTTCTGAAGTCCGATTTTTTGTCCGCACAGCCAAATATTTTGTAAATTCAGTATAGCATGGCTGCTTCTTCCCTGCAAGATTCATTATCCCCGAATTTTTGCAGCTATGTTAGTCGAATCGAAAGCTAAAAAGATGAGAAGTATTTGAAAATGGGGGGTTGCACAGAAAAAAAACTTGTGGTATTTTGAGGGCCAGAGGATTGCAGGCGAACAAGCGACAATAACAATAATAAGGAGGATTTTGCACCATGACGGATATTACAGCAATCGGTGAGATTCTCATTGATTTAACGCAGACTGGGACAAATGCGGCAGGCGTGCCTCTCTTTGCAGCAAACCCGGGCGGGGCGCCGGCCAACGTGGCGGTGGCGGCAGCAAAGCTGGGCGCTGCTGCTGCGTTTATCGGCAAGGCAGGGAAGGATGGCTTTGGCAGTTACCTGCGCCGGGTGTTAGAGGAAAACGGCGTAAGCAGCCGTGGATTGTGCACGGGAAAGCGGCCTACGACAATGGCTGTCGTTTCAGTGGATGCCGATGGAGAAAGGGATTTCCGGTTTATCCGGGGCGCGGACAGCGACCTTGTGCCAGAGGAAATCCATGCAGAGGCAGTGCAAAAGAGTAAGGTGCTCCACTTTGGTTCTGTCAGCCTAACGCAAGAAACATCCCGCAGCGCTGTTTTAAAAACCGTCGAAGCTGCCCGGCAGGCGGGGGTGCTGGTAAGTTACGATCCAAATTATCGCCCTGCGCTTTGGAACAGCGGGGAAGAGGCGGTAACGTGGATGCAAAAGCCGCTTTCTATGGTGGATATCATTAAGTTGTCGGAAGAGGAGGTGCCTTTGCTGACAGGCTCTGACGATTTGGAAGAGGGCAGCCGCTGTCTGGCGCAACAGGGCATCGCCCTGGTTTTGGTTACGCTGGGCGGGCGTGGAGCCTTTTGCCGGTGGCAGGAAGAGACGTTTACCGTTCCCGGAGTTTCTGTAAAAATCGCAGATACCAACGGGGCGGGCGATACGTTTTTAGGAGCAGTGCTCAGCCGGCTGTGCCGCAGAGGGGCACAGCCGTTGCAGAACCTCGATTGCAGGGAGCTGAAAGACATTGTCGCTTTTGCTAATTGCGCCGCTGCGGCGACTTGTTCGCGCAGCGGGGCGATTCCCGCTATGCCGACGCTGAAGGAATTGGAAGGAGGGATCAGCAGATGAAGCGCACACAGACGAAGAAAAAGACGCCAAGGTCGAACGCGGCAAAGACAGCAGTCGGGCAGGCGGAAACGACTGTCACAAAGAAGCCAGCTGTGCAGCCGCGGGTTGTCGCAGAAGAGTCAGCACCGACAGCAGAAGCTATGTCGGCAGAAGTTACGCTGTCAGAAGCTGTATTCGAGCGCCGGTTTGCGGAGCGCCGCGACGAATTGCGATGGCTATACTGTGAGCTGTATCACAACGATACTGCCGCTTTTGATTATTTTACGCAGATGCTTCGCCGCTGCTTTGTGGAGCGTAAAGCGGCGTTGCGGGCGCAGGATGAAACGCGCGAGGCCGATGCCGGCTGGTATCGCCGCAGGGATCTGCTGGGCATGATGCTCTACGTGGGCGCTTTTGCAAAAAACCTGAAGGGCGTGGAGAAAAAACTGCCCTACTTAAAAGAGTGCGGCATCAATTACCTGCATTTAATGCCCCTTTTGGAAAGCCCGAAGGGCAGAAGCGACGGCGGCTATGCAGTGTCTGATTTCCGCAGGGTGCAGCCAGAGCTGGGCAATATGGAGGACCTCGAACATCTGGCCGATGCCTGCAGGGCGGACAACATCAGCCTATGCCTGGATTTTGTAATGAATCACACCAGCGAAGAGCATGAATGGGCGCAGCGGGCCAGAAACAACGAGCCGGGATATCGCCAGCGCTATTTCTTCTACGATAATTGGGACATTCCCCGGCAGTTTGAAGCGACAGTTCCGCAGGTATTTCCCACCACAGCACCGGGCAGCTTTACGCAGCTTTCCGACGGGCAGATCGTTATGACGAACTTCTATCCCTACCAGTGGGATTTGAATTATGCCAATCCCATGGTCTTTAACGACATGACAGAAAACCTCCTGTACCTTGCGAATCGGGGGATCGACGTTATCCGCTTGGATGCCGTTCCTTACATATGGAAGGAATTGGGGACCTCCTGTCGCAATCTGCCGCAAGTGCATACCCTGGCGCGGATGTTGCGCCTGGCCTGCGAGATCGTTTGCCCCAGCGTGCTTCTTTTGGGCGAAGTGGTGATGGAGCCTGCAAAGGTAGTTCCATATTTTGGAACTCGGGAAAAACCGGAGTGCCACATGCTATACAATGTAACGACCATGGCGACCATATGGCATACAGCGGCCACAGGAGATGTGTCGCTTTTAAAGCAGCAGTTGGATATCATTTGCTCGCTGCCGAAGGAATTTCTGTTTTTGAATTACCTGCGCTGCCACGACGATATCGGCTGGGGGCTGGATTATCCTTGGCTTGCGCAGCGCTTTGGCACCGACGAACGGGCGCATAAAAAATACTTAAACGATTACTTTACCGGAAAATGGCCTGGGAGCGATAGCCGGGGCGAGCTGTACAACGACGATCCCCGGCTGGGAGACGCCCGGCTGTGCGGGACTACGGCATCGCTTTGCGGAATCGAAGCCGCGGAATACGAGAGCGATCCATTTAAGTGGGAGCGGGCAATTTCGCGCGATCTGACGCTGCATGCGCTGATGCTGTCCCAGAGCGGCATTCCCGTTATTTACAGCGGCGACGAGGTGGGGCAGCTCAACGACTGGTCGTATCGCGACGATAAAGAAAAGCACGAGGACAGCCGCTACCTTCACCGCGGAGATTTTTTGTGGGAGGAAGCGCAGCTGCGCGACGATTCAACCACCCGGCAGGGCAGGCTGTTTGCAGGGCTCCGGCGGCTGGAACAGCTGCGTGCGCAGGAGGCTTGCTTCGATATCGCTGCTGAGGTATGGACAGAGGACAGCGGAAGCGCCCACGTGTTGGCCCTGTGCCGCCGTTTCGGCGGCCAGGAGATCGTCTGCCTGTTCAATTTCAGCCCGGACTTTGTTACCGCTGGAGTAAAGAGGGAGGGCAGCTACACGGAGTTAATGTACGAAACCTCTTACGATCAAATTGAGCATGTGCAGCTTTGGCCCTTTGGCTTTGCCTGGCTGCGCAGGGACAAAGCATAGCGGAGAAAAACGAAGCCTGAAAAAGAAAAGAAGGATACGGCATGAAGCTTCTATACTTGGGAACCGCTGCGGCGGAGGGATGGCCTGCGCTGTTTTGTTCCTGTCCGGTTTGCGAAAGCGCCAGAAAGGAAGGCGGGCGGAACCTGCCGACGCCGCCGGAAGGATTTACGCCCACCAACTCGTTGTTCAAGAAGAACCCGATTCGGGGAATTGTCCTGCTGCGGATTGCCGACGACCCGCAAAAGCAAAGGGAGCGGTTGTGCATTTCCGAGCACCCCTTCGGGACGGTCAAGTGGCATCACGGAGCCCACTACGTACTGTGCCGGGGGATCGAAAAGGTCACAGCGGAGCTGGGGCTCAGTTTTCTTGCCTATAATTTGCGGCGAGCGATCAATATGCGGGGAGTTTCCGCATTCGTTGCGGCGATGAGGTGAGTATAGCCCCTCTTTTTTTGGAGTTTTTGAACAGACGCAATAAAAAATCGCTGAAATTCAACAAATCTCAGCGATTTTTTGCCCTTTTCGGACACTATGTGGTCGAGGCAGCAGGATTCGAACCTGTGGCCTTTGCGTCCCGAACGCAACGCTCTACCAAGCTGAGCTATGCCTCGACAGTATATGCAACGCTCTTAGAACACGTCACTACGCTATTATATAATAATAATATCAAAAAGAAAAGGGGAAATTATAAAATTTTAAATTTTTTTAGTTTCTGAGGAATAGCTCCTCGATTGTCAGGGGCACATGCGCGTTTCAGCCGCTATTTCTCAAAAATTCTGCGCCGACTTCAACTTGCATACAGCCACAATCGAGAATATCGAAGAAAAAGCAGCACTTTTGCAGGCAAATGAAGGACCAGGACCTATGGTAAAAAAAGCCTTTTTATTGAATCGGCCGTAGACTATTGACATCATAGCGTTTCTTTTTTTATAATAAAATATCAAGCACTTGTCATTCAAAAATCTGGCATAGCTCAAGATAGAAAGACTTTTATCCGACAAAAAGGTATGCAGGTGTAGAGGTTCTCGTCAGATGAGAGCAATGTTTCGATTTACATTAGGAGATGTGATAGAATGAGAGAACAGAGGTATAAGCAGAAAATTCTGGTTGTTGATGATTCGGAAATGAATCGGGCAATTTTATCGGAAATGCTCGGAGAAGAATACGAAATTATCGAGGCAGAAAACGGAGTGCAGGCCATAGCACTGCTGCAGAAATACGAATCGGAACTTTCTTTGGTACTGCTGGATATTGTAATGCCGGAGATGGATGGGTTTGGCGTGCTGTCTGTTATGAACCAGCGCCACTGGATCAGCGAAGTTCCTGTAATTATGATTTCTGCAGAGAGTGCATTTACGCATATGGAGCGCGCATACGATCTGGGCATTACCGATTATATCAACCGCCCCTTTGACGCGAGAGTGGTCCACCGCCGCGTAGTCAATACCATTTTACTTTATGCAAAACAGAAAAAACTGATTGGTCTGGTAGAAGACCAGATTCATGAAAAGGAAAAGCAGAGCAAACTGATGGTCGATATTCTCAGCCACATTGTAGAATTTCGAAACGGAGAAAGCGGTCTACACGTTCTTCACATACGCATGCTGACAGATCTGCTGCTGAAAAAGCTGATTCAGATTACGGATCAATATCAGATTTCCCGCGCAGATATTGCCCTGATCGGCACAGCATCTGCGCTGCACGACATCGGAAAGATTGGGATTGACGAAGCTGTCCTGAATAAACCGGGAAGGCTGACCGACGAAGAGTTTGCCATTATGAAGACCCATTCGATGATCGGGGCAAAGATGCTGGCAGAATTGCCGATTCATCAAAATGAGCCACTGGTAAAAACCGCATACGAAATTTGCCGGTGGCACCACGAACGTTACGATGGCCGGGGATATCCGGATGGCCTGAAAGGTGATGAAATTCCCATTGCCGCGCAAATCGTGGCGTTAGCCGATGTTTACGATGCACTGACCAGCGAACGGGTGTATAAAAAGGCATTTTCTCACGAAGTGGCGATCCAGATGATTTTAGACAATCAGTGTGGTGTATTCAATCCTCTTTTGATGCAATGCCTGAGAGAAATCGCCGATACGCTTCAGGAGGAATTGAGAATCAGCGCACAGGCTGGAGAAAATCAGGAAGAAATGCACGAGGCCGTAGAAGAATTGCTTCTCAGCGAGGATTTGAATGCCCCCGACCGACTGGTAGAGCTCTTGGATTACGAACGTACAAAATACAATTTCTTTGCTGAAATATCGCAGGAGATCCGCTTTGAATATACACAGACGCCTGCTGTATTGACGCTTTCTGCCTGGAGCGCAGAACGGCTGAAACTGCCAGAGGTAATTATGGAGCCCATGCACGATGAAAAGGTGCTTGCAATTTCTGGAAACAGCGACTGGAAAAATCTTAAGCGCGAAATTTTAAAGACAACGCCGCAAAACCCGGTGTTCCGGTATACGTGTGAAATCTCTTTGGAGGAAGAAACCAAAGCCGTGCAGATCATCGGCCGCACGATTTGGTCAGGCGATGAGAAGCCGCAATATAAAGGAGTTTTTGGAAAAATCATGGACGTTTAGAGGGTGTTGTATTAGGGGAAAAAGGAGGAAGAAAGATGACTTTAAAAGAGTGTTATGCCGCGCTTGGCGGCGATTATGAGGAGGCTATTTCTCGTTTGAACAGTGAGAGGATCGTTCAGAAATTTGTCCTCAAGTTTTTAAACGATTCGAGCTATGATTTGCTCTGCTCTGCGATGGAGGCAGAAAATTATGAAGAAGCCTTTCGGGCAGCACATACGATAAAGGGCGTCTGTCAAAACCTGAGCTTTACTCAGCTGAGCGACTCGAGCAGCCATTTGACGGAGGTGTTGCGTTCTGGCTGGAGTTCGGAAAATATGCCCCTGATGGAACAAGTAAAAAGAGATTATCAGCAGGTAACAGAGGCTATTCGTACACTCCAGACAGAGATTGAAGGGAAATAGCATGAAAAGCAAAACAACGCGGTTTTTAACCGTCAGCATTATTTTAGTGGCACTGCTATGCATCAGCGTAGTTGCCACTATGGCGGTATACATGAACTATCGAAGCGCGAAAACCATCGAAGATGTGGGTACAATTTACATGTCTGGTATGAATGAGCGGATTTCCAAGCACTTTGCTACGACAATAGACTTTCGTCTGGCGCATGCAGAAACACTGGAGAAGATGCTCTCCTCTTCGGGTTCTGAAAGCCGCGAGGAAGTATTTCGAAGGCTGACAGAAAATGGACAAGCCATAGGATTTTCTCATCTTGCGCTGTATTCGCGCGATGGCAGGTTCGAAATGATTTATGGAGATCCGATAGAAGTAACTGACCCGGAGCCATTTTTAAATTCCATGAACAACGGTGAAAAAAAGGTGGCAGTGGGTACCAATACCTCCGGCGAAAAGGTGGTTCTTCTGGGCGTTTCCACAGAGTATAAAATGCTCCAAGGACAGTGTACAGCGCTAGTAGCGGTGCTTCCGGTAACTTACATAGAAGAGATCCTGGCTCTCGACGAAGAGGATGCACTGGTATTTTCTCACATCATCCGTCGCGATGGTACCTTTGTAATCCGAAGCACGGGTGTGGAGCGCGAAACCTATTTCGATCAGATGAAAGTAACCTTTGACGATATGAACGGAGAGTGGGCGCAGCAATACATCACGGAACTGCAAGATGCCATGAATAATGATCGAGATTATTCCAACGTATTACAAAATGGCGATGAACGGCGGCATCTGTACTGTACGTCGCTTCCGTATTCCGAGTGGCACCTGGTAACCATCATGCCCTACGGAAAACTCGACGAGGTTGTCAATGATCTGGGACGGCAGTGGATTGCCCTGGCCTTAAGCAGCTGTGGCATTATTTTGGCTGCGCTGCTTTTGCTCTTTGGAAAATATTACGAATTGACCAGACAACAATTATACGAACTGAATAAGGCAAAGGAAAGCGCAATTTACGCCAATAAAGCGAAGAGTGAATTTCTGTCCAACATGAGCCACGATATCCGAACGCCGATGAATGCTATCGTCGGGATGACGGCGATTGCCACCGCGAATATTAACAGCACACAACAGGTACAGAACTGCCTGAAAAAGATTGCCCTGTCCAGCAAACACCTGTTGGGGTTGATTAACGATGTATTGGATATGTCCAAAATTGAAAGTGGTAAGATGACGCTGAATGTGGATCAGGTATCTCTGAGCGAAGTGATGGACAGCATTGTAAGCATTGTGCAGCCTCAGGTCAGAGCAAAGAATCAGAAGTTCGATGTACTGATTTACGATATATTCTCAGAAAGCGTGTGCTGCGACAGCGTAAGGCTAAACCAGGTATTGCTCAATTTGCTGTCCAATGCTATAAAATTTACACCGGAGGGAGGAACCATCGAAATCTCCCTTTCCGAAGAAAAGTCCCCCAAGGGCGATGACTTTGTCCGCATACACTTAACGGTAAAAGATACCGGCATCGGTATGACGCCGGAATTTCAGGAAAAAATATTCGAATCCTTTACTCGTGAGGACAGCAGCCGTGTGCAAAAAACGGAAGGGACTGGCCTGGGAATGGCAATTACGAAGTATCTCGTAGATGCCATGGGCGGAACCATACAGTTGCAGAGCGAGCAAGGGAAGGGAACGACGTTCCACGTAACATTGGATCTTGAAAAAGCGACTGTTCAAGAAGCCGATATGATTCTGCCGGATTGGAATATGCTGGTGGTTGATGACGACCAGCAGATGTGTGAAAGTACCGTGGATGCGCTGAAGTCCATCGGCGTTAAAGCTGATTGGACGCTAGATGGAGAAACCGCAATAGAGATGGTAAAGCGACGCCATCAGCACCACAATGACTATCATATCATTTTATTGGATTGGAAGCTGCCGGGGCTGGATGGCATTGCGACGGCAAAAGCCATCCGAAGAGAAATGAAGGAAGATATTCCGATTTTATTGATTTCGGCCTACGATTGGAGTGAAATCGAAGAAACAGCGCGGCAGGCAGGCGTCAGCGGGTTTATCTCTAAGCCACTGTTCCGCTCAACTCTGTTTTATGGTCTGCGGCAGTATGCAAGCGCTGGAGGTGAGCTCATAGAGCTTCCCAAGGAAAAAGCAGTGGATTTAACAGGCAAAAAGGTTCTTCTGGCAGAGGATAATGATCTCAACTGGGAAATCGCCGAAGAATTGCTCAGCGAATTGGGCCTGGAACTGGAATGGGCACAAAACGGAAAAATCTGCGTGGAGAAATTCCAGCAGTCACCAGAAGGCTTCTACGATGCGATTTTGATGGATATCCGTATGCCGGTAATGACAGGGTACGAAGCAGCAGAGGCCATCCGTACTATGGATAGGGCAGATAAGGATGTTCCAATCATTGCGATGACGGCAGATGCGTTTGCAGAAGATATCCAGAAATGTTTAAGCTATGGGATGAATGCCCACGTATCGAAACCCATTGATATTAAAGATGTGTCGAAGCTGCTGCTGAGATATATTAAATAAGCTGCTGGCATAAAAAAAGAAATGGAATCAAAAAATATAAAAAGACCGCCTTCAGGCGGTCTTTTTGTGAAAATGATTGAAAAAAGAGGTGAATTACTGATGGTTAGAAAATCTCGTTTCTTAGAATATCTTCGTAACTTTGGCGTTTTACCACTAAACGGTCGTTTCCTTCTTTTACGAATACGACAGCAGGAATGCGATTGCGATTATAGTTGGAAGCCATGGAATAGCCATAAGCTCCGGTGGAGAAAATTGCCAGCAGGTCGCCCGATTCTGCTGGGGCCATCGCCAGGTCGCGAATGAGGATATCGCCAGATTCGCAGCACTTGCCGCAGATAGTGGCGACATCATCCTTTGGCACATCCGCTTTATTTGCCAGAACGCCATCGTAGACGGCCTGATAAAGAGCAGGGCGGATATTATCGCCCATGCCGCCGTCGACAGCAACATATTTGCGTACGTCGCGGATCTCCTTAATATTGCCAACGGTGTATAGGGATAATCCTGCTTCGGCAGCGATGCTTCTGCCTGGCTCAATTACCACATTGGGGCGGTTGATGCCCATTTCCTTAAAGAAGGCCTCGATGCGCTCCATCATGGGGTCTAAGAAATACGCATAGGGCTTTCTGTCCTCCGTGGTATAAACGGCGCCAAAGCCACCACCCAGGTTTAATTCAGTAACGTCATAATGAAACCGTTCTTTTACCGTCTTTACTACATTTAACATAATATCCAGTGCCTGCAGATGTGAGCCGTTGTCAAACAGCTGCGAACCTACGTGGAAATGGAAGCCCATAAAATTGATATGTGCAGCATCAATGGCCTGTTTTACCTGCGGGTAGATAACGTCGTCGTCCAAGGGAATTCCAAATTTAGAATCCTTCTTGCCAGTAACGATATAATCGTGGGAGTCGGACTTTACGCCCGGAGTAATGCGGAACAGGACGTTGGCGGTCTTTCCCCGCTCTGCGCACATCGCTTCTAAAAGCGTCAGCTCCTGAAGTCCGTCGACGATGAACCGGCCGATGCCGTAATCCAGCGCCATGGCGATTTCTTCCGGTTGCTTATTGTTGCCGTTAAATTCGATTTTTTCCGCGGGGTAGCCGGCCTGCATGGCAGTATAGAGCTCGCCGCCCGAAACGACGTCGATGCAGGCATTGTTTGCCTGGCACAGCCGGTACATGGCAACGGTGCAGAACGCCTTCGACGCATAGGCCACGCGGGTGTTCGGATACTTCGAAACAAAGGTGGCGTTCAGCTCTTCAAACTCGCGGTGAATGGCGGTTTCTGAGAACACGTAGAGCGGGGTGCCGTACTTCTTTGCAAGCTCGACGGTACTGCAGCCGTCAAAATACAGAGTGTTATCTTTTACTTCTCTTATCATGTTGTACATTCCCTTCATAAAATATATTTGCTGTTGAAACGGTTAGCGCTGCGGCGCGGCAAAGGAAATGCTGCGCTGCTCTGTATCAATGGTGCAGTGGGCGCCCATAGGGAGCGTCATCATAGGAAAATCGTGGCCGGACTGCACATTGTAAAGCAGAGGGATATCCAGGCCCTTCAGGGCATCCAGAAAACAATCCACCTCCGTGTAGGAAGGTTCCCAAGGATTAACACAATTAGTAAACTGACCCAAAATAATTCCGGCACACTGCGCTAATTTCCCGGAATTGCGCAGGTGATAGACATCTCGCTCGACGTGGCTGGTGTTTCCACCGACTTCTTCAAAGAAAAGGATCTTTCCCGCGGTATCGATTTCATAGGGAGTGCCGATGGAGTCGGAAACGAGAGTCAGATTTCCGCCGGCGAGGATGCCGCTGGCCTGCCCTTTTTTGCCGACGCAGATCTCAAAACCTTTGGGATTCTGAAATTCATAGCTTTCTTCCGCAGTCAGCGCCTGCAGAAGACTCTGTCTGGATTCTTCGTCGAAGTGGTCGACGATGTTGGAGGAAGCCATGGGCCCGTGGAACGTAACGAAGTCACACTGCTGGTTAAAAGCGATGTGAAGATTCGTAATGTCGCTGTAGCCGATAAAAATTTTGGGATTGGCACGAATCATGTCCAGATCCAGATATTCCATAATGCGGCTGCTGCCGTCGCCGCCACGGGCGCAGAGAACCACATCGACTTCGGGGTCTGCAAACATGGCATTTACCCACTGCGCGCGGATATCGCCCTCACCTGCCATATATCCGGCATAGGGCGTAGTCAAATTATCGGCCATTTTAACGCGAAAGCCCATGGATTCCAGAACCTCGCGGCATTTTTCTTTCTTTTCTTCCGTAATCGCAGAGCTGGGACAAACGATACCAACCGTGGCATTTGCAGATAATTTTTTGGGATATTTCATAGGGGAGTGCTCCTCTCTTGTTACCCTGACCAAGCGAGGGTAATCCATTTACAATGTTTAACTTTAGATATAAGCAAGAGTTGTGCCAAATTTTTCGAAAAAGAAAGAGGACAACTCTGGAAAGAAATCGCGGGAAATGAGAGACGGAAAACGACAGCAGATGGCAAAAGAAGAACTGCCGTCCAAAAAGTCGGAATTCAGTTCCAGATTTCTGGACGGTAGCTGCACATGGCTGTACAAAGCTCATAAGAGATCGTAACGCTTGCATTTCTCGTAGAATACGGATTTGGAAAGCCCCAATTCCTCCATAACCGTGCGCTTGTCTCCATTGGTGCGCAGAAGGGAAGCCCGAAGGATTCGTTCCTCCTCACGGGTTAAAAGCTCTTTGAGCGTTGCTGCTTGGGGCACTTCGACGGGAAGGTCGATATGCTCCGAATAAATCAGCGGCGTGTCGCACAAAGTAATGGCCCGCTCAATAATATTTTCCAGCTCGCGGACATTTCCGGGCCAGTTGTAAGACAGCAGTTTGTGCAGAGCTTCGCCGGAAAATTGCCGCAGTGCCACATCGTATTCCTGGCAGAGCTTTTGCAGAATCTGGTTAATCAGAGGATAGAGATCGACCTTGCGTTCGCGCAGCGGCGGGATATGGATGGGAAATACGTGGATGCGATAGTATAAATCCTGACGAAACCTTCCCTGCGCCACTTCTTCTTTCAAATCGCGGTTGGTGGCGGCAATAACGCGCACATCTACCTTCAGCGATCTGGACGAACCTACGCGGTAAATCATTTTGTTCTGGAGTACATGCAGCAGCTTTACCTGCGTGCTGAGCGGGATTTCTCCGATTTCATCCAAAAAAATCGTACCTCCGTTGGCGGTTTCGAAATAGCCAGCCTTGCCTCCGCTGGAAGCGCCGGTAAAAGCGCCAGGCACGTAGCCGAACAGCTCGCTTTCAAACAATGTAGGAGCGATGGCGTTGCAGTTTACTTCGACAAAGGGACCACTTCGGTGGCTGAGCAAATGGATTTCCCGCGCCAGCTGCGACTTTCCCGTTCCGCTTTCGCCGGTGATAATGACGTTGAACTTGGTCTGCGAAGCCTTGTAGGCTAGATATTTCACCTGTTGTATCAGAGGGCCGCTGCCCACAAAGCCGTGGAAGGCATCGTGGGGAAGCGCCGCATTTGCCACGGTCTGTGGAAAATAGTATTTGCGCTCCATTTCTTCTAAGATGCGGTTGCGGCGCTCCAACAGCGCTTCCATCTTTGTAGCATCCTGTATCATCAGGTAAACACCGTCAATAGAGCCATCCTCCTGGCGCAGAGGAAACAGCGAGCAGATAACAGGACGGCGATTGAATTCGAAAATCGTATCGTTGACCGGTCCCCCCTCACCGCGCAGCATCTGAAAGATAACCTCGCGCAGCTCGCTTTCCTCTATGATTTCTTCCAGCGGCCGGCCGATTAGATTTGTAGGATCGTCTTGTTCTGCATTTTTGGCTTGAAAGTGTGCTCCGTGCAGCAGAGCGGCGACGGATTCTTTGCGGACACTGTAGCCGTTCATCTGGAAAAATTTAATTACCCCGGTATTGCCGTCGATAGCCACCATATGCCCCGCCGAAGAGAAATAATTCATATGAAAGGAACAGTCGTTGACAGAAATCGTCATTTTACCGGCAAAGGGATCTATGAGTGAAGTAATGCGAAAGCCCAGATAAGTCACATTTAGCGTCAGTTTCTGAGGGGCCTGGCTCATGGATAAATATTTATAAGAAGGTTCTATTTTTTTATTATTGTAGACGCCGACGCAGACAAAAGCGGCCCCCTTTTGGATGTTAGGGTCGTGAATGTTCAGGTATTTCAGATCGTCGTGGGATAAATCGCCATCGTCGTTTCCCAGCTGGTTATCAGCGACAATAATAATATCGCCCGGCTGCAGGCTTCCGGCCGCATGCGTATTGCTGCGGTCGAAATCAATGCCCGTGATTTCGCGGGCCATGCGGTTAAAAATGCTGATATTCCCCGCGGCATCTACGCTGATGAGGCCGCGGGAAAAATCATTGATCATCTGACGGATCGCATTGATGCTCATAATGCTTTTCGGCTATTTCCTTTCTTCAAATGTGCCAAAGACAACGGGCTGGCCGCCGCAAACCATAACGCGTCCTCTGGCGATTACAGTATCGACAGTCAGGTCGGAAGGATTCAGCAGGCAAAAATCCGCATCTTTTCCAGCGGCAATGCGGCCCTTATGGGATAATTTTAAAGCATCTGCTGGATTGGAGGTAATGGCTTTGATAGCGATTTCAAGCGGGATATTTTCTCTCTGTACGCATTCCCGCACCTCTTTCAGAAGGCAGCTGGCCTTGCCGATGCCAATGCCGATGTATTCCTGCTTTTCGTTGAACATGGGCAGGCTGCCCTGACCATCGGATGAGATGGTAAACAGGCTGTCGTCCACGCCTTCGTTTAGCAGGCGCTTAATACCCGCGCTGACGCGCACCTCGTCGCAGATGGTTTCCCAGTAGTCAATGTCTTCGTTGCCGGTAAAGTCAATGTAACCGCCCTTTTTCGCATAGGCGATGGCCTTTTCAAACAGCATGGCATTTCGGTTGACATGGGTGGGCAGGAATTGAGCGATGGGGATTTCCGTCTCCTCTACGATGCGTTCGATCAAGTCCATGCACCGCGGGCTGTCGCCGATGTGGATGTTCAGGATGCCGGCCTTGCCGGACAGCATTCCGCCAACGCGGATATCGGAGGCGATGCGGGCAAGCTCTTCAAACGTAGGCTGCGAGGAGCGATGGTCGGACATGGCAATTTCACCGACACCGATGACTTTATCAATCATCATAATATCCTTCATCAGGCTGCCGGTCAGCGTATGAACGGGCACCTGATAAGAACCGCTGTAAATGTAGGTGGTAATGCCTTCCTCCTGCAGGCCGTTGGCTTTTGCCACAAGCGCGGCCATATCCCGGCCGATGCCGTCGGTACCGATGCATCCTACGACAGTGGTAATGCCATAACGGGTGAGGTTGGAAAGCGTTGCCTCCGGCGTTCTGGTAGAAAAGCCGCCTTCGCCGCCGCCGCCCATGATGTGCTCGTGGCTGTCGATAAAGCCCGGCATCAGGAGCTTGCCGCTGCCGTCGATGGTTTCTACGGGGACATTGCCGGAAAGTTCAATGTGATCGTCTATGGCGCAGATTTTGTCTGCGGCGATCAGAACATCCTTTGTACCCAGGTGCTGTGGTGCGTAAACGTCTGCGTTTTTGATCAGTTTTAACATGGTTTTTCCTCCTCGTGTTCGATTTGCAGCTCTTGCCGGAGCTGCTTTAAATGACGGATTTGCTTATTGAGATCGTCGATACGCTTGGCTACCGTGTAGGTATCCTCCTCGCGGTAAAGAAGGATGGTATTGAGCGTCTGCGCAAGCTGACCACACACGGCTTCGGTGTGTTCAGAAAATGTGCTGCAAAGCTGCGTCAGCTCTTCATAAAGAAGCGACTGGAGGTTTTCGAGAACGGCTGCGATGGCAGAAGTTTTGCAGTCCAAAGCCTGCGGCAGCTGGTGGTTGAGGAAATTCTCCACCCGCTGCTGGTGGTTGTCCGAAGGCATTTCTTCCGTCGCCATGGTCAGCTGTGTCAGATGGTAATGGTATTCCATGCCAAAGAGATCGGTAACGGAAGTCGACAGCTGCTGCTTCAACTCGTTTTCGCGCAGTGTCAGCTGCTCACAAACCGAGTGAACCAGCGTTTCCGCAGCGGTCAGCTGGCGGTCGTAGATGCGGGAAAGCTGCATGCGCAGAAGCTCCTCGTCGTCGAAATCCCAGCGTTCGGACTGCTCTTGCAACTGTTGGGCAAATGTCTGAAGCAGCTGCTGGCTCTGCGCTTTCCACCGGGCGGCATCTTCCATGCCGCGCTCTTGCAGCTGGCGGAATTCAGTTTCCATTTTGGCAAAGCGGTTGTGAAAGCGGCTGATAGGCATATTCAGGGCCTTCCAATACAGATCTAACTGCCCGAGGCAATCAGAAGCGATGTTTTTCAGCTTTCTGCGGCTGGATTCTTCTAAAATTGGAAGGACGGCTGCCGCACAGTCCACAGAAATTGCCTGGCGCAGGGGAGCCAGCCCGTCACCTGTGCGGGCGCTGAGCGGAAACAGCATAACACTGTCGACCTCCATCAGCGAACACAGAAGCTTTCGGCAATAGTCCAGATACGAGGCGAGTTCCGCTTCGGAGACAACATCAATTTTATTGACAGCGAAATAGAATTTTCCAGCGTATTCCTTAGCGCTGCGCAAGAAATCAATTTCAATTTCATTGATTGGGCTGTCTACCGAGAGAAGAAAGATAACGGCGTCGCTTTCGCGAACAAAGGCATAAGCGGCTTCGGAATTGTGTTTATGGATAGAGCCTACGCCGGGCGTGTCCACAAAGGTCAGTCCATCTTTCAAAAATGGGGAAAGCGCAGAGAGTGTTACGTGCGAAATGCCAAGCTGATTATCGGGATTGGTCTGCTCACTGATGTAGTCGGAAAGTTCGCTGGAGCTGACCGGCTGGATCTTCCCATTTTTAAAATGAACAGAGGCCGCCGGCTCGCCGTATTGAATCAGCGTAACCGCGGCAGTAACAGGAATAATTCCGGTAGGAAGAAGTTCCTGCCCAAGAAGCGCGTTGACTAACGTGCTTTTGCCGCGCTTAAACTGCCCGATGACAGAGACGGTCAGACGCCTGTGCGTCAGCTTTTCGCGAAGCGCTGCAATCTGAGCCTCTTCGGCGTTGCACAGCTGCGAAGCAGAAAGAAGCGCCTCCGCCTCGCACACCTGCTGTAAGATGGATCGATCCATGAAAAAACCTCCTGTATTAAAACTAAACAAATTATAGCATACCCTCTGTACAGGGTCAAATTTCAATATAAAATAGATGCTTGTTTCTGCAATAATAGTTGTGCATAGCAGGGAAAATAATGTATAATATGGAGAAAGAAAAATCAGAAACGAGCACATTTGTACACGCGCTTTGGATTGGCAGAGTGGGACTGCTTCATTTTGTTGCAATATGTGCAGGGAAAAGGAGTTTTTATGAAACGAAAATTGACGCCGTCGAAAAAAGTCTGTTCCATCATTTTGGCGGCATCGGTAGCAGCGCAGCCTATGGCTGCTCTGCCGGTGTTCGGTGCAGAAACTGCGGACAGTACAGCTTTAGGAAATCTGGGAATCAGCGTTTATTTGAACATGCCCGTAAAGCAAGAGGAATTTCATATTTCGCTGAATCCTGCCAGCGGGGAAGGAACTCCAGCGGAAATGACGATCCGGGCAAACAGCGAAGGGACGCTGGCTGCCGGAACCATGAGCGGAATTGCAGAGGGAAAATACACGCTGAAAATAGAGTCGGACGGGTATATTACCTATACGCAGGAGATCAGCATAGCGAAGGGCGTAACGACGAAGATAGAGCTGAATAATAATCAGCAGAAAAACGCAAGCCTTGGCAACAAAGATCCACAGCACGGGATTATGGCCGTCGGCGATGTAGATGGCAACGGTACGATCAACGAGACCGATGCCAAAGCGGTTATGGGGGCAATCGAAAGCGGAAGTACCGATAAAAAATACGATCTCAACAACGACGGAAACGTCGATATCGGCGACTTGACCTATGTAACGCTGAACTACGGTAAAAATGTGCTGGCAACACCGCTGACGATTCTGCCAGAATCGGCGATTTCAGTAGATACCGCACAGGGAACACAAATCAACAGCGGTGAACTGGCCTCACTGAAGGAGGACAACAACAGCTTTGTACAGTTTGCGCCCGTAGCTGGCGCGATTTCCGAAACCAATCCCGTGGAACTGACGCTTTCCGTGGACGGTGGAGAAGAGTCTCAGCCAGCTGTGGTGGACGGTATCGTTATCCGGCCGCCGGTGAATTCCGCAAACCGCATTGAACGGGGAACGGTTGCAGTAGAAGCAGAAGACGGAAATACCTATGAGTTTAAAATCGGAGAGACGGCAGACAGCGTCCGCAGCTTTGCGCTGGGCAGGAACAGCAGCCGGGCTGTTGTGGAAAGCGATGGCACGGTAGTCATTCAGCTGGGCCAGCAGATTGCGATTAAGAAAATTTCGATCCGCATTACCGGTGCAAGCACCAATTTGGTGGACATTGCACAGGTGGAATTTGTCAACGGTATGGAAAACCGCATTCCAGAGCCAGACCTCAACATCCCGGAGATTACGGCGGTAACGCAGAAGAGCGCAGGGCAAGACCCCTCGTTTGCAGTCAGCTGGACGCCGCAGGTTAATGTGACAGGCTATGAAGTCTCAGTCAGTTCCGGCGGAAAGGAAATCGTGCTTTCCACAAAGGATACCACCCTGGTGGTCAGCAGCCTGGGCAGCGGAAAGCTTGCGAGCTTTGTGCCCTACACCGTGCGGGTCCGGTCGGTCAACGGCAGCTGGAAGAGCCCGTATTCTGCGCAGAAGACCATCGAATTGCAGCCGGACAGCGTTCCGCCAACACCGGAATACGTAAAGGCTACAGGGCAGACCGAGGCTGTGCACGTTACCTGGCGCGATATGCGCGACACGCAGTATTACAGCCTGTTTTACCGCGAAAAAGGTGCAGAGACCTATACCGAAATACGCAATATTACCGCGCAGAGCTACACGATTACAGGATTGAAAGCCGGCGTTACCTACGAGGTGTACGTGGTGGGCCACAACGCGCTGGGAAGCAGCGGTCCCTCTACGGTCAATGCTGCTGTGCCGACAGCCGCCGTAGCGGTGGTAATGCCGAAGTATAAGCTGATTAACACGTCGAACGGGACCGGAAAAACTACGGCACATGTAAAAAGTGTGGAAAATTCTACCAAAAGCATCGTTACTGGTGGAGAAAATGCAGTAGTAGACGACGACCAGGCTACTTACACGACAGTAAATGACTGGGATACTGGCGTAGCGTATTCCAATCACGCAAATCCCATTGTTACTATGGATCAGGCGTATACCATTGATACAATTCGCTTTGCGCCCAGCGGCAGCCAGTCGATCAGCTATTACGGAGCAAAACTGCGCTATAAAGATGAAAACGGGACAATGGTGAAAGTGGATTGTTCGCTTTCGCAGAAACGCGATGTCAATAATAACATCTACTATGTAGCAACGGCGAAAGAGCCGGTAACATCGGACACCTTCCAGCTATGTGTAAGAACATTCAATACAGCGCCCATTACCATTTCGGAAATGAAGTTCTACTATTACGACGATCTGGCAAACAAAATTGATGCGCTGTACGAGGATTCTATGCATTTGCAGCTTTTAGAAAGCGTAAAAGCAGAAGATATTGATGCGCTGCAGGTACGCCTGGATACGGTAGATCCGGTCAGCGGCGAATACCATCCCGACAAAGAGGTTCTGCAAAAAGAGCTGGATTATGCCAGAGAACTGCTTGCGACATCGGCGCTAGCCAATATCGTTCAGGTAGATACATCCATTACACCCAAAGCAGACGGCCACACGGATTTTGCCATGAGCTTGAGCAATTATCAGCCGCTGGGCAAGGCGGTGGAATCCAATGAGGAGATTATCGTCTACGTAGGAAGTCCCACCCAGGCAGAGGGTACAAAAACCGACTTACGGCTGGTGGCTACGCAGACCCATGGAGAGGCCAGCCTGTGGCAGAAGGATCTCGGCCAGCTTTTGGTGGGCCGCAATGTAATTACCATTCCGGCAATTTCTACAGCAGCCAACCAGGAACAGGGCGGTTCGCTGTATGTAGCCTGGGGAGGAGCGCTCAACGAAAATCCCATCTATTCTGTGCGGGTAAGCGGCGGCATCGACATCCCTGTGCTCAATGTGGCAGGAAAGACCGGCCAGGAGCGGACAGATGCCATCGAGGCATATACAGCCAAGCTGAAAGCCCACGTGGAAGCGCTGCAGACGACCCACGAGAAAGCAGGGCACGAGGAAGAGTATCAGATTACCTGTATTGCCAACTATACGGAAATTGTTATGGACAACATGATGTACTCTGTTCCGGCAGACCAGGTGTGGAAAAGTATCGAAGCTGGCGGAGCCGAACGGTTAGAGCAGGCCATTGCTGCGATGGAACAGCAGGTGGATCTGTTCTATCAACACAAGGGCTATAACAAATCGGCAGCGGCAAACAGCACCGACCGCTATCCCAGACAGCGGTTAAACATCCGTTACCATACCATGTTTACGGGTGCCTTTATGTACGCCGGCGGAAAGCATATCGGTATCGAATACGGAAGCGTGCCGGGACTGTTTTCAATTACACCTGTCGTTGCTGACGAAAACGGAAAGCATCAGAGCGGTCGCCTAACCGGCTGGGGCATCGCTCACGAAATAGGCCACGTCATCAACAACGGGAAATATGCGGTTGCAGAAGTAACCAATAACTACTTCTCTATTTTGGCAACGCAGAATCCCAGAAGCAACTACGAGAGCGTTTACCGCACCGTAACTTCGGAAACTACCGGAGCGTCGGGCAGCGTAATGACATCGCTGGCGATGTACTATCAGCTGCACATGTTCTACGATTCGTATTACGATTTTAAAATGTTCGATGATATGGGCGAACAGAAGAAAAATCTGTTCTTTGCCCGGGTGGATAGCTACTCCAGAAATACGGCGTCCGCACCAGGCGGATTGAGCCTGGCTGGTGGAAGCGGTTCCGACTCGCTGATCCGGCTGTCTTGCGCGGCGGCAGAGAAGAATTTGCTGCCGTTCTTCGAAGCCTGGGGGCTGACGGCAAACGAAGCGACAAGGGCGTATGCAGAGCAGTTCCCGGAAGAGACGCATAAAATTCAGTACCTCAATCCGGAGGCCAGAGAGTATCGCCTAAGCGGCGGTGCAGCTATGGCAGAAGGTACAGAGGTATCCGCACAGCTTTCGTATGAAAAGGGCTCGAATACCGTGGAAATTTCTCTTAGCAACACCGGAGAGGAAGACGCGATGCTGGGCTATGAGATTATCCGCAACGGCCGCCCGGTGGCTTTTGTTACAGCAGATAAAACTTCGTACGCCGATGTGATTACCACTGGAAATAACCAGGTATATTCTTATGAAGTCATCGCTTACGACAAACTACTTAACGCCACGCCGGTCTGCGAGCTTGCGCCAGTGAAGGTGATGCACGACAACAGCATCGACCGCAGCCGCTGGACGATTGCAACAAACATGGTATCGGACGACGACCAGCAGATTGCCGCCGATGAGGACAGCGGCTACTGCGAAGATACTGTGATATCGGCAGCCACCCGCATGATCGACGGAAGCAGCGAAAGCTACACCGGCCACGCCGAAAATGGAAACGCTGAGTGGACGATTGCCCTGGGCAATAAAGAGAAGGTCACAGCGCTGAAATACAAGGGAGAAGCCGCCGGATTTACGATTTCTGTCAGCGAAGACGGACAGCAGTGGACAGAGGTAAAGAAGGGAAGCTTCGACGGCGGAGAAGCGGCGCAGACGGTATACTTTAACCGGCAGGGCGACGACTGCATGTACATCTACGATGCTGCTTATGTAAAGGTAGCCTTGGATACGGCTGAAATTACCGTAGACGACGTTAATATTTTAGGCCCCACCAGCGACAATGTAGAACTGTGGGAAGCGGGCATCGGCCAGCTGTCTGAGGATTTTGTTTACGATAAGGATACTGGTGCGAAAATCCCCGCAGGCTCTGTGGTAATGACCGGCGAATACAAGGGAAGCCCCTCTTATAATGTAGTGCTGTTAAAGGACGAAGATGGGAAGATCTTAGAAGTTGATCAGATTATTCTGGCCAATGTACCAGAGCGCGGAGATCTGGGAGACGTGTCTGACGGCACGTGGATCTGCTGGATTGAAGATGCAGATGCGATCCCTGCCGGAAAGATCATGGCAGAGCTGTATCGCGTAGACAATGCCCTGACGATGGAGGGGCAGCGCATGGTTAGCAACACGCTGTATGTGGATGTGCCGGAAACCCTGCCGCCATTGAAGATCGAAAGCGACCTACCCGCGCAAAAGCCGACAGAAACACAGCCAGAGGAAGCACAGCTGGAAGAGAGCGACAATACAGAAGATAATGCAGTATCGGACGACGAAACCGCAGGCGACGATACGGCAACTGACAAGACTGAGGGCGAAGAAACGGAAGGCAGCAATACCGAAGGAGACGAAGGAACCGAAACAGAAAAGACTGAGCCGGAAGGTGGCGCAAACGAGAGCGATCAGCTAGAAAACGGCCAGTCGGACAGCCAGCCAGAGGGCAATCTGCAAGACGGCGGTAAAAACGAACCGGAACAGACCGACGGAGATGAAGGCATTGTAGAAGAGGAAGGTCCTGCAACTGGTTTGGTAACAGGCATGCGGTCAGCAGCTGCACGCCGTGCCGAATTGCGCAGTTATCAGGCAGAGCTCACAGCAAAAGCTGATGCCCCTGCGGTAAGCACTCTTTCGCTATCGGGCAGAGCTGTGTATATGGCCTCCATTTCTGCAGATTCCGACCAGCTGCAGGATATGACGCGAACGACAGCAAATGCTTCTGTCTTTACGAAAGACGATTCGGGCAAAAAAGCGCAGGTACAGCTGAAGTTAAATGGCGAAGGCGAGACGACAATCGCATTGCAGACAGCTTTCCGCGTATCGGATGCCGGTGTAACCGGGGTTTCGATGGAGTGGTCCGATGTTGTAAAAAATCGGGCAGTGCTGAAAGAATGCCATTATGACAAGGCAAAGCAGCAGGTATTTATCTATATTGTAGGCAGCGAGGATATGCTGGAGGGAGAAGCCATTACGCTGGGCAATGTCCAGATCACGGCGCCATCCAAAGTAAGCCAGGCAACGCTTACAGTAGAAAATCAGAAAACAGCTGTGGTTTCTGCGGAATTTGATGTCGATCAAATTACCGGCCTGTCAGATAGTGTAACACTGACGACTAGTACAAGTGGTAGTTCTGGCGGTGGAAGCGGCTCTGGCGGAGGTTCGGGTTCCGGTGGCGGAAGCAGCTCGGGCGGCACGCAGGCACCGGTAGATCCTCCGGTAACACCGCCTGCTACCGACGGCACAAAAGGAGATGTTTCTGGAATTTTCAGCGACGTAAAAGCGGACGCATGGTATTGTGGTGCCGTGCAGAGAGCATACGATAAAGAATGGTTTTCCGGAACCTCCAAGACGCAGTTCTCGCCTGACAAAACCATGACTCGCGGCATGTTCGTAACAGTTTTAGGGCATTTTGCTGGTGAAACCGGCAGCCCATCCGATCAATTTACCGATGTATCCGCCAATATGTACTATGCCGGATTTGTGGCCTGGGCAGCAGAGGAGGGCATCGTCAACGGTGTATCGAAAGGGAGCTTTGCTCCGGAACGGCCGGTAACAAGAGAGCAGATGGCAGTGATCATTTATCAGTATCTGCAGGCGAAGAACATCAAGTTGCAGTCTGTAAACGACAGCAAGGAATTTACAGATGGTGCAAGCATAAGCCCATGGGCAAAGGAAGCGGTTTCTTACATGCAGCGTGCTGGTATCATCAGCGGCAAGCCGGACGGCTCGTTCCGTCCTCAGGGAACTGCCACCCGTGCAGAAGTAGCGGCAATCCTGATGAATTTGGACGATAAGCTGCAATAAACACGCATAACCGGTAGCGGTTCGCCCCCTGCCGGAAACAAAAAATAAAATAGCAGGAGGCATATTGAAAAATATGCCTCCTGCACAAATCGATAATGTTATTCACCGGATCGGATGGCCATAACCCATCGTGCCGGCTGCCTTAGTAAGTATATTATCATAGTACATCAAACAAAAATAGTTTTCCCCTGTTCCGGAAGGGCCGTTCGCTCTTGCCTTACCTTAACTATTTTTCATTTTAGCCGAATATTAAATATATAGGGTGTTAGAAAAGAACTGGAAAAGGAGGAAGCGCGATGGAAATTTTCGCCGCAGGTTCGGCTTATACCTCTGCACAGGCTTTGCGCATGCAGAATCAATGGAATACAAAGAAGAAAAGCGGCAATGCGCCGGCGCAGACCTCTGAGGTTTTCGAACAACAGGTGACCAGCACGCAGAAGCAGCCAGCTGCTAACGAGCCAAAGCAGCAGACAGCCAATACTCAAAATCAGCCGGCCGCCGATGCGAAAGAACAACCGGATACCGGCATAGACGCTTTTTTACAGATGAAAGAAAAGAGCGATGAGGAATATAAAAAGCAGTCCATTCGATGGAAAGCCTTTGCTGGAAAGACGCTGACAAGCGAAGAAAAACGATATCTTCGCCAGACTGATATCATGGCATACGAGCGCTTCAATGCCATCGAGCAGGAGCAAAAAGCCTATGAGCGGGCGCTGAAACGGTGCAGGACAAAGGAAGATGCGCAGCGGCTGAAGCTGTCGCGTCTGGGCTCGTCCCTGGCCACAGTCAAGGCTGTAGGCGGCTCTGGCATGGGCGATGACAAGAAGATTACGATGCTGGCGCTGGAAAACCGCCGCTGCAATATGCTTGCCAAGAGCACAGACGAATATATCCGCACCGGCGGGTACAAAAAGCGGTGGATACAGCGGGAGTGGATTCGGACGCCATACGATCTGTGGGAAGACTGGAAACAGCAAAACGATTTCTCAGAAGAATGCAGACCGCCAGAGGAAATACAGCCGCCGTATCCGCCTTCAGCCGGAGAACAGCCGCCTTCCGAAGCGCAGGGGTTTTGCCGGCTCCAGGCAGAAGAAGCCTACACCGCATGGAACCGGATGCCACAGTGGCCGAAAGCGGCGGATATTAACGTTTACGCATAGCAGGGCAGCGCGCTGCCCGGATTTGACAGGCCCTTCGCCATCGGCGCAAGGGCTTTTGCGGATGCAGATTATATAAAAGATCAACACAGAAGGAGTACGATAGCATGGGAGTTTGGGATCGGTTGCAGCAGGAGAAAGAGCAGAAAGAGAACAGAGAAAATCAGGTACAAGAAAAACATAAAAGTCCGGTGGCCGATACGATGGTAAGCCTTTTATTTGACAGGGTTTATGCGCAGACAGCAGAGTTAGAAACGATGCTCCGGGAGGGATTTGGGGCAGAGGCTCACATACAGGTGGACAACAGCCATAAAACAGCCACGCATTTTATTCTGCAAATGCAGGGGCTGGAATTCTGGTGCTCGTATATGCCATTTCCACTTCCGAAAGCAGAAGCCAATATTCCTGAGCTGCTGAAATACAATCGAGGCTTGTCTGTAGAAGAGGAAAACACTCTGAAGGGGCAGCGCTCTTTTTTTCTGATCGTCCAAAAAGGTGGCGGAAAGGCGCTGAAACAGAAAAGAGAGGTTTGCCTGTTAATCAGCCGGCTGTGCGGTGTATTGATGAAGGCAGAAGGCGCAATTGGCTTTTTATATAACCATGCAGGGATACTCCTCAGTAAAAAGCAGTACCTGAAGCACATGGCGGTGATGAAACGGGAAAAGGAAAATGCCAATTACTTTCCGGTTATGCTCTGGGTGCTGATTTATTCCTCGCGGGCAAGGGATGGAGAACTGACGATAGAAACCTGCGGGCTGGAACCATTCGGATTTTCGGAGCTGCAGTTTTACGACCCAAAGGCGGAATGGGCCAAATCCTGCGAACGGTTGTATTTTATGTCCCTGATGCAAATTACAGGGCAGGAGCACTATAAGGACATGGATGTAGTTTCTTTTGAGAGGGACAGTTTTTCCGTGTGCAGGCAGTATGGAGAAACCATCACCGTTATGGGCAACATATGAGATAGAATAAAAAACAGGACAAACAGCCCTAAATGAAAAGCGCGGATGCCGCAAGCGTCCGCACTTTTTGTTTCTCATCATATATAGATACGCGAAACATCAAAAAGATTCACCCATTTAAAAATTGTTCAAAGAATTTTTAAATGGGTGATTTATTTATTGACGTTATGCCTCAGACTGGTAGCCCAGCTTAACAGATAGTTCGTCGGCAATGTTTTTTACGGTTTGGCCGATGTTGTGCAGGCCCTTGTC
Organism: uncultured Peptostreptococcaceae bacterium; assembly: GCA_949740445.1. Taxonomy (GTDB): domain Bacteria; phylum Bacillota; class Clostridia; order Peptostreptococcales; family Anaerovoracaceae; genus RGIG446. Next base: position 11,229 of record CATJIF010000111.1, on the reverse strand, counting down.
GCGCAGCCGGTAGCTGGGGCCCGAAACGCAGACGGATGCGATGGCATCACCGAACGAATCGAACAAAGGGGCAGCGATGCAGATGATGCCCTCTTCCCGTTCTTCGTTATCCAGGCTATAGCCGCGCTTGCGGATAACGTCGAACTCCTGGAGCATGGATTCGATGCTGCATATGGTGTTGATCGTAAATTGTTCGAACCGGGTCTCTTTTAATATTTTGTCGCGCTGCCCTTTTGGCAGATAAGCGACCAGAGCTTTTCCACTGGCTGTGTAATAAAAAAGAGACCGGGCTCCCAGTTTGGAGGACATCCGCAGCTGGTGTGAGCTTTCCGACTGGGCGCAGCAGACGATCTCATTGCCCTCCAGCATGGAGAGATTGCTGGTTTCATCTACCTGCTGCTGCAGCCGCTCCAGATAGCTGTTGGTCAGCTCTCCGAGCAGATTCTGATGGCGGGCCATGTTGCAGATGCGGAACATGGCAAAGCCGATGCGGTATTTTTTCGTTCGTTTATCCTGTTCTATAATGCGGTCCTGCTTCAAAGTGTTCAGTAGATGATATGTGGCGCTGACGCCTGTGTGGAGCGCTGTGCTGATTTCTGTAACGCTGAGCCCATCTTCCGATTGGGCGATCAGATTTAAAACGTCTACAGCTTTTGCCACGGAAGCGATAATTTTGGTCGAAGAAGGGGCCGGTCCTGATTTGTTGGTAGACAAGTGCGGGGAACTCCTTTCCAGTGCGCAGAGCCATGATTATCGGGCATGGCCACACGCATTGAATGCTATAGTAATTGTACTAATAGTAAAAGATATTTTTAATAAAGTCAACCATATGCGCAGAAATGATAGAAAATTTTAAAAAATGTTTGATTTCTCTTGACTTTTTGTGACGATATCTTAAAATTAAGGAAAAGTATATTTAACATTAGTAAATGTATGGCAGCTGCAGCGAGTGCGGCGTCCGGCGTACAACTTGGAGTAAAAAAGGAGATAGTGCACTTATGGAAGCGACGATAAAGGACAGGATCAAAGCGTATTTTGAAGAGCAGAAAGAGGCGATGCTGGCGGATATCATTGATATCGTTGCCATGCGCAGTGTAAAAGGAGAGCCGGAGCCGGGAATGCCCTTCGGGCGGGAGCTGGCACAGGTGGTAGAACATACCGAACAGTTGGCGCACAGGCTGGGACTATCGACGAAAAACTTCGATAATTATGTATTGACCGTCAATCTAAACGATAAACCCACGGAGCTGGGCATTTTCGCACACCTGGATGTAGTGCACGAAGGCACTGGATGGACGACGCCTCCCTACGAGCCGGATATTCGCGACGGCAAAATCTTTGGCCGCGGCGTAGCTGACGATAAGGGGCCCGCAGTCGCCGCACTTTACGCACTTAAGGCGGTAAAGGATTTAGGCATCGAACTTTCGAAAAACGTCCGGGTAATTTTAGGGACGGACGAGGAAAGCGGCTCCGGCGATCTGCCGTACTACTTTGAGCGGGAATGCCCGCCGCCGTATTCCTTTTCTCCCGATGCTGCCTATCCGGTTTATAACATAGAAAAAGGCCGGTTTCAGGGGACATTTACCTCACAATATAAAGATAACGGCGCCCTGCCCAGAGTCGTTCGCATCGAAGGCGGACACACAATGAACATCGTGGCGCAGAAGGCCGAGGCGCTGATCGAAGGGATGGCGGTTGAAGAAATCGAACGCATCTGCCGGGAAATGGCTGCGGATATGAAGGTGGAGCTCACGGTGGTTCAGGAAGGCGATTTCGTACGTCTGACCGTAACTGGTGCCAGCGCCCACGCCTGCGACCCTGCTGCCGGCAACAATGCCAATACTGCGATACTGGCGATGTTAGCAGCGCTTCCGCTGGCAGAAAGCGAAGGAAAGCAGAGAATTTGCTCTCTCGCAAGGCTGTTTCCCCACGGCGATTACTTCGGAAAAGCGCTGGGCATTCAGATGGAAGATAAGGTATCCGGGCCGCTGACCTGCAGCTTCGATATCCTGCGCTACGACGCTGCACAGCTTTCGGGTAGCATCGACTGCCGCTGCCCTGTTTGCTCCAACGAAGAAAACACTTCGGAAGTAGCTGACCGTTGGCTTTCTGAGTGCGATCTGCACCTGGAAACCACAAAGATGGTAGCTCCGCATTACGTTCCTGAGGATCTGCCCTTTATCCAGACGCTTTTGAGAGCATATGAGGAATATACGGGAATGAAGGGCGAATGCTGGGCCATGGGCGGAGGCACCTATGTGCACGGAATTGAAAACGCCGTAGCCTTTGGCGCCTGCTACCCGTATACGGATGTAAGGGGCCATGCCGCTGATGAGTTTGCCGTAATCGAAGAGCTGATGGTCAGTGCACAGCTGTTTACGCAGATCATCATCGACATGTGCCGCTGAGGCGCAAAGCCGCTATTTTCGACGACAACAGACAAAGCCGGAGGAAATTATGATTGAAAAGCCCATGAGACGAAAAGACCGGGCGATGGAACAGGAGCGGATGGAAGCGCTGATGCAGCGCTCCACCTGCGCTATCTTGGCGACGGTCTGCGAGGATGGAACCCCCTATGCGGTTCCTGTATCCTGCGTATATTATAACAAGGCGCTCTATTTTCACACCGCGGTGAAGGGGCACAAAGTAGAAAATATGGAAGCCAGGCCCGACGTTTCTCTCTGCATGACAGGGGACTTGAAGGTATTTGTGGATGCCGGAAAATACTCGCACTTTTCCAGCGTGGTCGTTTTCGGAAAGGCCCGTCTGGTAACCGATGCGGAGGAAAAAGAAAACGCTCTGGTAGAGCTGATGGCAAAATACATGCCGGCGCAGCTGCCGGTAGCCAGAGACGATGCCCGCCGCCTGGATAAGGCAGTAAAGGTGTTCCGCATCGACATCGAGCGGATGACTGGAAAAGAAAAGCTGCCCTATACGGAAGAAGTGGATCGTTAGTTGGTTCGGGAAGGAGAGAAAAGATGGATCTGTTGATGTACAACGGGATTATACATACGATGGACAGCCAAAATACGGTGGCTGCTGCCATCGGAATTAAAGATGGCAAAATCGCGTTCATAGGCACAGACGAAGAAGCGGAACGGATGGAATGTACGAACAGGGTAGACCTCCAGGGGAAATGCGTTCTTCCCGGGTTTACAGATTCGCACATACATACACTGACCTATGCGTGGTATGAAAACTGCGTTAAGCTGCACAGCTGTACCTCGATTTCGGAGGTAAAACAGCGCGCGGAGGAATTTATGGAAGGCCGGAGCTTCGACGGAGGAAAATGGATCGTCGGCCGCGGCTGGAACCATCACAAATTCGACCGTCCGGACTATCTGACAAAGCAGGATTTGGATGCGATTTCCACGGAAATCCCCATCGCCTTCCTGCGGGTCTGCGGCCACGTCTGCGCAGTCAACAGCAAGGCGCTGGAACTGATCTGCCAGCTGCCCCAGGCACAGCCGTTGATGGACGATATTCATAAGGATACCGGCGTATTGATGGAAAATGCGGCCCGTCTGTTTTTGCAGGCCATTCCCAAATTCCAGAAAAAAGAGCTGAAAGAGCTGATCTCCTATGCGGCGCAGAAGCTGAACGCCTGCGGAATTACCAGCATCCACTCCGACGACCTGACGACGCTGCCCACAGTCAGCCGCTATGAGATGTTAGACGCTTACAGGGAATTGGCGGCGGAAGGAAAGCTGGACGTCCGCGTCTATTCGCTTTGCAGTTTCGGAGGAGATGAGCTGAAGCAGTATGTGGCCGACGGCTACCGCACCGGCAACGGCGACAGCTTTTTCAAAATCGGCCCCGTAAAAATCGTAATGGATGGGTCTCTGGGCGGAAAAACGGCAGCTGTGACAGAGCCCTACGCAGGGACAGAGGATGAGTGCGGCGTCACCTACTTTACAACGGAAGAACTGACAGAGCTGGTAAGTTACTGCCGCAAAAACGGCCTGGACGTTACGGTGCACACCATCGGCGACCGGGCGCTGGAAATGGCGGTAGAAGCGATCAGCAGGAGCAATCAGATTCACAGGGCGACCCGCAGAAACGGAGTGCTGTACGTGCAGATCGCCAGCGAAAAGGCGATTGCCCGGATGGCGGAGGAAAATATTCAGGCCTTCGTTCAGCCTGTCTTTGCGGGCTCGGATATGGATTTTGTGGAAAGCGTGGTCAGCCATCCGCAGGATAAAAAGCTCTACGCATGGAAATCCATGGCCGATGCAGGGGTTCACGTTTCGGGAAGCGCATCCGCGCCAGTAGAGCCTTTCGATGTTTTACAGAATATCCAGTATGCGGTCACCCGCGAAAAGCTGACGGGAGGTCCGGAAAACGGCTGGATTCCCGAAGAACGCCTGTCGGTGGAGGAAGCGGTGCGGCTGTTTACTACGGAGGGCGCTTACGCATCGTATGAGGAGGACAGCAAGGGCTCGCTGGAATGCGGCAAGCTGGCCGACATGACGGTGCTTTCCCAGGATATTTTCGCCGCGGATGTCCACAGCATTAAGGATATCCAAATCGAAGAAACCCTTGTGGGAGGCCGGAGCGTATATAAGAGAGGCTAAAGCGCAAGGGGCGCAGAAGGGAGCCTGGAAATATGCTGAATATAGTAAGAAAGAGCTTTCAAAAAATATATGGACATCCGGTCAACCGCTATCTCGTACTGCTGTTGGGCTGCCTGTTTTTTCTTCCGGCCCTGGCGATTTATTTCAGCCGGAGGAAAAACGACGGGTATCATTTGCAGGCAGATGCGATCCGCCAGTCGCTGACAGCGGATGGAACGGCGAAGCGGCTGCAGGAAGAAATCCGCCAGCAGGTGGAAAAGAAATATACGTTTTTTAACAAGAACAAAAACAGTGCGGAGATGAAAAAAGAAGAGGATCGGATTTTTACAGTCCGCATGAAGGAAATGGTGGAATACCGCATGCGCAGGGAGCATCCGCAGCTGCGGGAGCTGAGCTTTTACAGCGTGGTCGACGAGTTGCTTTCCACAAACGGCGGCATGGGGGCGTTTATCGTCCTGGGCTTTCCTGCATTTCTCCTGCTTCTGATTTTGTCCAATTCCTATATCAAGTACATTTTTGACCGCGTTTTGATGATGCTGTTTGTGGTGTTCGGAGTTACCTTCCTGGTGTTTACGATTCTCTACATATCCCCCATGGATGCGGCGGTCAACGTGCTGGGCGATATGGCGACGCCAGACCAGGTAGAGCAGTTTCGCGTAGCTTATGGGTTGGATCAACCCTATTTTGTGCAGCTGTTAGAGGAATTTAAGGGGCTTATTACCTTTGACCTGGGGCAGAGCTTTATCGGCGGAGAGGATGTATTTACCTCTCTGATGAATCGCTTCCCCATTACGCTGGAACTGACGATAATGACGCTGATTTTAGCGGTAGCCATCGCCATCCCTTCTGGAATCATTTCCGCGCTGAAGCCCTATTCGGCGCTGGATTACGTGATTATGCTGATCGCCCTGCTGGGGCTGTCCATCCCCGGTTTCTGGTTCGGATTGCTGCTGATCTTAAATCTGTCCATCAAGGTGCAGCTGCTGCCGGCCACCTTTGTAGCGGGCAGCTGGACCTCATTTATCATGCCCAGCATCGTTTTGGGCACAGGCCTGGCAGCCTCCACAGCGAGGATGACGCGCTCGTCCATGCTGGAAATCATCAAGTCGGATTACATCGTAACGGCCAGAGCAAAGGGCCTGCCGAAATCCAAGGTCATCTTCCGCCACGCGCTGGGCAACGCCATGATCCCCATCGTTACCGTCATCGGTATTCAGTTCGGGTCCATGCTGGGCGGTGCGGCTGTAACGGAAAAGGTATTCAATGTCAACGGAATCGGAAGCTATATTGTCGATAAGCAGTTTATCCCGGATACACCTGTGGTAATCGCCGGCGTGGTTTACGTAGCGATTGTCGTCAGCCTTGCCAACCTGTTTGTCGATATCCTGTATGCGTTCCTCGATCCCCGAATTAAAGCAAAATTGAAGTCGTACTGACGAGGTGGCTTTCATGAATCAAAATCAGCAGTTATACGAGAAAAAAACGAAAAAAAGGAAGCTGGCAGCCTTCAGCGAGCTGATCTCGATCAATCTCGGCTGGGGCGCCAGCCTGGCCATAGGTCTGATTTTGCTGCTTTCCGCCGCAGGAAACGGCTTCGCCATGAACGGCACCCTGCTGTTTGCGCTCATCTATCTGGTCAGCGCGGCGATTATCTTCGCCGTGGCCGCGATGATGAAAAAGGAAATTCTCAGCGAAAACCAGCTGTCGAAGCGGGTGCGGAGCCTGGGATATATCTGCATTTTAATGCTTGCCACCGGCAATATTTTCGCCGCTATCGGTGGATTCCAGCTGATCCGGAAATACCGGCCGATTGAATATACGATGGCGTATTTTGCCTTTATCGCCAATGCAGTTATCATACTTCTGTCGACGATCAATATGTTCAAACAGTATGTGGCGAACCTGTTTAGTGTGGGCATGATATTGCTGTTTGTCTTTCTAGTGTTTTACGCCTTTGCCATGGTTATGATTCAGAAGCACGGCGAAACCTCCTATCGCAGGCTGAAGCTGACGGCGGTGATATCGCTGGTCTGCGCTGCATCTGGAAACATTTTCGCCCTCTTGCTGGGATTGATTATCCTGACTAAAATCCGCAACGAAGGAAGCCATAAAACGGTAGGATGGATTGATGTGGTTTCGCGCATGTTCCGCAACTACATGGCGGCTATGGGTGTGCTGATTGTGGGTGTGCTGCTGATGCTGGCCCTGTGCAGCTATTTTACCTTCGACTACGCTTACGCCATCGATAACGACTATTCGGCCATCGTATTGCAGCCTTCGATGGAATATCCCTTCGGCACCGATGCTTACGGCCGCTGCGTCTATACCCGGATCGCTTTCGGTTCGCGCATATCTTTAATTATCGGCATGATTTCCACGGCCATCCCCATCGTCATCGGCGGGGTGCTGGGCGCTGTGGCTGGCTATTACAGCGAGCGCACCGACAACGTGGTAATGCGTGCGCTGGATGTGCTGTACGCCGTACCCAGCACACTGTTAACCATCGCCATCGTGGCAGCCTTTGGCGCGAGTACCATGAACTTGATTATCGCGCTGAGCATCAGCAACATTCCGGTATACGCCCGCACCATGCGCGCTCAGGTTATGGTGGTCGGCAACTCGGAATTTGTAGAGGCGGCCAGGGCCTGCGGGCGCAGAAAGCACGAGATACTGTTTCAGCACATCATCCCCAATTCGCTGGCGCCTATGATCGTGCGCGCATCGCTGTCCATCGGCGTAGCGGTGCTGTCCACCAGCAGCCTCAGCTATCTGGGCCTGGGCGTAGAGCCGCACATTCCGGAATGGGGCAGCATCTTAAAGGGCGGCAGCCAATATCTCGAAACGAATCCGTATCTGGCGATTTTCCCCGGTCTAGCGATCATTTTAGTGGTGCTGGCGTTTAACTTCATCGGTGACGGCCTGCGCGACGCCCTCGATCCCAAGCTGAAGTAACAGGAGGAAACACGATTGTGAACGAAGAAAAAGAAACGAAGAAAGAGCAGGTTTTGGAGATTAAAAACCTGCACGTGCACTATCTGATCGAATCCGGTACGGTAAAGGCGGTCAACGGCATCGACCTCAGCATCGGGGAGGGAGAGAGCCTGGGGCTGGTGGGAGAGACCGGCGCCGGAAAGACCACGACCTGTATGGCGGTCATGCAGCTGATCCCCGACCCTCCCGGCGTTATCGTCGATGGCGAAATTCTCTTTAAGGGCGAAAATATGATCTACAATACGGAAAAGCGCAACGAGGAGATCCGCGGAAACGGCATTTCCATGATCTTTCAGGACCCCATGACAGCGCTCAATCCGATTATGACCGTGGGCGAACAGCTGATGGAAGTGGTAACCACCCACGAGAACGTATCGAAAAAAGAGGCCCGGGAAAAGGTAATCGAAACCTTAAAAATGGTGGGGATTAAAAGCGACCGCTTCGACGATTACCCCCATCAGTTTTCCGGCGGACAGAAGCAGCGCGTCGTTATTTCCATGGCGCTTTTGTGCAACCCGTCGCTGCTGATTGCCGACGAGCCGACGACGGCCCTGGATGTAACCATTCAGGCGCAGGTGCTGGAGCTGATCCAGAAGCTGCAGAAAACCTTTCATACCAGCCTGCTGCTGATCTCCCACGACCTGGGCGTGGTAGCAGAAACCTGCGACAACGTAGCCATTATGTACGCCGGCGAAATCGTAGAGGCGGGAACGGTCCGGGAGGTCTTTCTGAATACGAAGCATCCTTACACAAAAGGGCTGTTCGAATCCATACCGAAGATGAACGACGACAGCGAAACGCTGATTCCCATCGAGGGGCAGCCGCCCAACCCGGCGGATCTACCCACCGGCTGCTGCTTTCACCCGCGCTGCAAATACAAAACGAAGCAGTGCGAAACCGAAAAACCGCCGGTGCGCCACCAGGGGCACATGTACCGCTGTCACTTGGAAGGATAGCCGCAGGAGGGTTTTATGAGTACCTTGCTTGAAGTAAAAAACTTAAATAAGTATTTTAAAGTAGCTTCCGGAGAGCTCCATGCGGTGGATAATGTATCGTTTGCCATCGAAGAAGGAGAAACGCTGGGAATTGTGGGCGAATCCGGCTGCGGAAAATCCACGCTGGGCCGGGCCATCCTCCGGCTGCACGAGCCGACGGCGGGAAGAATCCTCTTCGAAGGAATGGATGTCGCTTCGTTTGATGAGGAAGACATGCGCCAGATGCGGCAGCATATGCAGATTATCTTCCAGGACCCTTACGCATCTCTCAACCCGCGGATGACGATTTCCCAGAGCATCGAGGAACCGCTGATCGCTTTTAAAATATATAAGACAGAGGCGGAGCGCAGAAAGCGGGTGGAAGAGCTGATGGAGCTGGTGGGACTTTCTGCCCGCGTGTACAACTCCTATCCTCACGAATTCGACGGCGGCCGCCGCCAGCGCGTAGTCATTGCCCGGGCGCTGGCAGTCAACCCCAAATTTATCGTCTGCGACGAGCCTGTATCGGCGCTGGATGTTTCCGTGCAGGCGCAGATTTTAAACCTGATGATGGAGCTGCAGAAAAAGCTGAAGCTGACCTACATATTCATCTCTCACGACCTGTCGGTAGTGCGCCACATTTCAGATCATGTGGGCGTTATGTATCTGGGAAAGCTGGTGGAGCTGGCGCCTAAGAAAGAGATTTTTAACCGCCCGCTGCATCCGTATACAAACGCTTTGCTGGCGGCAATTCCTTCCATCAATTTGGAGCAAGAGAAGAAAAAGCTGATCCTGCAAGGAGAAATTTCTTCTCCCATCAACCCGCCGCCCGGATGCCGGTTTGCTGTCCGCTGCCCCTTTGCGACGGACTGCTGCACGGCGAGCGACCCCGAGTTTGTGGAGGTATTTCCCGGACACTTTGTAGCGTGCCCGCGGTGCATAGAGGTGCAGGGAAAGAAGTTTGTCTATGAATGAGTTGTTTCGTGGAAGCTTCAGCAGGCTTCCATTGAACATATAAAGTAAAGTCACTACAGAATCAATTTAGGAGGAAATACGATGAAGAAATTGATCGCACTGACCATCTCCCTGGTGCTGGTCGTCGGACTGTTTGCCGGATGCGGACAGACCCGCGACAACGAAGCAGAACTGAAGGGACCGGACATTACGATTCTGGCCAACGCGGGTGTGGGCGACGAAGCTTACGCTAACGTAGTACGCGACCAGCTGGTGAAAGCGGGCTTTAATCCCACGATCAGCATGCAGCCGGATTACGCAAGCTTCCGCAGCCAGATTGACGCCGGAAATTTCGACCTGGCCATCACCTATTGGAACACGGTAACAGGTTCTCCCGACTACGCCATGCGTTCGGTCTGGCATTCCGAGGGACCATTGAATCTGTATAAGATTTACGACGACCACATGGATGAGCTGATCGAGCTGGGCGCTTCTCAGACCGAAGCGGAGTATAGAAAGACCTACGAAGAGCTGGAAACCTACATGATCGAGGAAAAGGCCTATACCATTCCGATTTATGTTTCCTACAAGACGCTGGCCTTTAACAACAAGATTTTGCAGGACGAATCGGTACACGTCTCGAAATCCCGTTCCATGCAGTGGGAACCTTTAAATTACGTAGATGAGAGTTTAAATGATACACAGCCTTGCGTATTAACGCAGACCTATTCCGACCTGACGCCGTTAGACCCTGTACGTTCTGACGACGGCTCGACCTTCCAGCTGAATACAAACAGCTACATCCGCCTGGTAAACCTGACGGATACCGACGAAATCACCACTAACAGCACGCTGACCAGAGCTTATGCTATCGGCGAAAGCAACGCTGACTTCTACTTCCTGCTGAGAGATGATGTCAATTTCGCCAAGGTAGAGGATATGCACGCCGTGGATTCCGGTGAGAGAGTTGGCGCCGAGGATGTTGTATTTTCCATCGACAGAATGGTAAATAAGGACAGAGTTCCCGACCACAAGAATTTCGCCAACTTTACCGCAGTGGATGGCTATGAGATTTACACAGATCTGGAAGCCCTGAAGACCGCTCAGGCCCAGGAGGGCAAGACCGTATACGAAACCCTGATGGAAGGCGCTACAGGAGAAATCACAGCGCTGACGGCTGATAAGACGCAGGTCGATAACGCCAATGGAACCTATCAGGTGGTACACGTAACGACCAAGTATGCGTTCCCGCAGATTTTGAATGTATTTGCCCATTCCTCGGGCGGAATCGTATCCAAGAACCAAATCGAAACCATCAACGCCGGATACGACCCCGCTACCTACGATGTGGCGAAGGACGTTCTCTACGGAGACCAGGTAACGTATACCGAGGGCGATGGCTACAACAATACGCTGGTATGCAGCGGCCCCTACATTCCGATTAAGAAGAACGACTATGAAATCCTGTTTGAGAAGAACCCCGGCTACATGCCGCAGGATGAATATGCACCGCATATCAAGACCATTCAGGTAAAGATCATCAAAGATACGGAAAACGCCTTATCCGCCCTGCGCGCAGGCGAGCTCTACCTGCTGCAGAGCATCCCGACCTCGAAGATCGAAATCGTAAAGGAAGATGAAAACCTGACCTTTAAGGAAATCTCCGGAAACGCCTACAATTATGTAGCCTTTAATTTCAGCGGCGTGTTCGGCGATGAGGACCTGAGAAAGGCCGC
>CATJIF010000110.1 GCA_949740445.1 uncultured Peptostreptococcaceae bacterium | reverse complement strand
CCTCCTGCTTAAAGCGGGTGTCCTTAACGCTGAACATATGGCTCTCGTAGACCTCGCCCTTTTTGATGACGGTACAGCCGGGGCGTATCTGCCCATCCTTCCCGGTGATCTCCTTCTTGGTGCGGACGTGCTTCCCCACCTCGTCATAAAACATACTCCGGGTGGCGACCTTGACTACGGGTTCCGGTAGCAATCGCCGCTCACTGAAAATCAGGTGGATGTGGTAGTTGGTCTTGGCCTTGTTGTGGTGCAGACCGGACACGCACTCCACATTATACCGCTTTTGAAATTCCTCCGTGAACTTTGCCAGAACCCGCTGCGGGTCATAGCGCGTAAACTTTTCCGGCAGGGCGATGATGAACTCCCGCGCTTCAATACACGTTCCCTCGGCGCCGCTCCGCTTGAACTCCTGCTGGTTTTCCCTTGCGAGGAAAGCCCAAAAGACGGCATCGGCGGTGTTATAGGTGGCGTACAGGTTCTCCTGTCTGGCGGGGCTGGTAACATAGGAAATGCGCCCTTTGGCATTGGACAGCTTCGACATCTGGATGAAGCTGTGTCGCGTCATGCCTCCGTCCTTGCCCCGCACATCGTCCCTGACCAGCAGATTCCGTCCCTGGTTGACGGTCATGAACCGCTCCAGCGTGTCGCTGCGGATGATGGTCTTGCGCCTGACCTTGAGGACAGGCAGCTTTCTCCATTCCACCAGCTTCCGCATGGTGTTCCTCCCGATGCCGCTGCACTCGGCGGCTTCCTCAATCGTCATGCCCATTTTGACAGTTGCCATTGGTGCCATGCTCCTTTCAATGTACTTATTTTGCACCCCTTACTGATTCCATTGGAGCCGCTCCGAAGGACGTGCAGGAACTGCTGGGCACTCGGACGTCAGTGCCACGATGAACATCTACGCCCACTCAACGAGGGAAGCGAAACGCAACTCCGCCCGTCTGCTGGATAAGGTGGTCAACGAAGAATAAAAAACTTTCCCTTGTTTCAGCCCGTAAGGGAAAAAACAAGGGAAAGTACATATAGTTTGAGGGTTCAATAGGCGGAAATGCCTGATATTTCAAGGCTTTTTAGGAGGAAGAACAATAAATTCAGATTTGTTGAGTTGATTATAGCACACAACTATTATGGCATCAACCTGGCTTTGTAGAAAGTGCCAAAGAGATACCTGGGCGACACTTTTCTCAAAAGGGACTTTTAAAAATATAGCTTGCCAGAGCATACCGTGCAGTTGTATAATAAAACGATATAACTTTCAGCTTAATTTACGCGAAAGGCAGGCAGGCAATGGCAAAGAAAGAACAGGTCCGCAGAGATGAAAATGTCTTTGGCGGCTTGTTTTTTAAAACGGCCAAATTAACGCGACCGGTTCGAATGCAGTGCAGAGATGCGCACAGCAACGCAGGCCGGTGAAGGAGGAACGAGATGGATACCACACAGAGCGCAATCGAAGCGCTGGAGGATTTAAGTCAGACCAGCGTGGCGGAAGTGGATATGGCGGCAGTGCTTTCCGTGCTGAAGCCGTTTTTCATAGCTGTGCTGATTTTACTCGTCAGCGCGGTGTTAATCCGCATCGTCTGCAAAATGCTGCTGACGGCTCTGGAAAGGACGCGGCTGGACCCGGTGCTGTTTACTTTTGCAACCAACTGCACCCGCATCCTGCTGTGGGTGGTGGTAGGGCTGACCGCCATCAATTATTTAGGCATTCCGCCCACGTCGATTTTAACCGTAATCGGTGCGGCGGGCGTAGCCATCGCTTTAGCGCTGCAAAACAGCCTGGGGAATTTTGCCGGCGGCATTTTAATCATTGTAACCAAGCCCTTTTCCAAGGGAGATTACATTGATACGCTCAGCGTGCAGGGGACAGTACAGCAGATCGACCTGCTGTGCACCACGCTTCTGACCATCGACAACAAGGTGATTACCGTGCCCAATGGCACGCTTTCCAACAGCATTATCATCAACTACAGCCGGGCGGAAAACCGCCGCCTGGATATGGTGTTTACCGTAGGGTACCAGGACGATATCGACCGGGCAAAGGATATCCTGCTTGCCGTAGCGGAAAGCAGCGGACGGATGCTCTCCGAACCGGAGCCCTTTGTAGGCGTAGGCGGTCACAAGGACAGCGCCATTGCCCTGGATTTTAAGGTCTGGTGCAGAAATGCGGACTACTGGGATTTCTACTATTACATGAACGAGCAGGTAAAGCTGGCCTTCGACGAGCAGGGGATTTCCATCCCCTACCCGCAGATGGATATACACGTAAGCAAGCCGTAGGATGCGGAGAAAGGAGCTGCGAATTGAACAAAGAGATAAAGTGCGAAAGAGGGGGGACGGCTGCGTCCCTGGCGGGGCGCTGCCTGATGGAACCTTCGGATTTCAGCGTAGAGGAACTGGAGGCGCTGTTTTGCCTGGGCGATGACATCATCGACCATCCGGAAACCTACGCCCACATCTGCGACAATAAAATTTTAGCGACGCTGTTTTACGAGCCCAGCACGCGCACGAGGCTCAGCTTCGAGGCGGCTATGCTGCGCCTGGGCGGCCGGGTAATCGGATTTGCCGACCCGCAGGCAAGCTCCGTTTCCAAGGGCGAAACCCTGGGCGATACGACGAGGATCGTATCGGGCTATGCGGACATCATCGCCATGCGGCACTTTTTAGAAGGGGGCCCTCAGGCGGCAGCCATGGCTTCGTCCGTTCCCGTCATCAACGCTGGCGACGGCGGCCACCAGCATCCGACGCAGACGCTTGCGGATCTGATGACCATACACCGGCTGCGGGGCAGCTTCGAAGGGCTGACCGTAGGCATGTGCGGCGACCTGAAGTACGGCAGGACGGTACATTCCCTTTTGAAAGCGCTGGCGCGCTACGATGGCGTGCGCTTTGTCTTTATCGCCCCGCCGGAGCTTGCTATGCCGAAGGAGCTGATCGACGAGCTGGGCGGGCGCATTTGCTGGACAGCGACGGAACGCCTGGAAGAGGCCATGCCGCAGCTGGATGTGCTGTACATGACGCGGGTGCAGCAGGAGCGCTTTTCCGACCAGGCGCAGTATGAGAGGCTGAAGGACAGCTATATTCTGGACTGCGAAAAGATGAAGCTGGGCAAGAAGGAGATGATGGTATTGCATCCTCTGCCGCGGGTCAATGAAATCGCCTTTGCGGTGGACGACGATACGCGGGCGCTGTATTTTGCGCAGGCGGAGTACGGCATGTATATCCGCATGGCGCTGATTGTCAGCCTGCTGGGGCTCACATCAGGAACGGTTTCCTATGCGAAGACGAAAAAGCTGCCGTTTAAGGAGGAAGTGCTGCGCCGCAGTCGGACGGCTGCGCAGCAGGCGGCTTGCCCCAATCCCAAATGCATCAGCAATAACGATAGAGAAGCGCTGTTTGTCGAAGAGGTGGCGCCGGAGAGCGGGCGGAGGGTCTGTGCATACTGCGGCGCGGTGACCGGGGAAGGAGAAAAGGCATGATTGATCGACTGATTCAGAGGATTGAAGAGACGGAAAACCCTGCTGTGGTGGGTCTGGACCCTGCGCTGGCTATGATTCCGCAGTATCTGCGCCAGGAGAAGTTTGAGCAGTTTGGAAAGACGCCGAAGGCGGTGGCGGAGATGTTTTTCGAGTTCAACAGGCTGATTATCGACGCTGTGGCAGACCTGATTCCGGCGGTGAAGCCGCAGATTGCTATGTATGAGCGCTACGGGCTGGACGGCCTTGCGGCGTATCTCCGCACCATCGAGTACGCAAAGAGCAAGGGACTGGTCGTCATCGCCGACATCAAGCGCGGCGATATCGCATCTACAGCGGCGGCCTATGCGGCGCACATCGGCGGCGTCGATATCGAAGGCAGTTATTTCGACCCCTGGCAGGAGGAGTTTATTACCATCAATCCGTATTTTGGCATCGACGGCATCGAGCCGTTTTTAGAGGTGCTCCGACGCCGGGAGAGGGGTGTGTTTATCTTAGTGCGCACCAGCAATCCCAGCAGCGGCGAATTGCAGGACAAGCTTTTGGAGGGCCTTCCACTGTACGATCAGGTGGCAGACCTGGTCGGCCGGTGGGGCGAAGGGCTTGTGGGTGAGAGCGGCTACAGCAAGGTGGGGGCCGTGGTGGGCGCCACGCATCCCGAGCAGGGTGTGGAGCTTCGGCGCCGGCTGCCGCACACGTTTTTCCTGGTGCCGGGCTACGGCGCGCAGGGGGGCAAGGGCGCGGACCTGAAGGGCTTTTTCGACCGGGATGGCCGGGGCTGCATCGTTAATTCCTCCCGCGGGATTATCGCCGCCTATCAAAAGGATGCAGAATTCGGCGATGCGGACAGCGTAGGGCCGGAGTTTACACAGGCCTCGCGCAAGGCGGTGCTCGCCATGAAAAAAGATCTGGAAAACGCGCTGTAAATGCGGGCTGCCGCACATATGCATCCTGACTGAGTGCCTTGATGCTGCGCCTGCAAAAGCCGCGGCATTCAGCGGAAGGTGGGCGGTGGCAGAAGGTATGTGGACAGCGCAAAAGGAGATACAGATGGAAGAAAAGAAGATAATGATGGCGGAAATTCTGAGGCAGGAGCTGCTGGCAAAAGGCGTAATGAAGCTGGTGCTTTGCGCACCTGAGGCAGCGCGGGCAGCCCGGGCAGGGCAGTTTGTCAACGTGTACACCGAAGACAGTGCGTTGCTTTTGCCCAGGCCCATCAGCATATGCGATGCCGAAGGAGACCGGCTGACGCTGGTATACGGCATTGTGGGCAGGGGTACGCAGTGGTTTTCGAAGCGATGTGCAGGCGAACATCTGCGGATATCCACGCCGCTGGGCAACGGTTACGACCTCTCCGATATAAAACCCGGCGACAGCGCCCTGCTCTTTGGCGGCGGGATCGGCGTTCCCCCCATGGTAAAGCTTGCGAAAACCCTTACTGCCATGGGTGTAAGCGTGCGGGCTGCGGCCGGGTTCCGCGACGAGAGCTTTCTTTTGGAAGAGCTTTCCGCAGCGGGAGCGCAGACGCTGTGCGCTACGGATTCCGGCAGGGAAGGGTATCGTGGTACGGCGCTTTCCGCGGCAGAGGATGTGGGCTGGAGCGGCGACCACTGGTTCGCCTGCGGCCCGAAGCCCATGCTGGCAGCAGTGGCAAAAGCAGCGCTGGCCTGCGGAAAAGATGCGCAGGTCTCCATGGAGGAGCGCATGGGATGCGGCTACGGAGCCTGCGTGGGCTGCACAGTCGATGTAAAGCCACAGGATGCAATGCAGCCAGTGCGCAAAAAGGTCTGCAAAGATGGGCCAGTATTTCTGGGAAGCGAGGTGTTCTTCGATGAACGGTAACAGAGCGGCTGCGGCCGGGGTACAACAGGCGGCAAAGGCACTGGATCTTCGGGTTAGCATTGCCGGCGTGGAGTGGAAAAACCCCATCACCACGGCTTCCGGAACGTTTTCTGCCAGGGAGAGCGGTGCTTTTTACGACATATCCCGGCTGGGAGCGGTTACGACCAAGGGCGTGGCGGAAGTTCCCTGGGCAGGCAATCCCTCGCCGCGCATTGCGGAAACCTACGGCGGCATGCTCAACTCGGTAGGCTTGCAAAATCCCGGGATAGACGCCTATCTGAACGAAGAGCTGCCCTGTCTTGCCGGTTTCGATACAAAGGTGATCGCCAACGTGGCAGGCCATTCCATCGAGGAATACTGTGCCGTAGTGGAGCGGTTGAACGAAAGCAGCGTAGACATGTTGGAAATCAACATCTCCTGCCCCAATGTAAAAGAAGGTGGCATCGGTTTTGGCGTCGATCCTGCACAGGCTGCGACGGTTACGAAAGCGGTCAAGGCCATCGCAAAGAAGCCGGTGATTATAAAGCTGACGCCCAATGTAACAGACATCACCGCCATCGCAAAGGCGGTGGAGGATGCCGGGGCCGATGCGATTTCGCTCATCAATACACTGCTGGGTATGCGCATTGACGCGCGGAAGGGGCGTCTGGTGCTGGCCAACAAAACCGGCGGCTTTTCCGGACCAGCGGTTAAGCCGGTGGCCCTGCGCATGGTGTATCAGGTGCGGCGAGCTGTCAAAATTCCCATTATCGGGCTGGGCGGCATATCCTGCGGCGAGGATGTGGCCGAATTTCTGATGGCCGGAGCCGATGCCGTGGCAGTGGGTACGGCGGCGTTGACAAATCCCACAGCCCCGGTGGATATTTTGGAGGAGTTCAAGGCCTATATGCAGGAGATGGGCTTTGCTACTGTAGCCGATGTAAAGCGGGCATTTCGCGAATAGCCGCACTTTGCGAAACGGCGTATTTGGTAGATAAATACATTTTACGAGCTGTCGTATTTTTGAATGCATGTAAAAAAGCGCTGCACGGGTGTGATATCGTGCGGCGCTCTTTATTTGTGCATTAGAAAACCATACCTCAGGCACATGGCTGGTTTTTGACTCGAACATCCGGTTAAATTTCTTCATCGAAGACAAACTCTGCCCGGATCGCCTCGTAGGGCCGGGGCTTTACCGGCGTTTCCTCCGCATATTCCGCAAACTGATCCGTCACAAGCGGCGGCTCGTGGATGCAGGCCAGAAGCAGCTCCAGCGCGCTGCGAAGCGTTTTTGCGCTGTCGTGGATTAGATAGGCGGCAATGGTGCGGTTTCGGAAGGTAGCCTTTGGATATTTTTTGCCTTCCACATCCATGTAGACCGCTTTGTCGGCCACGTGGAATTGCGCCTCCTGCGCTTGCTCGGAGAGAAGGGCGAGAAGGAAGCGCCCCTGCTCGTGCAGAAGGACGATGTGAAGCTGCGGGAGAGAATCCGTAGCCCAGGTCAGCTGCAGACTGTTGAGTTCGCCAGACAGCAGGCGGGAAAACGCATGCTGCAGGCGATCGCGGTTGCGGTTGCCCACGGGCAGGCATTCCCGGCGGTTATCGTCGTTATATACAGAAACGATCCGGCTGGGATAGGCGGACAGATACAGCCGCGCAGCCAGGCGGCTGCAGGCCCGTTCCGCGGGAAAACCGCCCAAAAGCCGCTTGTCCAGCAGGTATTTGTGCCGGCCGTGAACCACGTTGACCGCATGGGTCCACATGTGCCCGGCATGGAGATCAATGCCACCCGGCTGACTGGCCTGACGGAAGACCATGTCCAGATAGCGGCGGATGCTGGAAAAGCTGCGGTGGATGTTGTAGTCCATCAGCTTGCCCTGGCGGAAGGGGACAAACGTTCCATGGCTGTCCTGCAGATCCCAGTATCGTTCGGGTTGAGCCAGCAGGGCAAAGGATTCGGCCCGCTGGTCGTCGAAGTACAGGCAAGCCCAGCCGCAGGTTTCCTTCAGGAATATCAGCGACCGCGCAGGCTGGCTTTCCTGCCCTTCGCCAAAGGGCAGGCAGACATCCCAGGAAAGCTCCAGTCGCTTGATTTTTCCCGTGGACAGAAGGGAAAACAGATCGGCAAGCCCTTCTGTTGTGACGGCTTCGTTAAGCAGTACCTGGGGCATATTCGCACCGATTCTCTCTTTATCACGGCTGATGGCCATAAAATCCGGCGCAATGTAAACCGCCTGCGGCAGGTTTTCCAGATATGACATGGGAATGCCCGAGGGTGCGACAGTTTCTTGAAGCAGCTGCCGCGATAACAGGATAGCCGAATCTGTGTTGTATACGTCGGAGTATCTCCCATCGGGAAGTATTCGCCTTCCGGCGTGGGTTTGCTCAAAGAAGAGCAGGGTTTCTTCGTTCTGAAAATAGCGGCAGCCGTACAGGTGCTCCCCATCCTCTGCGAAGATTTCAAAGGGAAGAATCCGGTCCAGATCTTGGGGCGAGGCTTCGTCCGAATCCGCTGGAAGGCGGCAGACCTGATCGGAGAGGCAGGCTGCCACTTCCAGGAGCAGATGGGGCGGCAGGGCGGTTTTTCCAAGGCGCTGGCAGAGTTGGCTGTACACCTGCTTTGCCTGGTCGCGGCCAGCAGCGGCCATGGGCAGCAGGAAGAAAAAGGCATCGTCGGTGAGGTCGGACAGCCAGTTATAATCCAAAACAGGCTGGTACATGGGCTGACCGTTAATCAGGATATCTACGTAGCGCCGGTGAAAACAGACCTCCAGCTGATTGCCGCCAAGGGAAAGGGATACGCATTTGGGAACAGGAAGGCCGTCGCTGTCCTCTTCGCAGAAAAAGCGGCTGCTCCAAGAAACGCTGTAAGGAAATTCCTGCGCGCAATACTGCAGAAGCGACTGGCCTGTTTCGGGATGGCGGGCCGAATAGAACGCGGTATTGAGCCAGTGTCGCAGGAAGGGCCGGAAAGAAAGCGTCAATGGCATCGTTGGCAGGGGAGCTTCTTCATCCTCGGAAAGCAGCTTGGCACAGCGTTTAGCGCTCAGCGTCTGTATGGCCAGCTGAATGACTTTTGATGCGCAGGGAGCATCGCTGTGCTGGGTATAAAAGTCGATGATGCGCTCTAAAAAATAATCGCAGCGACGGTCGTTGATTCCTGTAATGAGAAGATCGCCTTCCACAAACCGGCGGCTTTGCAGGGCGTCTTGAAAGTCTTTATGGGCAAAGAGAGCGTCGGTTTCTTCCACATCCTTTTGCGGATCGCTGCCCGAACGCTGATAGCAGCAGAGGGCGTAATGGTCGAAGCGGGTGCGGAGAGCACGGAAATCCTCGGGAGCCTGCTGGTCGATGCCTGGCACGTGATCGACAACGATCTGACGCAGGCGGCCAAAGAGGATTTTGGAGCGGCTCATAACAGCGCTTTGCAGGCTCAGCTTCTGCCACAGGATGCGATACAGCTCCTGAGGCAGGATGTGGTGTTCGAAAAAGTAGCAGAATACCCGCAGCCCGGCAGGGTGGCGTTCTGTATCTACAGGCTGGCGATGCTCGCAGCGATCTTTGATATAGGCCAGCACATAGCGGCCCACGATGTAGTCGAACGTGTTGATGGCCTGCTCGCTCCAGCTGTCCGCCCCGTTTTGTTCCGCCAGGCGAAGAAGCTGCCGGTATTCCCGGAAGCTGCTCTGCACCGCGACTTCATTGCCCGACAGCTGCTTGGGATGCGGGCCCATGGAAGCGATTTCCAAAACGGATTCTATGCCGGAAAACTCCGCGCCAGCGTGAGGCAGCAGATGAAGGGTGGTTTGCAGGGTTCCGTCGGAGTTCATGTGAGAAACGGCAGAAACGGAATATTGGTAGGCCACGGAAAGCCAGGTCTGAAATTCCCGGCTGGGTGAAGCCTCGGGCGCAAGGGAGCTGACGTTGTCCAGAAGCAGCCGTGTAAAGGCGCTGTCAAAGGCAACACTGAGAAAGGCGGGCGAAGTAAAATAATCCATCCACGCCTTGGGATTGCGGCGCTGGGCTCCGGTGTAGAGCGCTAGAAACTGCACATTGGCTTCGTGCTCTCGATAGAGATCGGGGCAAGCCTGTTCCAAATCGCTGTTGAGGGTCCAGCCACCGCTTTTACGGCCAGTTTCCTCAGAGCCGCCATCCTCGTCATCGCTGCTGTCCAGACTGTCCGGATTGTTCAGGTTGTCGTCGCTGTCTGGAAGCCTGTCGCTTCTGAACATCTGCACGTCGCAACCATCCTCTGCAGGCACATCGCTGCGCCGGACGGCATCGGCTGCCTGCGCCTGGCTTTCCGACTCTGCGCTGTCGTCGTTTTTCTGTGCGCTGGCAGCATCCCCCTGGGCATTCGTTTCTCTCCGGTTTTTGATATCCACCGCCTCGGTATCAGCGTGCTGCTGCGCATAGGCGAGCGCTGCCTGATAGGCCTGGCGCAGCTTAAGAAACATATCCGGATGCTCTTCGGGATGGTATTTTTTCGCTTGCACGGCGTAGGCGTGCTTAATTTCCGCTACATCGGCGGTAGGGTCGAGTTCTAAAAGTGTCCAGATGTGGTCCATGATACATTCCTCCTTTCCATCGGTTTATCAAAGTTCCTCATCCGCGCTGAAATTGTCGTCTGCGGATTCGTCCGCCCAGCCCCAGAAATCCGAAAGCTCAGGCTCTGTCTGCAGGCGGGCTTCTATGTTGTCCAGCAGCGGCGACACTTGCGAAAGCATTTTCTGCCTTCCGATGAGATCGCCAAACTCCATCTGTGCACGGATATCGTTGATGAGGGACGAAAGGGCGTCGCGCTGTCTTCCTATCGCCTGTTGATAGAGGCGCAGAGCCTTTTCCAACAAGAGACGTTCCCTTTGCGAGCCCTGTGCTTCCAGCCGTATCTGCGCTATGCGTTCCAGGGCCCGCTGCTGTTCTTCCTCGGAGAATCGGAGCCTGGAATTGAGAAGCAGGCGTTCCCGGATGTCGCCACCGCTGCTTTTAGCACTTACGTGGAGAATGCCGTCAATATCGTAGGTAAAGGTAACAGAGGCGTACTGCTGGCCGGCGGCTCCCGGCGGCACCTGCACCTCCAGCTCGCCTAACTTCAGGTTTTCGGAGGCGTAATAGCCTTCGCCCTGATAGATTTCGAAGCGAAGCGACTGCTGATTATCGTGAAGCGTATAGAAATTACCTTGGTGGCTGGCGGGAAGCATGCTGCTGCGCTGAATGAGAAACGCCATGTGCGGGGTTTTGTCCTGGGCACTATTATAGGTAGCAACGCCCAGAGAAAAGGGGCAGACATCTGTCATCACCAGATCCTGTAAATCCTCTGCCCGCTCTTTCATGCCTGCACAAAGTCCTACGCCCAGCGCTACGATCTGCTCTGGATTGGCAGCCACAGCGGGCCGCTGGCCGAACTGCTCCTCCAGGAAATCACCGAATACCGGCAGCTGGGAAGACCCTCCCACCAAAACCACGTCGTTGATGAGGGCAGGGTGGTTCCTGTTTTTCATGGCCTGCTGAATCACGCTGCGCACCCTGTCAAACACCGGCTGGCACAGCTTTCGCAGCAGGAGATGGGTGAGCGTCAGGTGGTACTGCTGGCCGTCTGCGCGAAGGGAAATGGTGGCAGAGGGAGCATCGGACAGCGCTATTTTGGCAGCTTCCGCCTGACGGTACAGCTCGGAGCGCAAGCCGGGTGCAAGCGCCTGCTGGGAAAGGCCGTTTTCCTGGCAGAAGCAGGCAACAATGGCCCGGTCGATATCGTCACCACCCAGGTGGTTATCACCGGCGATAGCGATGATTTCAATGATATTTTCGAAGCACTCCACAATGCTCACATCCAGCGTGCCGCCGCCGAAGTCAATGATCATCATCTGCCCGTCGGCGCTGTTTGTGCTGTAACGGTAGTAGAGGGCGGCAGCGGATGGCTCGTTGATCAGCCGCTTTACAGTCAGCCCTGCAAGCTGGGCCGCCAGCTTGGTGGCGCAGCGCTGGTCGTCGTTGAAATAAGCGGGTACGCTGATGACAGCCTCCGTTACATCCTCGCCCAGATAGCGGCGGGCATCCTCTAAAAGCTGGCGGAGTACCAGGGCGGAGAGCTCCTCCGGCAAAAATGACCGTCCGCTTAATGAGAGGGCACGCTGGGTTCCCATAAAGACCTTAAACGACGCGGCAGTGGCTTCCGGGCAGGAAATCAACCGCTCCTTTGCCCCGGCGCCTACCAGCACGGCGTCGTCTTCCATAATGCTGACCGCGCTGCTGGTCTGAACACTGTTCAACCCATTAGGAATCAGCTCTGCGGCTCCATTGCGATAGATGCAGGCCAGGCTGTTGGTGGTTCCTAAGTCAATGCCAATGATGGCCATAGCGTAGTTCCTTTCTCCTGCGCCAGCGGTGCGGCAGCCGTTGCCGGTAAGAGAATGCAGACTGGCACAGGTATATGATAAGTAAAGGTAGAAAAATAAACAGAGGGCATATCAAATAACAGCGTTTGAATATACCCTCCGAATGGTGTTCCTATGCAGTTGGATTATTTCTCTTCGCCGCTCTTTTCACACAGCTGATTGGCAATGCCGCAGGATGTCTTGCATGCGGACTGGCAGGAGGTCTGGCATTCGCCGCAGCCTCCGGCAGTAACGGATTTAGCTAAATCTCTGGTGTTCAGCGTCTGAATTCTTTTCATAGTAATCGTCTCCCTTTTTCTGTTCTCATTTTACGGCGAACCGCCCAAAGGACCGCAGGTATCTGTACCCGCAGTCGCCTGCGGATAGAAAGACCGCCGGCCAGCAGCGCCTTACGCTTTATTTAACCACATTTTGGGGGTTCTGTCAACGGCGGGCAGGGGGCCCTTTTGAAATAAGTGTTGTTAGAATATAACTCCGGCGATTTCTACAAAGGAACATAGATATAACAGGCATCCTGTGCTATAATCAGCTCAACAAACATTTCCTATGCTGTTGGCTGTATGTTCGGTCGCTACGCTCTTGATGTAGACGGGCTTGCTTATGCAGGTGGCGAATGGGACAAGGCGAATTCCTCCGAAGGAGGAAGAGAAGGCACTCTGGGGTGTGCCAGCAGGTATGTGTCTTTCCCTGCTGATAAGGATAACATCATCCCGATTTGCGACGATGAATATTTCGAGGATGATATTGTCGGTCTGTTCGTAAAGGTGGAACAGAAATCTCAAAAAACGAAAAAAATTCGTGAAAAAGAAAATACTATTTTGGATTCAGTGAGTCCAAAATTCAACAGAAAACTGATTGCTTATCATGAAACCGGAGATTTATTTGCCGATACCTGTGAAATTGTAGAAAGTGCCCAGAGCATAGCTTATGCTGCCGTTGATACGATTCTGGTTCAAAGGAACTGGTTG
>CATJIF010000109.1 GCA_949740445.1 uncultured Peptostreptococcaceae bacterium | reverse complement strand
GATGGTTTTATCCGGATTTATTATATTCAGGTGCTTCAGCTCCGGCATATACGACAGATCGGAATTTTGCCCTTCCGAATATTTAACAAACATATATTGGGATAATTTTTCAAACGGAAACGGGTCGATGCCGGAAAGCGGATGGTGTTCTCTCAGATTGATGTTTACTGACAGCCGGTATAGAGGCACAAAAGCCAGATTCTTTTCCCCTAAAATCTTTTGGCACAATTCCTCGGAAGTTTTATTGATCAGCAGAATGCCTAAATCACTGTTAAATTTTGTAACATCTTCGATTACACCGGCAAGAGGCACATTGTTTAGGGAAAAATTGAGCGTGTGATATCTTTCGCTGGACTTGCACAATTTGACAAAAGCTCTCATGCAGAAGGAATAGTTCTCTGTAGATAACCGAAAAAAGCTCGAAGAAGTATCGGAAAGATTTTGATACAATATATCCATCTGAGATACGATTGCGTTTGCAAATTTTAAAACAGCCTGCCCCTTTTGCGTAAGGGAAATTCCACTTTTTGTCCGCAGAAAAATTGTAAATCCCAATTCGTTTTCCAGACTTTTGATTGAATTGCTTAAACTGGGTTGCGATATAAAGAGCGCCTGTGCCGCCTTTGTAATCGAGCCCTGTTTTTCTATTTCGATTAAATATTTCATTTGATGCAGATTCATAAAAACCTCCTGAGAGAAACGGAATACAGCGGACATGCGCATATTTTTATTATGATACCATAAAAGAAGACGGGAAAAAAGGCCAGAAAACCATAGCTTTTGCCTATGTGCAGATATGATAAAGGTATTATCTTTCGCTTTCAGATCTCTGCTATACTGTGGGTATAAAAAGGTGGAAAGGATACCATGGATTACAGAACATTTATAAAAAGAAAAATCGACGAAGATTCTGGAAAGATCGCGGCAATGAGCGACCGCATCTGGGAGATCGCAGAAATTAGGTATCAGGAAGAGCGGTCGTCGCAGGTGCAGATAAGCGCATTGCTCGATGAGGGGTTTACGGTAGAAAGAAATGTTGCTGGCATGCCAACGGCTTTTATAGCCTCCTATGGAACTGGTGCACCAGTGATAGGCATATTGGGTGAATTTGACGCGCTGGAAAACCTGTCGCAGAAGGCAAATGAATTTTCGCCGAAGCGGCGGGAGAACAACGGTAATGGTCATGGATGCGGGCACAATGCTCTCGGGACAGCTGCGCTTTATGGAGCTGTAGCAGTAAAAAAATACTTGGAGCAATGCGGAAAAACGGGAACTGTAAAGTATTACGGATGTCCGGCAGAAGAAGGCGGCTCCGGAAAGACATTTATGGTCAGGGCCGGGTGCTTCCACGGCCTGAATGCAGCGCTGACTTGGCATCCCAATTATTACACTTCGACAATCAAGACGGGGTCGCTGGCAAACGTGCGATGCGTATTTACATTTTACGGAGTGAGTTCGCATGCCGCAGCTGCCCCGCACCTGGGAAGAAATGCATTATCTGCGGTGGAGCTGATGAACATCGGCGTCAATTATTTAAGAGAGCACTTGCTTCCGGGAACGCGGGTTCACTACGCGGTGACGAATGCAGGCGGAGATGCTGCTAATATCATACAGGAAGAGGCCGAGGTGGTGTACGCCGTCCGCGCCCCTGAGGTGGCACAGCTTGAAGAAATGACAGAGCGCATCCAAAAGATAGCCCGGGGAGCTGCCCTGATGACCGAGACGACTGTAAAGAGCAGAACCGTCAGCGGATATTCGGATTATATATCCAACGCTGTAGTGGAGCGCATCGTAAGGAATGCCTTGGAGGATACCCATGTACAGGAATACACGCAGGAAGAACTGGACTATGCAGCAAAGTATACGCAAACGATGGAAACTTGCGATTCTTGGATGCTGAAGGAGGACTGTAAACTATGCGACTATGTGCTTGATCCCATGCCAATGCTCGGTTCTACCGATGTGGGAGATGTCAGCTGGAATGTGCCAACTGCACAATTCTATATGACCTGTTACGCCAAGGGAACATGCCTGCATTCCTGGCAGGCGACAGCTCAGGGGAAATCCAGCATCATGCATAAAGCGGCTGTTGCAGCGGCAAAGGTAATCGCCATGGCTGCGGCAGAATTCTATGAGAATCCACAACTGGCTGCTCAGGCGATGAAAGAGTTTGAAAGAACATTGGCAGGAAAAACGTATCGTTGCCCAGTCCCCAAAGATACGACGCCTGGCATAAAGCGCTAAATGAGGGGGAGGTGAACGCATGCAGGATATGAAATTAGCAAATGGCCGGGTTGCAGGCAATGCAACCTTTGAGAGCTCTAAAAAGAAGCCGGCAGGATAAGCTTGTCTATCGCCAGGAGAGATAACGATGATCAAGAAAGGAGTTCGCAATGAGCAAGGAGAAAAAATTCAGCTTTCCGCATCCAATCGTAACAATGTTTTTAATCATAGTGGTATTAGCATTGTGCTCGTATGTAATACCGGCTGGCAGTTATGACAGAGTTCTGAACGAAGCAACGGGACGAAATGTGGTTGATCCCGAAACCTACCATAAAGTCGAACCGACGCCTGTGGGGTTTCTCGATGTATTCAAAACCATTCCTAAAGGTATGGCAGCAGGCCAGGAAGTGATTTTCTTTATTCTGCTGGTCGGCGGTGCGTTTCAGATTATTACAGCGACCGGCGCGATAGAGGCCGGAATTGGTTATATGGCGATGCGCACGAAAGATAAAGGGTATCTGATGATTCCTTTAATTATATGTCTGTTTTCTATCGGCGGAACCACCTTTGGCATGGCGGAAGAAAACATCGTATTTGTGCCGATTGGGATCGCGCTTGCGCGGGCTTTAGGATACGATGCGATGGTGGGAATGACGATGGTTACCCTTGGAGCTGCGTGCGGATTTTGCTCGGGCGCGCTAAACCCGTTTACGGTGGGGATTGCGCAGCAAATGGCTGAGCTGCCGATGTTTTCGGGAATTTATCTGAGAATTATCGTATGGATTGTTATGATTGTTATTACTGCACTTTATATTTCGTACTACGCGAAAAAGGTAAAGGCAGACCCAAGCGTAAGCCATGTACGGGAGCTGGAGCTGGCAGAGCAAGATGAAGTAATTCAGCTGCAGGATATTGCGCCAATGAATGGAAGGCAGAAGCTCGTCTTGCTTGTTATTGTGCTGATGTTTGCTGCTCTGATCTACGGAATTTTTAAGCTGGGCTGGGGAATTACAGATATCGGTGCCATGTTTATTGTCGGAGGGATCGTCAGCGGGTTGATCGGCAATATGGGCCCGAATCAGATTGTAAAGGAATTTATTTCCGGAGTGAGATCAATGGCCGGCGGCGCGGTTATGGTGGGTGTTGCCCGGGCCATATTGGTGGTTATGCAGGATGGTATGATTATCGACACTGTAATTTATTACCTGTCTTCGATTATCAACGTGCTTCCAAGAACCATTTCCGTAATCGGAATGTACATTGTACAAGTCATTGTAAATTTCTTTGTCCCCTCCGGAACCGGGCAGGCGGCAGCAACCATGCCGATTATGGTGCCGTTATCCGACATTCTGGGCATTAACCGTCAGGTAACCGTGCTGGCGTTCCAGTTTGGCGACGGATTTACGAGTTCGATTATCCCCACTTCCGGAACGCTGATGGCACTGCTTGCTGTTGCAAAGATTCCATATGGAAAATACGTTAAATTTGTGGCACCGCTGATGGGAATCTGGCTGCTTATGGGAGGCATTTTCGTCGTCGTAGCCAACGTGATCCACTATGGGCCATTCTAAAAGGGATAAATACAATGGATATTATAGAAAAAATCAATGCAGTAGAAGCGGCGCTTCATGTCGGCTTTGTAAATCTCTCCCAGGAAATCTGGAATCATCCGGAATTGGGACATAAAGAATATTTTGCATCGGATGTATTAACCAAGTATTTGAAGCAGCATGGGTTTGCCATCGAAAAACCCTTTGCCGGATTCGAAACAGCGTTCGCGGCCAGGTACGAAAGCGGAATTCCGGGGCCTGTCGTTGGATATCTTGCCGAATATGATGCGCTCCCCAATATTGGCCACGGGTGCGGCCACAATCTCATCGGTACGATAGCAACGGGCTCTGCTGTCGTTCTTTCTCAGCTGATCGGAACGGTCGGAGGAAGCATTGTCGTATATGGATGCCCGGCGGAGGAAACCTCCGGCGCCAAAGTGAAGATGGCAGAAGCGGGCTGTTTCGATGCTTTGGATGTGGCCCTGATGGCGCATCCGGAAAGCGCTTACTATAAAAGCGGCGTTTCTCTGACGCTGGAAGCATTGAAAATCGAATACTTTGGGAAAGCCGCCCACGCAGCCACCTCTCCGCAGGATGGCATCAGTGCGCTGGAATCCATCATTCAGTTTTTTGTGAATATCAACGGCTTGCGGCAGCGTATATATCCGACCGCCAATATACATGGGATTATCAGAAACGGCGGGGATGCTGCCAACATTGTTCCCGATTATACATCGGCAGAAATGTACATTCGCGCTGGCAGCAAAGAATATCTCGACGAGCTGTCAAAACAAGTTAGAAACTGTGCATCTGCGGCAGCGCTGAGTACGGGGACAACCGTTACAATCAGCAACTTTGAGGCCTCTTATTACAACCTGATCACAAACCAGACGCTGTCGCAGCAGGCAACTGAAAATTTTCTGGCCTTTGGCTGCAATCGTGTGAATGAACCAAGAAAAAGCTACGGCTCAATCGACATGGGAAATGTATCTCATAGATGCCCTGCAATTCATCCGTATTTCTCAATTGCAAAACACGGATACATTACGGCGCATTCGAGGGAGTTTACAGATGCTGCGGTATCGGAGTATGCGCATGAACAAATGGCCGTCGTCATAAAATCGCTGGCAAAGACAGGATATGATGTTATTTCCGACAGGGAATTAAATAGACGAATCAGGGAGGAATTCAACATCCAGAACAAGAACCTCGTTTTGAGTACCCACGCGCATGGCGGGGCCCCAGACGCCTGCGCCGGAGCTGACACAGGAGTACATTCCGCCGCGCTTTAGAATGCCACAGGGGTTTTCCCAGAACATGTGCAGCAGGAGATTGACAGGAAACAGCTGTCCATCGTGGGTATGCCCGGAGAGCACGATATCCGCGCCAGCATCGGAGAGGGCGGTAAGCTCGCGGGGCTGGTGATCCATAACGACGATAAGCGGAGCGTCGCTGTCTACAGAGGCAGCGGCGTGTTCAGCCGTTTCGGCCTGCGCGAGAGCAGGACCGAGCAGCTGGGCGGGAGACAGCCTTTCGCAGCGAAGCTTTTGCGCCATGGCAGGGTCCAGGCGCCCGGCCAGCAGGAGATTTTCATCCAGCCAGACGGTTTCATCCGCCAATAGATGGATGTTCGCTGCAGAAAGAAAGGCGGAAAAGCGCGGGTCCTGCGGTTCTTTGCGAGAACCGGGAAAGGTAAAGCCGGCTAAGATGCGTTCGCTGACATCGTGATTGCCAAAGCAGGCATAGACACCGTAGCGACTGCGCAAAGAGGACAGCTGGGCGATGAGGGCCTCCGGATGAGGGATAGCGTCATATTCGTTGTCGAAGGTATCGCCAGCAAAGCAGATGAGGTCTGGCGAGAGATCGTTCAGCGTTTGAACGAGGGTGGAGATCTGGTTTGGGCGGGTATTATATCCGAGGTGCAAGTCGCTGACCAGCGCGATGCGCAGCTGTTGCGAGGGCTTGGATACCAACAGCGTTTCCTGGTGGACCGAAAGCCTCCGGGCGCCGAAAAACCCGCAGATGCTGATACCCAGCACAAAGAGCACGACAAAACCGCCAACCGCGCTCAGGAAGCGGGGAGAAGAGAAACACGAGGGGCACAGCGGTCCCAAAAAGCGCAAAAACAGCCGAAGGGCATCCAGTGCGAGGATGGTTAAAAGGATATAGAGAAACATGCCCAGCCAGGTGTTATTCAGGCTGTGAAGAAACCACCGCAGCCTGGAGGGCGGGCAGAGAAAGCTCAAAAGCGGCGTAAGCGCAAGGGCGGCATAAAGGCTGCCGACGATCCAGGAAATGGCATGGCAGCGCGACAGAAAAGAAACCGAATGGAGCCACAAAAGCAGCCAGCGGATGACATACGCATTGACTAAGAGATACAGCGGGGAGAGAAGCAACGCACCCATGAGATACCTCCTATGTCAAAAGGGCATGAATCAGCAGCGCGTAGCAGGGGATCAGCAACATGCTGAGAAGCGTGGTGACGGTAATGGTCAGAGCGGCAAATTCGTAATCGGCGTGCGCCTCGTGGGATACGATGCCCAGCTGCGTCATGGCAGGCATGACCGTCATAATCAGATACACCTGTTTGGCCATGGGGGAAAGCGGCAGATGCAGCAGCAGAAACAGCATGAGGGCGGGCGCCAGCACAAAGCGGTTTAGCAGCAGGATTAAAAGATGGCGCGAGGGCTTCAGGCGCGACAAGTCCATGTGGCGGAGCACGCTGCCCGTCATCACCATGGCAAGAGGCGTCGCCGTTCTTCCGATTTGCTGCAGCGGGCTGAACAGCCAGGCGGGCAGAGAAATTCCGCACAGGACGAGCACAGCGCCTGCAAAAAAGCCGAGAAGGGGTGGGGAGGCCAGCTTTTTCAGGCCCTCCGCGCTGACCAGGCGGCTTTTCATACCGCCGTCGCGCCGCAGAAGATACGCACCAATACTCCAGAACATAACGGTGTTGGCTACATAATAGCTCATGGCAACGGGGGTAGAGCTTTCTCCAAACAGAGATATGGTAACCGGAAAGCCGATGATGACCGTATTGGAGAAGGCCA
Organism: uncultured Peptostreptococcaceae bacterium; assembly: GCA_949740445.1. Classification (GTDB taxonomy): domain Bacteria; phylum Bacillota; class Clostridia; order Peptostreptococcales; family Anaerovoracaceae; genus RGIG446. The sequence goes on along the minus strand of CATJIF010000109.1, from coordinate 51,573 downwards.
TCACGTTGATAAAAACGCCGCGGATGCCCGCTTCCACCTGCAGAAGGCGAGCGGCAAGAAAGCCCAGGAACAAAAGCAGAAGAATAGCGCCGAAGGGAACCGGAAACAGTGCGGCAAGCTGTAAAAGATCCTGTCGGCTGGGGCAGGTAGTCATCACATTCACTACCATATAGCAGGGAATGGCAATTGTCATACAGAATTTGGAAAGCATGGTTTCGCCGGCAGTACCAAACCAGGGGCGGTTGGCGGCCGCAAAGCCGATTCCCATCATAATCAGCAGGGGAAGGACGCTGGATATCGCTTGTAACAGCATGAAAAATTCTCCTTTCGAAAGCTATCATATCACTTTTTTTCCACCTTGTCACTGAAAGCTGTATAAAGTGGTGGAGAATATTCAAAAAGATTGAAATTTACAAAAAAACTGTGATAACCCCATTGACTTTTTGAAATTGAAAAGATATAGTAAAACCATGTTATAATATTCTTCTGAACGATGCGGGAAACTCACAGATTGTAAGTCAGGTCAGATGATTTATAAGATGTGGGTTTTTGTATGACGGCCAGATGTAGAAAAACTAGGAGGTACCAAAATGAATACCGGTACAGTAAAATGGTTCAATTCAGAAAAAGGTTTCGGTTTTATTGCTAATGACAACGGCGACGGAGATGTTTTCGTTCATTTCTCCGCAATCCTTGCCGACGGGTTTAAGACCCTGGCAGAAGGGCAGAAAGTTTCTTTTGACACAGAGCAGGATCCTAAGAACAGCAGCAAAATGAGAGCTGTCAACGTAAAAGTTGTACAATAGAGAGCCCTGTCAGGTGTAACCCGTAAAAATGGGAGAAGCGCTGTTTGGGCGTTTCTGAAACATACTTTTTTCGCAAGCACATGAAAGCTGAAAGCTGCCCGCAAGGAGCGTATCCCGACGGGCGGCTTTTTCAGTTATGACATTGATTCTTCCTGGCGCTTGTTGTAGAAGAACATAAACAGGGCCATGGAACAGATGATGATGTAACCCAGAACGCTGTAACCGTCGGGAATCTGCTGAAACAGGAAATAACCAGTGACAGCAGCAAACAGGATCTGAGAATAGTCGTACACGGAAATTTCCCTGGCTGGCGCAAAGCAGTAGGCGGCGGTAATCGAAAACTGTCCGCCGGCAGCAAACAGGCCGGCAAGCAGCAGCAAAACCAGCTGCGCAGCAGTCATTGGCTGAAAGTGCAGCAGCAGGTACGGCACGACCGACAGGCAGGAAAAGGCGGAAAAGAAAAAGACGATCAGGGGACCGTGCTCCCCGCGAAGCCCCAGGTGGCGGACCGTGGTGTAGGCGATCCCTGCGCCGATCCCGCCGGCAAAGCCGACGGCCGATGCAAAGAGGTCGGCGTTGGCAAAGGTGGGCTTGATGATAAACAGACTGCCTATAAACGCTGTGAGAATGGCAAAGCCCTGCGCTGGCTTACACTTTTCTTTTAAAAAGACAGCAGAACAGAGCACGCCGAAAAATGGCGACATTTTATTGAGCATCGTGGCATCGGACAGTACGAGATGGTCCACGGCGTAGAAGTTCCCTAAAATGCCAATGGTGCCTGCCACGGAACGCAGCAGCAGAAATTTCAGGTTGCCAGGCTGCCAGCGAAAGGGGCCGCGGCTGCGCAGCAGGATGATAAAAGCGAAAATCATAGCGACCAGATTGCGAAAAAAGCTCTTCTCGATGGAAGGGATGTCGCCGGACAGGCGCACGAAGGTGTTCATCATGGTAAAGCAGGCGGCTGAGGAAAGAACACACAGCACGCCCTTGGTTTTCTGGTTCATAGTTACTTCACTCCTTGCCATAGTATACGCATTACAATTTGTATTGTATCATAAGGGAAACAAAAAGAACAGGCGGGCAAGAGCGACAAACAATAAAAAAACGACCCCTTGAGGCCGAATGCATCCATAGAAAAAGAGACGCTGGATGGAAGTTTGATCACCGTGACGATGCAATGCTAAAAGATGAAGAACAGCGCGCGGTGCAACTTCTCATCCAACGAAGCTCTTATTCACAACTTTTAGTATATAAAAATATATACTTGACAAGATAGAATGTCAAGAAAAACAGCAAAAAACTTTCGTAAAAAAAGTAAGAAAAGAAAGGGCAAAGCATGGAACAGAACGAACAGTTGCACATCGGCTGCCATTTATCTTCGGCAAAAGGCTATCTGGCGATGGGAAAGGCAGCGCTTTCCATCGGGGCGGATACCTTTCAGTTTTTTACTCGCAATCCGCGGGGAAGCCGGGCAAAGGCCATCGACCCGGAAGATGCGCAAGCGCTTTTCCGGATGCTTAAGGAGAATCATTTTGCCACTATTTTGGCGCACGCGCCATATACGCTAAACCCGGCCTCGGAAAACCCAAAGGTGCGGGCATTTGCGCTTGCGACCATCGCAGACGATTTGCAGCGCATGGAATACACGCCGGGGCAGATGTATAATTTTCATCCCGGAAGCCACGTGGGGCAGGGGATGCAGACCGGCATCCGACTAATTGCAGAAGCCTTAAACCGCACGCTTCGGGCGGAGCAGACGACCACGGTGCTGCTGGAAACCATGGCGGGAAAAGGAAGCGAAGTAGGCGGCAGGTTCGAGGAACTGGCGGCCATCCTTTCGCAGGTGGAGCTTTCGGATAAGGTGGGCGTGTGCCTGGATACCTGCCACGTCTACGATGGCGGCTACGACATCGTGCACGACCTGGACGGCGTACTTGCCGAGTTTGACCGCATCGTGGGGTTATCGCGGCTAAAGGCGGTGCACATCAACGATTCGAAAAATCCGATGGGAAGCCACAAGGACCGCCACGAGAAAATCGGACAGGGAAGCATCGGCACAGAAGCCTTTGCGCGGATCATCAACCACCCGGCGCTGCGGGAGCTTCCCTTTTATCTGGAAACGCCCAACGAACTTCCCGGCTATGCGGAGGAAATCCGCCTGCTGCGACAGCAATACCGCTTGCGCAAGCACTGAAAATTCCCTGCGGGGAAGGGGGAAGCGCTGCGCGCAACCGGGCAAAAGCACCATGCAGACGCTTGCTTTTTTGCGGAGAATCCAGTAAAATAAAAAATTAAACAGGAAATGCTGCTTCTGCAAGCGGGAAGTGGAGACAAAAAGATCAAACACACACAGCGCAAGCAGCCAAAAAGTAGACAGGCAAGTGGGAGGAATTGCACATGGAAATCAAGGTAACGCAGACGAAAGCGCCGAAGGCCAGGCCGGAAGATGAGAGCAAGCTGGGCTTTGGAACGCTGTATACAGACCATATGTTCGTTATGGACTACGACGAGGGACAGGGATGGCACGATCCGCAAATCGTACCCTTTGGAGATATTACCTTAAGCCCGGCAGCCATTGCGCTGCACTACGGGCAGGAGACGTTTGAAGGCCTAAAGGCCTACCGGGCAAAGGATGGCCGCATCCTTTTGTTTCGGCCCGACGAAAATTACAAGCGCTTGAACGAATCCAACCGCCGCATCTGCATTCCGCAGCTGCCGGAGGAGCTGTGCATCGAAGCGACCAAAAAGCTGGTGGAAATGGATAAGGAGTGGGTTCCCCAGGCGGAAAACGCTTCGCTTTACATCCGGCCGTTTATCTTTGCCACAGAGCCGTATTTAGGCGTGCGGCCATCGAAGCGCTTTCGCTTTATGATTATCTGTTCGCCATCCGGGCCCTACTATGCCTCGGGCATTGCACCGGTAAGGATTTACGTCGAAGACTCTTACGTGCGCGCCGTGCGGGGCGGCATGGGGTTTGCCAAGACCGGCGGAAACTACGCCGTCAGCCTGGCAGCAGAAGTCGAGGCGCACCAGCAGGATTATGCGCAGGTACTGTGGCTGGATGGCGTAGAGAGAAAATACGTGGAAGAAGTGGGGACGATGAACATTTTCTTCGTCATCGGCGACGAGGTGATTACGCCTGCGCTGAGCGGAAGCATCCTTCCCGGCATCACGCGCAAGTCCATGATCGAGGTGCTTGAGCGCAAGGGCATGAAAGTCAGCCAGCGCCGCATTGCCATCGACGAGATCGGCGAGGCCTACGACCGCGGAGAGCTGAAGGAAATCTTCGGCACCGGCACCGCTGCCATCATCAGCCCGGTCTGCACGCTGAAGTGGAACGACAAGCAGATGGAGGTCAACGACGGCAAGATCGGGCCGGTCAGCCAGATGCTCTACAACGAGCTGACGCAGATCCAGTGGGGCGAAAAAGAAGGTCCTGAGGGCTGGTCGGTGGAAGTCTGCCGGATATAAGAAGCGGTTGGCGGCAGCAATTTGCTGGCTAACGGAAATAAGAAAAGCCTGCAGGCGAAATGGCTGCCCTGCCCAATAGGGCAGGGGCCGTTTGCCGATGCAGGCTTTTGTTTTGCAGTTGTGCCTTTTTCCCGGCAGAGACTTTTCCGAAAGGAAGCCTCTGTGCGGCAAAGCGCGTTCAGGAATTGATATTTACGATTTCGTGCTCATCTGCGGGAACGTCCTTCAGGTCCTCTGCCAGCTGGTCGATGACGGAATCCTCCCAGAGGGGAACGCCGTTGTGATAAGCGGATTTCGTAATCATGTGGCTGCCCACCGGTACGGTAAGGAACAGAAAGACCACGGCCAGAACGCCTTTCATGGACAAGCCCAGGCCGGCGTAATAAAGAAAGAGCGTATAGGCCACGATCAGGCAGAAGGCGCCTAAAGTAACGGGCTTTGTCAGGGCGTGCATGCGGCAGTAGATGTCGGGAAAGCGCATCAGGCCGATGCTGCCCGCCACGCAGAAAACGCCGCCGATCAGTAAAAACACGCAGATGATCAACTCAAACCAGACATTATTCATGGGAAACCTCCTCCTCCGCAACAGCTTCTGCCTCTGCGGTTTCTAAAGCTGCGGCATCCTTTTCTTCCTGGATTTCCTCCGCCTCCTCTGCCGCCTGGCTGCTGTGCGCATTCAGCTGCGAAAGCGATACCTTTTTCGCTGCGGTTTTAGACAGCGGATAGACGATATTTCCGCGCTGCAGATATTTGGACCAGACGATCAGCGAAACGAAGCTTAAGATGCAGATGACCAGCACGCCGGACATATAGTGGTCGGTGCCGTGCTTAAAGGCGTAGAGGATCATCAGCGCCATCACTTGATTGCCCAGCGCATCCAAAGCGATAATGCGGTTGGCGATGATAAAGCCACGGGCTACATTCACCAGATTGATGATGATGGCAACAGCGATCATTACCGTGGTAACATCGACGAAGACGCCGATCAGGGGGTAGGCGCTCAGATAGTTAATCATAGTAGCCAGTCACCTCCTTGATGGTTTTCTCAAAAGTATCGCGCAGGTGCTGCACCAGCCCCTCGGGGTCGGAGCAGTCCAGGGCGTGGATGTAAAGGCGCTTCTCATCGTCGGCGATATCCAGCGTCATAGTGCCCGGCGTCATGGTAATCAGATTGGCAAGCAGCACCAGCTCAAAGTCGGTTTTGAAATCCACATCCATGGCCACGATGCCCGGCTTCAGGTCGCTGATGGGCCGGAACACGTAAACCAGCACGTTGAGATTGGAAATCAGGATTTCCCAGCAGAAAATCAGAAACAGCTTGGCTACCGCAAGGACGGGCTTCATGTAGAAGCGGGCCGAACGGTTCTGCGCATTGAACAGAAACAGAAACAGCATGCCTAAAAGATAGCCAAAGAGAAACCCTTGCAGGCTCTGCGCTCCGGAAAGGATCATCCACAGCAGGCCCAAAGCGATATTGGCAATGAATTGTACAGCCATAGCAGCCTCCTTATCGTCCGCCGACGGTGTGCATCACCGTGGAAATATATTCTTCAGGATTGATGAGCTGGGCGGCAGCATCGTCGCACAGCGAAAGTATGGGCTGTGCAAAAATTCCCATGAGTACGGTCAGAAGAACTAAAATAATGCAGGGAATCAGGGCGTAGAAGCAGCGGAAGCCTTCTTCGGGGGCGTAAACCTGCGGCGCCTGATGCCAGTACGCATAGAGGAATATTTTAATCATGGAAAACAGCGTCAGCACGCCGACAGCCATGGCAAAAGCGATCATAAAGTAGCTGGGAATGGCTGCCGCGGCTTTGATCAGCGTCAGCTTTCCAAAAAAGCCGGAAAGCGGGGGCACTCCGGCAAGCGACAGCGCAGCGATGAAAAACAGCCAGCTTAAAAGTGGCGCCTGGGCCATCAGACCGCCCATTTTCTGCAGTTCTTTCGTGCCCGTTATCTTTTCTGCCACGCCAGCGGTGAGAAAGAGGCAGGATTTTACGATGGCGTGGTGCACGATAAAATAGATGGCGCCAGCGATGGAGGCCGGGGTAAACAGGCCCAGCCCGGCGATCATATATCCCACCTGGGAGATGCTGTGATAGGCCAGAATCCGCTTGTAATTCATCTGGCTGACCGCGCCGAACACGCCCAGAACCATGGTGCAGACGGCGACGACGGCGATAAAAGTGTGCGTAAAGGCGACATCGCCTACAAAGATTAAGGTAAAGACGCGCAGCAAGGCGTAAACGCCGACCTTAATCAGAAGCCCCGAGAAAATGGAGCTGACGGAGGCTGCGGCCACCGTGTGCACCTGGGGCAGCCAGACGTAGAAGGGAAAGATTGCACCCTTAACGCCAAAAGCGACGAAAAGGAGCAGGGCGATCAGTGCAATCATGCCGTTTTCGTCGGGCAGCATGCGCAGCTTCTGCGCCAGGTCGGCCATGTTGAGCGTGCCGGCAACAGCGTAGAGGCATCCGAGCGCGATGAGAAAGATGACAGCGGAAACTACGTTGATAGCCAGATACTTAAACGTTTCGCGCAGCTGTGCCCGAGAGCTTCCAATCACCAAAATCGTATAGGAGGCGATCAGCATAATTTCGAAAAAGACGAACAGATTGAACATATCGCCTGTAACAAAGGTGCCGTTAATGCCCATGATTAAAAATTGCCACAGCGCATAAAACCCGTGGGTTTCCTTTTCGCTGTCGATGGTTTCGAGGCTGAACAGCGTGCCGGTAAACGAAAGTATGCTGCTGGTCAGCACCATAATGCAGGCGAGACGGTCCAGAACAAAAGTAACGCCAAAGGGCGCATCCCATCCGCCGGCGCAGAACACTAAAATTCCGCGGGTGCAGGTGAGGTAAAACAGCGCAAGCGACACAAACAGCATGGAAATGGAAGACAGCAGGCTGAACCCCCGCTGAAGCGGGCCATAGCTGCGATATAGAAGCAGGATGATGCCGGTGATCATGGGGATGAGCACCGGAAGCACCGGCAGATTAGTGCTCATGTGCAGCCTCCTCTCCCGCGGCAGGCGCATCCTGCGGCGTAGCTTCTTCGACGGCGATGCCATCCGCAGGTGCGGCTGTTTGCGGCGCAGCGTCCTCGCCTGTGATCTCATCGACATTGTCGCTGCCCAGCCGCCGGTAGGCCTGAAAGGCCAGCACCAGGGCAAAGGCGGTAATGCCGAAATTGATAACGATGGCAGTTAAAATCAGGGCCTGAGGAAGAGGGTCGGAAAGCGAGGCGGAATAGGCGCCGATGATGGGCGCTTCCCCCCGCTGCAGCTTTCCCATAGTCATGAGAAATAACAGCGTGCCGTTGGTCAGCATGCTCGTTCCGAATATGATTTTCAGAAAGCGCTTGGACAGCACCATGTAGGTGCCGCAGGCGAACAGTACGCCGGTAACGATTGCAATCAGATATTCCATGAGGCCCTCCTATTCCTGAATTTTGCCGATATTTAGAATGATGGACATGACAGAACCGATCACGACGAGATAGACCCCGGTATCGAAAATCGTGGCGGTTACGACTTCCAGCATGCCGAACAGGGGCAGCGGAAGAACTGCGACGTACTGGGTAAGAAACGCATCGCCCAGCAGGCAGGACAGCAGGCCGCATCCGGAAATCAGCGACAGTCCCAGCGGAAGCAACTGCTCCAGAGAGACGGGAGAGGGGATGCGCATCATAAACCGCTTGCCGTAGGTAACGTACAGAAGCAGCGCTCCCGAGGCTGACATCAGCCCGGCGATAAAGCCGCCGCCGGGGTTATTGTGGCCTGCCAGCAGCAGATAGACCGAGATAAAGAGGATAATCAGCATGATGGGGCGCGCCATCGTTAAAAGGATAACATTATTTGTGGTGATGGGCGGCGTCTTGTACTCCAGTCCGTAAGTGATAGGATAGGAGCGGGTTTTGCCTTCGCTATCGGTAAACAGGTGAATCAGCACGAATACGCCCAGCGCTGCCAGCGCCAACACGGTGGCTTCGCCCATGGTGTCGATGCCGCGGAAATCCACCAGCATAACATTGACGATGTTGCGGCCACCGCCCTTGGGAATGCTGTATTGCATGTAAAAGTCGGAGATCGTCTCAAAGAACCGGTTGCTGTGCGACAGAAGCGACAGCGCGGCGACGAGGATTCCTACGCAGGCGGAAATGCCAATCTGCAAAGTGCGCCGGGATTTTCTCACGTTTTCGGCAAAGAGCTTGCGCGGAAACAGCGGCAGCACCAGAACGTAGAGGATTAGCGTAACGCTTTCTACAAGAAACTGCGTCAGCGCCAGGTCGGGAGCGCTGAACATGACGAAAAAGGCAGAAATCAGATATCCGCAGACGCCCATCGACATAATAACGTGGGTGCGCTTGCGCTGGGTAGCGGCAAGCAGGGCGGCGATGGAACATACCACGGCAAGGACCACCTCGATGGGCTCGATGAGGGCGAGGTCATCTGTCGATACGCTGTCAAGCAGCTGATAGCGGAGGATAGGCCATGCGGATAGCAGAAGGAACGCCGCCAGTATGTAGCTGAGATAATGCGACAGGTTTCCCGTCATGTAGCACCTGGTAACGCGGCCGGTGGAGGAAATCAGAAGCGGCAGCGAAGCGTTGTATGCGCGGTTGGCGCCAAAGGGAAGGCCGCCCCGGTTGATGAAAATGTGAAACTGATGGAAGCGGCTGAGAATCAACGCGCCGATGCAGACGATAGTAAGCGTCATGCAAAACGCCGGGGTGATGCCGTGCCAGTAGCTGACGTGGAACTGCGGCAGCAGGCGGTTGATGAGCATCGGCAGCAGCAGATTCATGGAGCAGAGCAGCAGCGAAGGCGCAAGCATGCCCCAGGAGGCTTCTTTCGGCGGCTTGGGCGTATTTTTCGTAACCTCTTTGCCGAAAAAGACGCGGGCAAAGGTAGAAAGCGAGCACAGCAGCGTGCAGAGGCTGCCGACCACGGCCATGAGGGGGATCAGCGCGTTGAACGACCCGTAGGGCCCCTCGTGCAGCATTTCCCAGGCGTGCTCCAAAAACAGCTCCTTGCTGAGAAACCCGGCAAAGGGCGGAAGTCCGGCCATGGAACAGCAGCCGACGAAGCAGACGACAGCGGTAAAAGGCATGGCGCGGCGAAGCCCTCCCAGGCGGTCGACGCTGCGCGTACCGGTCTGGTGGTCCACCATGCCGGTCATTAAAAACAGGCTGCCCTTAAAAGCCGAGTGGGTGGCGGTGTGAAACAGCCCTGCGGCGATGGCCGAAGGGCTTCCCATACCCAGAAGCGAAAAGATCAGCCCCAGCTGCGATACGCTGTGATAGGCCCAGATGGCCTTCAGGTCGTCGTTTCGCAGGGCCATAAACGAGCCGAAGCACAGGGAGGCAAGGCCGATAAAGGTGATGGGCGCATGCCACAAAAGCGCGCCGCTAAGGAGCGGGCTGAAGCGGGCGATCAGATAGACGCCAGCCTTGACCATGGTGGCGCTGTGCAAATAGCAGCTGACCGGCGTGGGCGCTTCCATGGCAGATGGCAGCCAGATGTGGAAGGGCACCTGCGCCGATTTGGTAAAGGCGCCGAGCATCAGCAGAATGGCGATGGCGGGGTAGAGCGGGCTTTGCCGGATGAGGTCGCCCTGCTCCAAAAGCCCGGAAAATTCGAACGTTCCTGCCACTGTGCCCATGAGGATAAAGGAAACCAGCATGCAGAAGCCGCCGGCGACAGTGATGAGCATGGCCTTCTGCGCCCCGTAGCACGAAGCGTCTTTATGAAACCAAAAGCCGATCAAAAGGAAGCTGGAAACGCTGGTCAGCTCCCAGAATAAATATGTAACGATGACATTGGCAGAGGTGACGACGCCCAGCATGGCCCCCATAAACAGAAGTAAAAATACATAAAAATTGCAGAGGCGCTCTGTTTTCGACAGGTAGAAGATGGAGTAGAAGACCACTACAATACCTACAAAGGTAATTAAAAGTGCGAATACCAGCGAGAGGCCATCCAGCTGGAACGATAGAAAAATACCCAGCGAGGGAACCCACGGCAGCCTTGTCGAAACCACTTCACCACCGAGCACAGCGGGCAGCTGCCCTAAATACCCGATGAGAAGAACGATGGGAACGGGCAGGACAAACCAGCCTGCATGATCCTTGAGGAACTGGTGAATCAGCAGGGTGGCGGCCGCCGTCAAAAAGGGGATGAGTATCAATCCGAAAAGCACGGGAAATCTCCTTTCTGTAATAGAACTTGACTGGCACCCACGCCCGGCGGGCTGGGTAGCAACGATTCGGCGTGATTCCCTCTTATTTTACCACATCTTAGCGGAGCTGTGGATTAAAAAATAGAAATTCCCCGCAGGGGCATACTGCCGCAGGAAATGGACAAACCAGTTGCAATGCGGCCGGTCTTTGTATATACTAAGGCGTATAGCGCGAAACGACGGGCCGCATCCGGCATATGGATTTTCGCGGAAACGGAGGATAGAAATGAAAATTACACCGGTAAAAGGGACAAATGATTATCTGCCGCAGGAGATGCGGCTGCGGGATTACCTGCAGTCCAGCATTTTAGAGACCTATCTTGCCTGCGGATTCGAGCGGATTTCCACGCCGATTATAGAAGATGCCGAAAATCTGGACAAGAGCGACGGCGGAGAAAACCTCAATCTGATTTTTAAGGTGATGAAGCGGGGCGATAAGCTGACAAAGGCGCTGGAGGCGCAGAAATTCGACCAGCTTTCGGATATGGGCCTGCGCTACGACCTGACGCTGCCGCTGTGCAGATACTATGCCAACAACCGCAGCTACCTGGCAACCCCTTTTAAGGTAATCCAGATGGATCGGGTCTACCGGGCAGAGCAGCCGCAGAAGGGAAGGCTGCGCGAGTTTGTGCAGTGCGATATCGACATCGTCGGCTCGTCGTCGTCTGCCTGCGAGATCGAACTCATCGACACGACGGCGCAGGCGCTTTTGGCCATCGGCATAAAGAATTTCCGCATTAAAATCAACGACAAGCGCATCTTAAAAGACATTTTGCTGAAAGTCGGCTTTGCGCCGGAATCGCTGGACAGCGTTTGCATCACTTTCGACAAGCTGGATAAGATCGGCCCGGAGGGCGTGGCTTGCGAGCTTGCGGGCAAGGGTTTTGAAGCGGCGGTGATCGAGCGCTTCGGACAGATGCTGCAACAGACGCCCTTTACCCTCGAAGTGGCGCGCCAGTATTGCAGCGACCCCGTCTATATCGAGACGCTGCAGCAGATCATCGATAGCACGAGCAAGCTGGCCGAAGGCCGGTACGAGGTGGTCTACGACAAATCGCTGGTGCGTGGACAGGGCTATTACACTGGAACGGTATTCGAGGTGGAGAGTACGGAATTCGGCAGCTCGATTGCCGGTGGCGGCCGCTACGACAACCTGGTGGGTAAATTCATCGGCGAAGATGTGCCGGCCGTGGGTTTTTCCATCGGCTTTGAACGGATTTTCAGCATTTTAACGGAAAGCAACTACCGGATTCCCAACGGGCGCAAAAAGGTGGCGCTGCTGTACGACGAACCGCAGGTAGTGGAGGCAGTGGCGTTTGCCAACCAGCAGCGGAAGCAGTATGATGTCTGCCTGTTCGTTAAGCCCAAAAAAGTGGGCAAGCTGATTCACCGCCTGCAGGCGCAGGGGTTCGATGGTTTCTGCTTTTTCGATGAGCAGTGCGAATTGAAGTGGTTCGAAGAAGAGCGTCAGGAGTAAAACGATGCCCGCCTGCTTGTTCTTTGTACAGCTGCGGAAAACATTCGGCGGGCGAAACCATATTGCCTAAAGGCGGTAAACGGCATGGAGAAGATGCAGGCAATCTTTGTGGTACTGCTGAAACTCCCGGTCGCCGGGATTTAACTGAAGCACAAAACTGACGCGGCCGAGAAGCGACTGCGCGGCGCGGATCATTTTTACCCGCTCCGCTTCGGCGCCGGGGCCTGAAGAATGGGCAAAGGCGTTGGTATGCAGCAAGTGTTCACGCAGCCCATATTTGCCGATATAGTAGATTTCCTGCCGCAGCTTTTTTCGGTAAGATGCCGGAGCTTGCAGGGTTTCGTGAACCACAGCCCCGGTTACGACACGACGGCGGCCGGCGCCTGCGACTACGGTTTTTTCTTCGTTCAGCCGGTAGCCGCTGCGAAGCAGCAGGGAACGTACAAAGGCGATCAGGGACGCTGCACCCGAATCGGCAGTGCCGGGTGCTGCCGCATAAAAAGAAAAGATGAGGTCGTCGGCATAGCGGGTGTAGGTAATGCCTTTTGCTTGACAATAGGCTTCGATGCGGAGATCCAGCGGTGCGAACACCAGATTGGATAACAGCGGACTGGTGGGCGCGCCTTGGGGCAGGGAGCCCTGCCGCGTGCAGAATTGGGCGATGTACCAGGAGAGTTGCCGGTTACACCAGCAAGGAGTTCCTTGCGCGGCACGGCCCGTCTGCGCAACGGAAATAACATCGCCTGACTGCGCAGGCACTGCGGCGGCAACCAGCGGCGACAGCCGCAGGGCATCGTCAACGGCGCGAAACACAGCGCCGAAAGAAACGCTGTCAAAGAAGCTGCAAAGATCCAATTTTACGAGAAGGGAGCAGCCAGCGTGACAGGCCGCGTGCTGACGGAGCGTTTTCTGGCAGCGATAGGCGAACGCAGATGCCGGAAGGCTGTTCTGTGCAGGCAAAAACAACGGCAGCAGCCGGCGCTGCAGCGCTTTTAGATCACTGCGCGGAATGCAGAGGCGGCGGAAGCCGCCGTTTTTTTTCGGGATGTCTACCTGCCGGTAGCAGTGAAGGCCGCGATAGGATTCGTCGGCAAAACCGCGCAGCATGCGCAGGGAATATGTACGTTCGCATCGGCCGCTTTGCAGCGCCTGGGGCTGGTTGAGCCACAGCAGAAGGTCGGGCAGAGTTTGTATCATGGACCATGTCTCCTCAATAAAGAAAGCGGCACAAAAAAGAGGCGGGAATGGGCGCAGCCGTACCAAAAGCTACACAGGGTGTAGGGAAGTACGGCGAGCACAGAGCCCGGCAGCTGCCGCAAGGCAGCGGTGAAATAAGAGATACGGAATCCGACTCGGAATCCGCCTGCGGTGCGGGAGGCTTCGGAAGAAGCCACCCACGGGCCGGCAGAATGTGCTGCCGCTTTCTTACTTATTACTGTAGCATAAAAGGCGTTGTTTGCCAACACATACGCGATTATTGTATGGCAATTTGCCGCGAGGCAGGTGCCTTTTTTTCTTCCTTTGGCAGCGTGAGCTTTAATACACCGTCGGCATACTGGGCTCTGATACTGTCCTTTGCGATGCCGTTTAAATCGAAGCTTCTGGAATAAGAGCCGCAGCGCCGTTCTCTGCGGACGTAAGATTCCGTCTTTTCTTCGCTTTCCTCGTGGTGTTTAGCGCTGACAGTCATGGTGTTATCGTTCAGGTCGATTTTAATATCCTCTTTTTTAAAACCGGGAAGGTCTGCCTGAAGCTCGTAGCAGTTGCCTCTGTCGATCACATCGGTCCGGAAGTGTGCCACATCGGCGGACAACTCGCCGAAAAAGCTGCGTTCCAAATCGTCCAGATAGTGGAATACATTGTTTTCGCCTTTGCGAAAGGGTCTGAGTTCGAACATGGTAATACCTCCTTTTGCTGAGTCCTGCCATATGCAGGAGCTTACACAGATATGATAACCAGCTTTCCGCAGCTTAAACATAAAAAATTAGCACTCTCGATAGAGGAGTGCTAATTTCATGGTGATGTGAACTTTTATGATATATACTAAAGAAAAGTCTTCAGGCCATATTTCTTGTTTCCACGGACGCCTTCGGTCGTCTCCGCGTGGTAGAGCGAGCTGATAATCGCCTCCTCCACAGCTTCTACGCTGGCCTCGAACAGGTCGTCGATGGCCTCGTCGTGCAGCACTTTTACATCCAGAATGGCTTTCTTGCTGTAGTGGGGCAGGCGGTTTGCCGTACTGAATGCGACGGCGATGTCGCCGCTGCCGTTGCCGGAGAAAGAGCCTACGCGGCCCAGGGAGATCATGGCGCGCTTTGCTACGCGGCGCAGCTGGCGGTCGGACAGCGGAGCGTCAGTAGCGATGATGATGATGATCGAGCCCTTGTCCTTTTTCCCGGCTTCGTTTTTCAGGAAAGCGTCGATTTTGGGGCCGATAAAGTTGTCGCCGATGCGGAGATTATCATCGGAGCCGAAGTTGGACATGACGATGGCGCCGATGGTGTAGTCGCTGCCATCCAGCGGGAAGGTCCGCGAAGAAGAACCGATGCCGCCCTTTACGCCGAGGCAGCACATGCCAGTGCCAGAGCCGACAGCGCCTTCCTCAAAGGAGTCGCAAGCATTTTCCAGGGCTTGGAACACGTGGTCTTCCGTAACGTGAAGGCCGCGGATATCGTTGAGAACACCGTCGTTGCATTCGGTAACAACGCAGTTGACCGTACCGGTCTCTACGCCGATATCGGGATTTTTAGACAGCATGTACTTGACAGAAGCTGTCAGAGCAGTGCCTACGCTCAGCGTGTTGGTCATAATAATGGGAGTTTCCAGCGTGCCCAGCTCGTCGATCTGCACCAGACCGGCGCTTTTGCCAAAGCCGTTGATGACAGCGGCACCGGCCATCAGCTTTTCGTGAAACAGGTCGCCTTCGTGGGGAATAATCGCAGTAACGCCGGTTTTGATATCGCCGTCGTTGAGCGTAACCTGTCCGACCTTTACTCCGGGAACGTCCGTAATCAGATTTCTTTTACCCTTCGGCCACTTTCCCAGGGAAATGCCGCTTTCTTTGTTTAAGCCCATGTTTTTCTACCTCCGAAACGTATAGGGGTGTTGCCCGGACCGGAGAGCAGCACTGCGCATGCCGGACGGGACTGAAATAAAATATGCAATCGTCAGAGCTGACGGTTGTTTTCTTACAATGCTTCGCCTTCCGCAACCTCGCGCTCACCGTCGAAATAGCGCAGAGTAACGCTTTTGGAGCTGGTGAGGAAGAGCAGCGTGCTGTAATTGAGATCAAACTCCACCAGATCGCCGACCTTCAGCGGCGTTGTTACATCCTGGATGTCCAGAATCGTATGGTCGCTGGAACCACCCAGCACTTCTATGCCGGCATCTTTGGGAAGAAGCTTGTGGATATCGCCCAGATCCAGCTTTCCAAGCCCCAGCAGAGCGCGGCGGCGCATACCGCGGTCGGTGTAAGTGGGAAAATTGCCGAAGGCATCCATAAAGATTTCGCCCACCGGATGGCTGGGCTTTTCCTTTACTTCGATCACTTCAGCCTTTAGCGTAAAGGCATCCATGCGCAGATATTTCATGGTGCCGATGCCCCAATCGGTCTGCAGGTCGCGGGCAAGCAAAATGTTTTCCCCGATGCGCAGATGGTTGATGCGCTCAGGCATCACGCCGTCGTTGACCAGCACATAGGAGCTTGTAGCACCGCCGGAAATCCAGGTGAGCTGGCGTCCGATGGCCGATTCCACTGCTTCTGCCGCTTCGACCAGCTCGTTCATTTTTTCTACCGTAGGGCGAATCGACCCATAGCATCCCAAATTCGTGCCCACGCCGGCAAGTTCCAAACCGCTCAGGTTGTTTTCCATATATAAAGCCGTCTCTACCAAATCGCTGCGGTTCCAGAAGCCTTCGCGCAGGTCGCCCAGATCCGCCATGAGGATGACCTTCAGCCGCTTTCCCTGCTGCAAGCATTCTTCGTTGAGAGCAGAAAGAAGCGCAGGCTCGCTGGCCAGTGTGATATCGCAAAGGCGAACGACATTGGGAACCTCAGACAGCATGGGGATGCGGACTAAGAGAAACGGGCCGCGGAGGTTGGCTTTTTTTGCTTCATAGATTTGCTCTAAACGGGAAGAGGCAATCTGGTCGCAGCCGCCGAGCTCAAATTGCTTTGCTAAGGGATACCGGCCGTTGACGCCTTTGATAACGCCGGCGACCTGAATGCCGGCTGCGTGGCATCGCTGTGTAATTTGCGCAACATTGCTGCGAAGAATATCCAGACGGCATTCCACCGCAGGATAAGGGGAAGGGATAAAATTCATGGTACATTCCTCCATATGCGTATATTCTTCTTGTATCATACCATAAAATTACTGCTGTGAATATGAAAAAACATCGCTTGGTTGAAAAAGAACAAAAAATTGTGGTAAGATAGAAGAAACTTACGGGCACAGCGACAGAGAGCCAGGCAGCAGTTCAACAGGGCGGAGGAAGAGCAGACATGATCCACAGGGAGCAGAGCGAAGAAGCAAGGCTGGCAGAGGGGATAGAAGCAGCAAAGATAGAAGAAGCGGCGGAAGAAGCCGAAAAAGAGCCGGTGGAAGAAACGGCAGAAGCTGTAAAGCAGGCGGATGCGCCGCCCGAAGAGCCATCCGGCGAGATTTCCGAATGGGAGCGGCAGAGCCTGCTGAAGGAAAGAGAGGAACGAGACAGAAGACAACGCCAGCGCACAAAGGCAGAGAAGGACGAGCGCTTTTCCGCCATGCATCTGCAGTACGGCGATGTAGATACGGTACGGTTTATCGCCGCCTTCTGCGTGGTGGCGATCCACATAAGGCCGCTGCTCAATTACAGCGCGCTGGGGAATTTTTTGTTCGTCGACGGCTTGTGCCGCATTGCGGTGCCGTATTTCTTTCTCGTTTCTGGATACTTTTGGGCACGCAAACCTACGAGCCTATCATCGCAGCTGGCGTTTTTGGGGCGGATTGCGATACTTTATGCGCTCTGGACAGCGATATACTATCCGGTGGTTTTGGAAAGCTGGGATATGAGTCACTATCTGCGGCGTGTTTTTCTGACGGGTTCGTACCATCACTTGTGGTACTATCCAGCGCTGCTTACGGCTTCGCTTCTGACGTTTCTCTGCGCCCGGATGCAGGTGTACAGGCAACGCCGGCGCCGGCGGCGCTTTCATAGAAACAGTGCACAGATATTTTTGCCGGCCGTTGTGTTGAGCGGGGCGCTTTATGTTGCCGGTTGCTTGGGAGAGAGCTATTACAGTCTGATTTGCAGCGTTCCGGGGGTAGAAGCCTTGGCGCAGAGGTATTTCGACCTTTTTTGGAGCACGAGAAACGGCCTCTTTTTCGGCTTTTTCTTCTTTGCGCTGGGTGCGCTCGTGCGCCGTGCCAACTGGCATCCGAAGCGCTGGCAGGCAGCCGCCGCATTTGCGGGCAGCCTGTTTTTTATGGCAGCAGAGATCCTTACTCTCCGGCGGCTGAACCTGGCAAAGGATTATAATATGTATATTTCCCTGATTCCGGCAGCGCTGTTTCTCTTTTTGATGCTGACAGCCGCACCGGAACGGGGCCTGACAGCACAGGGACGAAAGGCGCCGCGCAGCATCAGCGCGTTTTTCCGCAACAGCAGCATACTGATTTTCGGCTCTCACCTGCTGTTTAAGTATTATGGCCTGAAAATCGCCGATGCGGCGATGCACTATTCGACAGATCCGCAGATCCTTGCTACAGCATCGCTGTTTGCGCAGAACAATCTAATCCAATATATCGTCGTGTGCCTCTGCTCGCTTGCCTTTGCTGCAGCGGTACTGGCGCTTTCCCGGCTGCCGGTTCTCCGCGTGCTGCGGTATTTGTATTGAACACCGAAGGCTGAGAGCAGCGGTTTCTTTCGGAAATCGGGAGCACGGCGGAGCCTGCCTCATAAAAAACCCCAGATCCGGCAAAGAATCGCTTTGGATTCCAAACGGGTCTGGGTTTTTTTATGATCAGCGCTTAATCTTCTGGGTTGTGGTTTTTTCGAACTCCGTATCGCGCAGCTTGAAGCGCTTGACGCGCTTATAGGTAGTCATCTGTTCGTTGGCAGCGTCGATTTCCGCCTTCATCAGCGCTTTCAGCTGGGCCTGGTCTAACTCGCCCTTCTGCTCTTTGATGGCGGAGGCATCGGGGTAGATTTCCGCCCAGACGATGGTTTCGCCGCTCTTTTCGTCGTCCTTGCCGCGCACGACAACCTCGGCGATGAAGGGGCTCTTGTTCAGATAATATTCCACTTCTTCCGGGAAGATGTTCTTGCCGTTTTTCGTAACGATGACATTTTTCTTGCGGCCGGAGATATATAAAAATCCGTCTTTGTCCAGATAGCCGTAGTCGCCGGTGTAGAGCCAGCCGTCGATTAAGACCTTGGCGGTTTCTTCGGGATTTTCGTAGTAGCCCAGCATAACCGAATCGCTCTTGCAGATGATTTCGCCGATGCCGTTTTCGTCCGGCTCCGAAATTTTAATTTCTGTGCCCGGCATGGGAAGGCCCACGGAGGCAGGTTTGGAAAAGCGGTCCATGTTGACGGCGATGATGGGCGAGCATTCTGTCATGCCGTAGCCCTGAAACAGGTGAAATCCCATGGCGTTAAAGTCCTCCACCACCTTGGGGTCGATGGCAGCGCCGCCGGAGATAAAGGTTTTCATGTGGCCGCCCAGTGCAGCGTGTACATCTTTGAAGAGCTTTTTCGTGCTCTTGATGTTGAGACGGGACAGCTGCCTGGAAACGGCAATGCCCATGCGCATCTTATCGGCCTTGCCGCTCTGCTCCGCCTTGCGCCACACCTTGCGGTGCATGGATTCGAAAATCAGCGGAACGCCCACAGTGACCGTGGCTTTCGCCTCGGCCATATTTTTGGTGATATATTTCAGCCCTTCGCAGAAGGCCACGGGGCAGCCCTGGTACATCGTAGTCATAATCAGGCAGGTTTGTTCGTAGGTGTGGTGCATGGGAAGCATGGACAGGCCTACGTTATCGCGGCTGACGTTGACGTACTGCGACATGGCATATACATTGTAGCAGATGTTTCGGTGACAGAGCATAACGCCCTTGGCAAGCCCGGTGGTTCCGGAGGTAAACAGAAGGATTGCCAGCGCTTCGGGGTCGATAGGTGCATCGAGATAGGAGCGGTCGCCCTGGCTGATGAGATACGTTCCACGCTGCGTCAGAAGCGTCAGAGACCTGGACGCCTCGCCGTGCTCCCTGGCATCCATGGAGACGGCCAGCGTAACACCTGATGCCTGCTGCAAGGCTTCTGTTACCTTGCGCTCTACTTTGCTGGAGAAAATGATGGCCGATGCGCCGGAGCGATTTAAGAGATTGGCGATTTCCGCCACAGGAAGTTCTTTATCCAGCGGAACGGAAACGCCCGTGCCGCAGACGACAGCCATGTGGGAAACGACCCATTCGTAGCGATTTTCCCCGATGATGGCGATTTTTTGCCCGGCGAGGCCCAGCTCCAAAAGCGCGGTTCCCAGCCCGTTGATATCTTCGCGCAGCTGGCGGAAAGAGACCGGCTGATAGGGGCCGCCGGGGCGCTCCTTTACCAGATAGGCGGGCCTTTCGCCGTACAGCGCCGCGCTACTTTCCATCATCTGTTTTAAGTCGCGGATCTTGCGGAACTGGTAGAGATCTTCTCTATATTTCATCCATTTTGTGCTGCTCATACTGTAATTGTCCCCTTTCTGTTTGCCGAAGGCAGACCGCATCGGGAGCCTGTAAAAAAACAACATATTATATATGTGATCGTCGGCATGCGTTCTGTGCAGTCGCAGCCTTTGCCAGGAAGGGGCAGGCCCTTCCGGCAGAGGCAGGTAATTACTGATATTTTAGCATTGCGGCGCAAGGATGGCAATACCCGGCGGGTCGATTTTTAAGCGGAGGCTTTCGTCACAGTTCCTTCACAAAGGGGCTTTACAGATTGTCGCAAATAGTGTATTCTTAATTAACGTAGGTTTTTATGCGTTTTTTTTGATGCACCTTAAAACTTACGTACCTTTTCAGCTACTATTTTGACAAGGATAGATAAGGAGAGATGCATTTATGAGTTCAGTTCAAAAACATCTGAAGGGTATCCATGTCGACCATTGCAAGAATACCGCCGGTATGCCGATCGTGCCGATCCCCGTGCCGGAAAAGGTATATATTCCAATGAGTCAGCACATTGGCGCCCCCTGCCAGCCGACGGTTGCCGTAGGCGACCACGTAAAGGTCGGGCAGGTGATCGGAGATAACGAAGCTCCGATGTGTGCTCCGATTCACGCCAGTGTATCCGGAGACGTAGCGGCAATCGAAAAGCGAATGACTGCCATGGGCCGCGTGGATACGGTAATCGTCATTGCATCCGATGGAAAGCAGGAGCCGGCGGAGACGGTGGTTCCTCCGGTGGTGACGAACAAGGAGGAATTTCTCAAGGCGGTTCGGGCTTCCGGCATGGTAGGTCTGGGCGGCGCGGCGTTTCCCACGCACATCAAGTACAATCCCAGAAATCCCGAATCTGTGGACACACTTGTGGTTAATGGCGCAGAATGCGAACCCTACATTACAGTAGACCATCAGACCATGGTAGAAAGCGCGCAGGAAATCATGGATGGCATGAAGCATATCATGCATTTCCTGAACCTGAAAAAAGGCATCATCGGTATCGAAACCAACAAGCCGGATGCCATAGCGAAGTTTAAGGAGTTGTTTGCCGGTTCGCCCGAGCTTGAGGTCAACGAGCTGCAGCAGCAGTATCCGCAGGGCGCGGAGCGCGTACTGATCTACGAATCTACCGGAAAGCACCTGATCGCAGGGAAGTTGCCGGCGGATGTGGGTGTAATCATTTCCAACGTTTCCACGGTATTGAAGATCGAGCAGTTCTTAAAGACGGGAATGCCTCTGATCAGCAAGAGCCTGACGGTGGATGGCAACGTGATCAAAGACCCGAAAAACATCGAGGTTCCTATCGGAACACCGATTTCGGACATCGTTGAATTTTGCGGCGGATACACCGGAGAGCCGAAAAAAATTCTGATGGGCGGTCCCATGATGGGTAAGGCCCTGCCAAACGACGATGCGGCGATCATCAAGGGCAACAATGCCATTCTGGCTTTCGACGGTGCCTTTGCACAGATCAATCCGGAGACAGCCTGCATCAACTGCGGACGCTGTGTTCGGGCTTGCCCGATGAACCTGATGCCCACGGCGATTCACAAGGCTTATGAGCACAAAGATCTGGAGGCTTTGAAGAAATACCATGCGACCTCCTGTATGGAGTGCGGATGCTGCACGTATGTCTGCCCGGCAAGAAAGCAGCTGAGCTTTATCAACAAATTGGCTAAGACCTTCGTTATGACGGAAGGAGGAAAGAAATAATGAGCGAAGCAAAACATAAGAATTTAATTGTTTCTTCCGCACCGCACGTAGTGTCGCCGGTCAACACCTCCCGCATTATGCTGGATGTGATCATTGCGCTGATACCGGCTATGATTATGGCTGTTTATGTATTTGGTATGCGTGCGCTGCTTTTGACTGCGGTCTGTGTGGCGGCCTGCGTATTCTTCGAATATGCGACCAGAAAGATTTTAAATCGGTCCCAGACCATCGGCGACCTGTCCGCCGTGGTTACGGGTGTTATTTTGAGCTTTAACCTTCCGGCGACTCTGCCGCTGTGGATGGCAGTCGTCGGCTGCTTTGTCGCCATCGTGCTGGTAAAACAGCTGTTTGGCGGCCTGGGGCAGAACTTTGCAAACCCCGCGATTGCCGGCCGTATCGTGCTGTTCGTTTCGTTTGCTACGGCGATGACGACCTGGCCGCTGCCGCAGGCGCAGCAGACGGCAGATGCCATGACCGGCGCTACGCCTCTGGGTCTGTTTGCCAAAGGGCTTGAAGTTCCGTCCAACGCGACGATGTTCTTCGGAACCATCGGCGGTTCTATGGGAGAAGTCAGCGCGCTGGCGCTTCTGATCGGCGGCGTTTACCTTGTAATTAAAAAGGTGATCGAGCCGACGATTCCCGTTTGCTTTATCGGCACGGTCGCTGTTATGGCCCTGCTGACCGGAAATGATCCGATCTTCCACGTATGCGCTGGCGGCGTTATGCTGGGCGCTATCTTCATGGCGACCGACTACGTAACGTCTCCGATTACCACCAAGGGAAAGGTGATTTTCGGTATCGGCTGCGGACTTTTGACCATGGTAATCCGGTTGTATGCGTCGTATCCGGAGGGCGTTTCCTTCGCCATTCTGATTATGAATATCCTGACGCCGCATATCGACGATCTCACCAGATTGCAGCTGAACGGCGTACCGAAAGGCGGTGACAAGTAATGGAAAAGAATATGACAATGCCTACGATCATCCTGACTATTATTTGTCTGGTGGCCGCGGGTCTGCTGGCGGGAACGTATCAGATGACGGCTCCGCAGATCGCGCGCATTCAGGAGGAGCAGGCAGCGGCATCGCGTCAGGAGGTTCTGGCGGAGGCCGACGGCTTCGAACCAGTGCAGGTAGAACTGCAGGATGGTATTACTGAAGTTTATAAAGCGACCAACGGCGCGGGCGTGGTAATCACCGCGGGCTTTAAGGGCTTCGGCGGCACGGTTACCGTTATGACAGGCCTCAACACCGATGGCGAAATTACAGGAGTTAAGGTTACGGACGCTTCGCAAGAAACCCCGGGTCTGGGTTCCAAGGCCACACTCCCTGCCTATACCGATCAGTTTGTAGGCGCGGTCAGCGTAAAGTTCGGCGATGCTGACGGTGAGGGCACGAGAATCGACGGCGTTACCGGAGCGACCTATACATCGAGTGCGGTATACAAGGCAGTGGAAGCCTCTGTTGCTCAGTTTGCTGCGTTAGGAGGTGCTTTCTAATATGGATAACAAGCCGAATAAATTAAGCATCATGGTCAACGGCCTGGTTAAGGAAAACCCTGTGCTGGTGCTGGTGCTGGGTACCTGTCCGACGATTGCGGTAACGACACAGGCCTTTAACGGCATCGGCATGGGTCTGGCTGCGACTGTCGTACTGATTTGTTCCAATATATTTATTTCCTTATTGAAGAAAATTATACCCGATACGGTTCGTATTCCTTGCTATATCGTAGTGATTGCTACATTTGTAACGATTGTGCAGTTTCTCTTGCAGGCGTACCTGCCGGATCTGAACAAGGCCCTGGGCGTATTCATTCCGCTGATTGTAGTAAACTGCATTATCTTGGGCCGCGCGGAGATGTTTGCGAACAAGAATTCTGTTGTCGATTCGGCGCTCGACGGCCTGGGCATGGGCCTTGGCTTTACGATTGCGCTGACGATTATGGGAAGCATCCGGGAAATCATCGGTTCCGGTTCGTGGATGGGGATTACGCTGACGGCGAATATGATTACGCCGATGAGCGTATTGATCTTAGCACCCGGCGGCTTCTTTGTCTTTGGCCTTTTGATCGCCTGCGTCAATAAACTGACCAAGGGCAAGGGTGTGAAGAGAAAGAGCTTCGACTGTGCCGGATGCCCCTCTGCCGCTGCCTGCTCTCAGGCGAAGGAAGGAGGCTGTAACTAATGGCTGAAATGCTGAAAATCATCTTTGCTGCTGTTTTGGTAAATAACTGCGTGCTGGTTCAGTTTTTAGGTATCTGCCCGTTCCTGGGCGTATCCAAGAAGCTGGATTCTGCCGTGGGCATGTCGCTGGCGGTAACATTTGTTATGGCGCTGGCCACCGTAGCCACCTGGCCGATCCAGAAATTCCTGCTGGACCCTAACGGCATCGGCTATCTGCAGACCATCGTATTTATCCTGGTCATTGCCGCACTGGTACAGTTAGTGGAAATCATCCTGAAGAAGTATATGCCTGCGCTGCACAAGTCGCTGGGCGTATACCTGCCGCTGATTACGACCAACTGCGCCGTGCTGGGCGTCTGCATCAACAACATTACCAATGGCTACGAGTTTATTCCTGCGCTGTTAAATTCCATCGGTACCGGTCTGGGATTCCTGCTCGCCATGGTAATCTTCTCCGGCGTTCGCCAGAGAATCGAGTACAACGACATTCCGGAATCGTTCAAAGGTGTTCCTATTACGCTGATTGCGGCCTCTGTTCTGGCCCTGGCCTTCATGGGCTTCTCCGGCGTAATTGACGGCATCTTTGGTGCATAAGGAGGTGCGGTTATGGGTATTGTAACTCCGATCATTTTAGTATCTGTCATCGGTGTCGTCAGCGGCATCGGATTGACGCTGGCGGCCAAGTTTATGGCGGTTCCTGTCGATGAGACTGCGGTTAAAATCAGGGAATGCCTGCCCGGTGCCAACTGCGGCGGCTGCGGCTACGCCGGCTGCGACGATTACGCCTCGGCTCTGGCTGCAGATCACAGCCTGTCGCCTTCGCTGTGCGCCCCGGGAGGCGCTGCTGCGGCTGCTGGAATCGCTGCCGTTTTAGGCGTGGAAGCGGGCTCTGCCGTTCCGAAGGTGGCGCGGGTTCGCTGCTCCGGACTGAAAGACAAGACAAAGGAATCCATGGAATACCAGGGCTTTTCTACCTGTGCAGCTGCAAAGCTGTTCTTCGGTGGCCCGGGCTCTTGTAAAAACGGCTGTATCGGTTTCGGCGACTGCGTATCTGCCTGCGCTTACGACGCCATCCGCGTCTGCAACGGTGTAGCCCAGGTCGATAGAGATCTGTGCGTGGCCTGCGGTATGTGCGCCAAGGCCTGCCCCAACGCTCTCATCGAGATCGTGCCGAAGTCCTCGCGCGTCTTTGTGGGGTGCAGCTCCACCGATCCCGGAAAGAAAACCCGCGAGGTCTGCGAAGTGGGCTGTATTGCCTGCAAACTCTGCGAAAAGGCTTGTAAGTTCGATGCTGTAAAGGTAGAGAACAACCACGCGGTGATCGACGCGGAGAAGTGCAAGAACTGCGGCCTGTGTGCCAAGGCTTGTCCGCGGCACATCATCCACGTAATTCCGAAGCCTGGTGCAAAACCGGCGGTTCCCAAGCCCGAAGTAAAGCCAGCTGAAAAGCAGGTAGAGGCTCCTGTAAAAGAGGAAGCCCCGGAAAAGACTGAGGCAGTGGAAAAGACCGAGGCTCCGGCAAAAGCACCTGCGGAAACACCGGCTGAGAAGCCTGAGGACAAAGAGGCAGAAAAGAAATAGGCTGCTGCTTTGCAAGAAAGAAAAAGAAGCAGATGAAATAAAAATGCGGGCGTACCGATGTGCGCCTGCTTTTTTATTGCGCATATGAAAGCCATTCATTAGGCACGTGGATAATTTGTTGCGTGTCGGATGGACTTGCACATGAAAAAACCATGCGCTGAGCGCATGGTTGATTATTTTTTACTGGTTTCTAAAACGATACAATTCTTTGTAATCTTTGCGCGATAAAGCTGGTCGTCGGCCTCGGAAATCAGCTCTTCTAAACTGCCGAGGCGGTAAACACCGCCGATGCTGATCGACAGTTGCAACATTGGATACTTTGGAAGCACGGTCTTGTAAACCGCTTTGCGGATGCGTTCGAGCATGGCGGAGAAAACGCGCTGCGGAATGGTCGTAAAAACCAAAAGAAACTCATCACCACCGTAGCGAATGACGATATCGGTGGTTCTCAGACAGGATTGAATGGCCGTTCCTATGGCGTGTAAGGCGTGGTCGCCTGCCAGGTGCCCATACGTATCATTAATCTGTTTGAAATTGTCAGCATCCATCATAGCGACAGCCTGGATGTTAGTCATGGGACGCACATGCTCTTCGTAATAGATTCTGTTATAAGTACCAGTTAGTGGATCAATATACAATTTTTTCGTATAGGCTTCGATAACCTCACGTTCCTCGCAGGCAGTAAACAAAACATCGCGGGAGACCTGCGAAGAAATGGCCAGCACACAGGGTACACCGTCAATCTCCAAATATTTAGTGATAATTTGGAAAATGTGATTTTTTGTGGATTCGAAGTGTACAACTTTTCCCTTTTGCGCAAGCGCATTCGAAGCGATGCAGCCTTTGCTGCACTGCGTCTCGTTAAAAAAAGCACAGTAATGGCAGGGCTTTTTTTCCACGTCTCCAGCATCGTTGATTGCAATTTCAGAAGCAGTCGCGGGATCTATAATTGTAACAACGTCGAATACAATTTGTAGCTGTTGTACGAGCAATTGTGCTTCTTTATTTGTCATTTCAAGCTCCTGTAGTTTTCGAATACTATATATCACTTGTATATAGTAGCATAAATTATCTTTTCGTGCAATGGGAATCAAAGACGAACTGCTGAGAAACGAATCTATGCAGGCGAATGATATTTCGGACATACAATAAAACAGCTGCACATGAAATTCTCTCGCTTCTGCGCTTGGCTCGTGGTATGATATAGATATTCTTTCGAGCATAGAGGATGTGCAGTGCGCACGATGCTTGCGGCAAACGATGCCTGCTGGCGGGGCGAACGAATGTAAAAAGCGCAAAGAAGAAGCAAATGGAGGATATGCGATCATGGGGATATTTGATTTAGGAAAAGGAAAAAAGAAAACAGACGACTGGAACCAGGCCCGCCGTGCAGAGCCTGATGTGCGGGGAAGGTTGGGGCTGATTTCCCTTGCCAACGGAGAAAAAACGATTCTGCCGAGAGAACCGCAGAAAGAATACCGGTCCAATGGAGCTACCATACCGGACTGGAAGCTGATTCTCATGTATCGGGGAGAACGGGGATATGTAGGCATCGGCCATGCGGATTATGTTTCCGCGATAGAGAAGCTGAAAGCATTTGCGATAGATTCTGACCAGACGTCGCTTCTGATCCGGGAATTGACTGCCGAAGAGATCAAGGGGCTGGTAGAAGTTCAGGGCAAGAGAGACAGCTACTTTCCCTACGTTGCAGAGCTGCCCCAAGAGATCAGAGACGAAATTGAAGCCACCGCGAAGAAGGCGATGCAGGTATTTCAAATCGACGAAGCCGCGGATGGAAAAACCATGGCCTCGGAGATCTGCAGCGCAGTTGATCGGATATTGAGCACGCAGGAGATTCCTTCTGCCTATGGAGACATGGCAGATGTAGCGGTGGCTCTGGGCGTGCTGTTCGGGCAGGCGCTGTGCACAGGGTATGGCTGGAGCTGGAAGGTATTTGGAAACAGCGAGAAGGAGACGGTGTTCGGCGTGGTTTCGCCGGAAGAAAATTTCTGCAATGCGCCGCTGCTCTACTTAAATAGAATCCTCAGCGGACAGAACATCGGGCTGGATGGAAACAACGACAACACGGTGCTGCTGCTGTATAACATGCTGGAAAACATAGACCAGAGACCGGAAGAAAAAAAGTACGTACCGCTGGCATAGAAGGAGTACGGGCGAACGTACAGTTTGATCGCATACGGGAAATTTTGGAGCTTTGCAGAGGCCTGTGGGGAATTGCCAGGGCAGAGAAGATTTGATATAATCAGTTCAGCAATTGATTTGCATAGAAACAGATGCCCTTGTCAACGAAGGGTACGGGGAGGCAAAAAACCATGGGAATATTCAAAAAAACGAAGGCAAAAAAGTCCACAGAAACCATACGGGTGGTAAAACCGGCGCAAACAGGAGAAGCAGATGCAAAAGAGCCGGGACAGGGCCAGGATAACAGGCAGGAAGGCAAAGAATGCATACGCTCGTATATGCTGGCGGTTCCCACAGATGAGGCGGATATGAGAGAGGCAGAAGTGCTGGTGGATCGGCTGATGCAGACAAAGTCCTTTGAAATCACGGGGATTCAGCAGAAGAGCAACGAGCTGCAGCTGACCGTGCGCTTTGGCGGGCAGATTCATCAGGTGGAGCTTTATCCGGCCAGCGTACAGCTGCCCGAGCTGTATCGCGTGCAGCATTTCTTTCCGGATGTGGATATCGAAGCGCTCCAAAACAGCAAAGTGGGGCTGGGCATAGCCATGGAGTTCGGTCCAGATGCCCTGACATCGTATCATTTGCAGCTGAAGCTTCTCCATGCAGCGCTTCCCCAGAAGCTGGCGGTATTCGACGACAGCTCGGAAAAAATACTGTCAGGAACGTGGGTGGCCATGGCTGCCGATTCCGTTGTGCCGCCGGCGCCGCGGTACATTTACACCGTACAGGCGGTGTCTGGAGATGATGACTGCGTTTGGCTGCACACCCACGGGCTTAGCCGCTGCGGCCTG
Source organism: uncultured Peptostreptococcaceae bacterium (assembly GCA_949740445.1). GTDB lineage: Bacteria > Bacillota > Clostridia > Peptostreptococcales > Anaerovoracaceae > RGIG446. Next base: position 23,414 of record CATJIF010000109.1, on the reverse strand, counting down.
ACGGAGCTGGAAATCTTAAACTCCGACAAGGAAATGTACCAGAGCCACTATTCCATCATCGAAACCATGGCAAACCGCATGCTGGAGCTGCCGGAGCCCCTGGAGGAAGGCGAACCGCTGTACATGGCCCGACTGTCGGAAAACGATCACCTGGTAGCAGCGCTGCTTTCCTGGGAACACGCGGTGGAGCTCTACGACGACGATATGCTGGGCGGGAAAAAGGACCGCAGGGAAAGCCACAATGAGAATACCAGCGCGATATTCATCTATCCGTCGGAAGAGGATTTCGAGAATGGAAAGCTGTCCCCGGTTTCCATCTACAACAAGCTGCTGGCGGACAATCCCATTTACATGCTGAGCACAGCGGAAACCCGGCGCATGAAAGCACTGGCCGCGGAGCGGGTCGACTACATGAAGCAGGCGGCGGCTGATTCGGACAATCACGTGCTGCTGAAGCTGGGGCTTGCTGTGGACGAGCAGTACCGCACAGAAGATAATTCCCAGGAGCACATCTGGTTTGAACTGAAGGAGATATTGGAAGATGGCTCCCTGAAGGCGGAGCTGACGCAAGAACCTTACTACATTGAGGGGCTGCACGCAGGCTACGTGGGGACGTATGACTGCTCGCAGATTACCGACTGGCTGATCTATACACCACAGCGGCGGATTTCGCCGGACGATGTGTATCTTCTGGAGCTGGAGGAAAGGGAATGAGCCAAATCGAAACCGTCTACCAGCGCATGGTGGAATATTACAAAAACGATCCCAGGCGCATTCAGCATTTCGTCAAGGTACACAGCTTTGCGCGGCTGATCGGCCTGGCGGAAGGTCTCGACGAACCGCAGCAGATTACGCTGGAAATGGCGGCGCTGATGCACGACATCGGCATTAAGGTGGGCGAAGAAACGCTCGGTCTCTGCGATGGAAAGACGCAGGAGCGTCTGGGGCCTCCCGTGGCGGAAACGATGCTGTTACAGCTTGCGGTCGAGCCTGCGCGCATACAGCGCATCTGCTATCTGATCAGCCGGCATCATACATATACCAATGTGGATGGCATCGACTATCGGATTCTTCTGGAATCCGATAGTCTGGTAAACCTCTACGAAGACGGCGAGGCGCCTGAGGCTGTTCGAAGCGCTTACGACAGCATTTTTTGCACGGAGACAGGCAGACGGCTGTGCCGCCTCATGTTCGGTATAAACGATGCGCAGGAAACACAGTAAAAAGCAATAAAAAAACGCCCTTTGGACGAGCAGCCGAAGTGCACGGAAAAGTGTGGGCTGCCGCCTGAAGGGGCGTTTTATATGCCATAAAAAGACATTGATGCGCGTTGCCGCCTGCACATTGGCTGGCGGCGGCCCGCGTGGTCAGAACAACGGCCGCCTTACCGCCAAGGCAGAGATTTACTCTTTTTCGAATGCATCTTTTCCCAGCTCGCATACGGGGCAAACCCAGCTTTCGGGAACTTTTTCCCAAGGGGTGCCGGGAGCAACGCCATTGTCCGGATCACCGACTGCGGGATCATACACATAGCCGCAAGGGCATACATACTTATCCATAACTGCAGCGCTCCTTATTTGAAATATCTCTTCAGCAGGCCTTCGAAGGCTTTTCCATGTCTTGCTTCGTCTCTGGCCATTTCGTGTACGGTATCGTGAATCGCATCGAGGTTGGCAGCCTTAGCTCTCTTAGCCAGGTCGAACTTGCCTGCGGTAGCGCCGTTCTCAGCAGCAACTCTCATTTCCAGGTTCTTCTTTGTGGAGTCGGTAACGACTTCGCCTAACAGTTCGGCAAACTTAGCAGCATGTTCTGCCTCTTCGTAGGCAGCCTTTTCCCAGTAGAGGCCGATTTCCGGATAGCCTTCTCTGTGGGCAACTCTTGCCATGGCCAGATACATACCAACTTCTGTGCATTCGCCTTCGAAATTCGCTCTCAGGTCTTTGATGATATCTTCGCTTACACCCTGTGCAACGCCAACGACATGTTCGGCGGCCCAGCTCAGCTCATCGGCCTTCTGTTCGGTAAACTTGTCCGCAGAAACCTTGCACTGAGGGCACTGTGCCGGGGGATTTTCTCCTTCATAAACATAACCGCATACGCTGCATACCCATTTTTTCATTGTCCTATACCTCCATAGTAATTTGATTTGTTGGGATCGGCGATCCCGGTTTTACAATTATATATATACCACAGGAATTTGCTGGTAAACAATAGAAATCAGAAAAAAACACGAAAAATTCACCTGCCGCTGCGCGCCAATGCTGGTGAGAGACAGAAACTGCCGCTGGATATGCTGGGCGGAAGCTTTGCGCTGAAAACGCCGGTTAGCGGCTTTACGCCGCAGGCAAAGTGGTATATAATAAGAGAGATTTAGACATTATTTGCGGGAGATTCACATCCATGGAGAACAAAAAAAGACGAAAGAAACAGAAAAAACAGGCAGTGGCGCTGCTGCTGTGCATGGCGCTGACGACAGGCCTGCTTTCCGGGTGTGCCACATGGGATCATTTTGTGGCCGGGCTGCAGGGCGAGGAGGCGCGGGCCCAGGAAGCGGCAGAGGAGGTGCGCATCGGGATATTCGAACCCATTACAGGCACGGATAAAAGAGGTGCGGCAGAGGAAATCCGCGGCATAGAGCTGGCGCACCAGCTGTTTCCGGATGTGCTGGGAAAGCCTGTCAAGCTGGTTTACGGCGACAACCAGTCGGACATGAACCGGGCCGAAGCCGCGGCCACAGAGCTTGTCAATTCCAGGGTTTCTGTGGTTTTGGGAAGCTATACCAGCACGCTGAGCCTGCTAGGAAGCGACGTGTTCGCCGAAGCGGAAATCCCGGTCATCGGCATCACCTGCACCAATCCGATTCTTACAAAGAGCTGCGACTATTATGCGCGGGTCTGTTTTATCGACGCCTTTCAGGGCGACGCGGCGGCCAGATACGTCTTTGAATCGCTGAAGGAGAGCAAGGCGATCATTTTAAAAGAGCAGGACAACGATTATGCTGCGGCCATGGCAAAGCAGTTTTCTCAGACCATGGTGTCGCTGCTGGAGCAGTCGTTTGACGGGCAGGTGGAAATTGCCGAAACCAGCGTAGTCTATACAGTGGAATACGCCAAAGGCACAGAGGATTTTACCGAACAGAAGAGGGCCATTAGAATGTCGGCCGGCGACTGCAAGGTGGTGTTTCTGCCCAGCGACGCCCAGACAGCGCTTGCTGTTATGGAGGCCATGGCGGATATGAATTTGATATTTGTGGGCACAGACCGCTGGGAGCAGGATGCATTTTTGCAAAGCGGCAGCCCTGCCATCGAGGGTGCGCGGTTTACCACGCTCTACGATGCGGAATCCGACCTGACCACCATGAGCGCTGTATTTTTAGAAGCGTATCGGGAAGCCTATGGAGAGGACACGCAGCCCAGCAATGCCGAGGCTTTGGGATTCGACGCCTATTTGCTGGCCCTGTCTGCGATTGAAGAAGCCGGCGACAGCAGAAACGGTGCGCTGATTATGAGAAAAATGACAGGCATCCGGGAACTAGAAGGGGCTACGGGCACCATTACGCTGAACGCCGACGGAGACCCCATCAAGCCAGTGGTAATCATCCGGATGGAGAAGGGCGAGATGGTGCACGAATATACCGTAGAACCCGACTGGGGAGGCTGAGAAGGCTGTGGCTGACAGCAGCACAGAAATTGCGTTTGTTGGAAACGACCGTTTTCGACGGTCGCTTCTGCATCAATAAAACACAGCGTTTCCAAAGACCTATGGCATTTGCCGGGCGGAGGATACGCAAAACAAAACGGAGGAATTACAAATGAAAGAAAAAATTAAAACCGCACTGGAAACCATCAGACCGTATCTTCAGCAGGATGGGGGCGATGTGGAATTCGTGGACTATACCGAAGACAAGGTAGTAAAGGTAAAGCTGCAAGGCCACTGCGCCGGATGCCCGCACGCACAGATGACAGTGAAAAACGGCATTGAACGCCTGCTGAAAGAGCAGTATCCGGAGATCGCAGCGGTGGAAGCCGTATAGCGCATCCGCAATCGAAGGACAGCGCGGCACAAGCCGCGAAAATACAGGGGGACTACTACAATGAGAGGTATGGGAATGCGGCAGACAAAACAGCGCAACGGCGCAGTCCGCCGACTCTGGCTTTTTATGCTTTTGGCAGCTATGACAGCGGGAGCGTTGATGATCTCGCTGTCTGCATGTTCGCCGTCGGAGCCGTCCGGCGGTATCGCTGGTGATGATGTGCAGGGGGCGCAGGATGGGCAGGAACATTCAGACGGGCAGGAAACGCCCGCGCCTTTGTCGCCGGTGCAGCTGAGCATCCTTTGCGCAGGCGATGTGATGGCTCACGAAACCCAGTTAAAGGCACAGTACGATGCAGTCACAGACACATATGATTTTTCCAACAATTACATGTATGTAAAGAAATACATCGAACAGGCGGACCTGGCCATATGCAATGTGGAGACCACATTCCGCGGGGGAAAGCCTACGGGATATCCGGCGTTCAATTCACCGGATTCTCTGGCGGATGCTTTGAAGGGCGCTGGCTTTGACATCGCAGCCACGGCCAATAACCACATGATGGACACCGGTTTTGACGGCATGCAGCGCACGCTTCAGGTGCTACGCGATGCCGGACTTACCACCACGGGCTCGCGCTTTGCGGGAGAGAAGAGCTACAGCATTACCGATGTGAAGGGCGTTTCGGTGGCCGTGGTGGCCGCTACTTACGAAACTCCCGTGGTCAACGGCAGCCGGACCATCAACGGCAACCGGCTGTCGGAAGAAGCGCGGGCGCTGATCAACAGCTTCGGCTACGAAACGCTGGATCAAGACCTGCAGGCGCTGAAGGAAAGCATCGCCGATGCCAGGGCCGCGGGGGCGCAGATTGTCGTCGCGTATCTGCACTGGGGCGAAGAATATCAGAGAAGCCCCAACGACTGGCAACAGCGGATTGCCGAGACTGTGGCCGGCTTTGGCGCGGATGTGATATTCGCCTCCCATCCCCACGTGCTTCAACCGGTGGACTACTTATATGTAAAGGACGACGGCAGTGTGCTTTCAGCAGAGGAAGCGGCTTCAGCGGCAGATGCCCGCAAGGTGCCGGTGTTTTATTCCCTCGGAAACTTCATCTCCAACCAGCGTCAGGAAACACTGGACAACCGCTATACGGAGCAGGGGATGCTGGCCGGAGTGGAGCTGGTCTGGGATGCCCAGAACCAACGGATTTCCGATATCAGCATGAACGTGCTGCCTGTGTGGGTGGATCGCTATAAGGTGGGCGGAACGCAGAACTACCGTCTGATTCCGCTGGATGGCGATATGGAGCAAAACGAAGCGCTGGGCGTTTCCGGCCACCTGCAGAGGGCGAAGCAGGCGCTGGAGGATGTCAGGGCGCTGATAGGAAACCAATTTTTACATGACAACTGTCCGCAGGCACAGTAGCTCTGGGGCGGGGGAAGGAACGGGTATGAGCGAAAAGAAATACGTACAGCTGATCGAGCAGTACAGAGAGCAGATGGTAGAGGATCTGCAGGCGCTGGTGCGCATTAAGAGCGTGGACGAGCTGGGAATCGACGGAAAGCCGCAGCCCTTTGGCGAAGGCGTGCAGCAAGTGTTTTCCGCCATGCTGGAGCTTGGAAAGCGCCAGGGCTTTGATACCCGCCGGGTAGAAAATTTCGGCGGACACATCGAATTTCCGGCGCAGGAGGCAGGTGAGATCGGCGTAGCGAAGCCGGAGGTCATGGCCATTCTGGGTCACCTGGATGTAGTTCCCGAAGGGAGCGGATGGGAGTTCGACCCTTACGGGGCAGAGGTAAAAGACGGCCGCGTGTACGGCCGCGGCACTTCGGATAACAAGGGGCCGCTGATCGCCGCGCTCTACGCCATGAAGGCGGTGAAGGAAGCCGGGTATCTGCCCCGCAAGACCGTGCGCATGATTCTGGGCCTGGACGAAGAGACGAACTGGGATGGAATGGAACGCTATCTTGCGGAAGTGGGTGCGCCGGACTTTGGCTTTACGCCGGACGGGCAGTTTCCGCTGATCAACGGCGAAAAGGGTACGCTGACCTTCGACATTGCCGCAAAGTTCGCCAAGGTGCCGGAGGCGGAAAAAGGGCTCCGGCTGCGCAGCATGCAGGGAGGAACGGCGGCGAATTCCGTTCCCGATTTTGCCAAAGCGCTGGTATACAGCGACTGCGGTTACGACGACATCCGCGGACGTGTAGATGCTTTCTGCAAGGAAACGGGATATAGGCTTTCCTGCAAGGGGCGGGGCAAGAGCCTGGAGATCGCGGCGGAGGGCGTGTCGGCCCACGGAGCCACGCCGGGCAAGGGGTTAAACGCGATTTCCGTGCTGATGGAATTTTTAGGACGGCTGGGCTTTGCCGGCGAAAGCGCAGAGGATTTTATCGACTTTTACAACAGGAATATAGGCTTTGAGCTGAATGGAGCGGGCATGGGATGCGGCTTTTGCGATGACATCTCCGGAGAGCTGGTCTGGAATACCGGAGTCATTTCCCTGAACGAAGAGGCAGCGCAGCTGACCATCAACATCCGCTATCCCATCAGCTGCAGCGACGAGAAGGTGTACGATGCCATGATGCCGCTGTTAAACGCCCGCGGCTACGGCGTAGTAAAGAAGAGCCACAATCCGCCCATCTACCTTCCGGAAGATCACCCCATCGTACAGGCGCTGATGGCATCGTATCAGGAATTTACCGGTGATCTGCAGACAAAGCCGCTGGTGATCGGCGGCGCCTCCTATGCCCGGGCCATTCCCAATGCGGTGGCCTTCGGCATGCTGTTTCCCGACGAGGAGGATATCATGCACCAGAAAAACGAAAGCATTTCCATCGACAATCTGGTAAAGGCGGCCAAGATTTATGCGGAGGCCATCGTGCGCTTAAGCGACGCTGTGCTGGCATAACAGCGGCTGTGCAGGGCGCCCGGCAGAAGCGGCCGGTGCCCGGCAGGTGGACACAATCGTCAGACAATTCAAAATGAAACACCAGGAAACGTGTGAAAAACAATGCGGAAAACGACCGATACAAGCATTGATTTTTCCCACGTTTCGCTTTTTTCTCCGCTGAAAAAAATGCAAAAAATATTTAAAAAAGACTTGCAATATGTCCAAGGATACAGTATACTAAAAAAGCTTGTGACATACTGGCGCAAGCGCTGCTAATGCTTAAAAATAACGCGATGACGCAGGAAGTTGCTGAGCTATCAGGTAATTTCTGCCGAGAATTGTCCGGTCGCGAACCGGGCGAAGGGATTCTCGCGCTTTTGTTTTGAGTAAAAAATAATGAAACACACGGCGCTGTGTTTCGGAGAAAGACCGATGGGCAGATTTGACAAAGCCCGCCAAATGCAAGGCCTGCGGGCCTTTGGGGTCGGGCGGCGCGTTCCCGCCACGGTCTGGAAACTCAGGACATGCAGCAACGGCAGCCCGGCGAACAGGCCGGCTTCCGGGGCTGGGAAAAGAGGCGCGACAACCGCCCTCGTACAGCATAGCGAAAACGTACGGAACATCAAAGGAGGAACAAACGTAATGAGCAGTCAGAAAATCAGAATCAAGTTAAAGGCTTACGATCACAAATCGCTGGATCAGTCCGCAGCTAAAATCGTGGATACGGCAAAGAAGACGGGCGCCGAAGTTTCCGGTCCCATTCCCCTGCCCACAGAAAAGCAGGTTATCACCATTCTGAGAGCCGTTCACAAATACAAGGACGCCAGAGAGCAGTTCGAACAGAGAACCCACAAGAGACTGATCGACATCTTAAGCCCCACGCCCAAGACCATCGACGCGCTGATGAAGCTGGATATGCCTGCAGGTGTGGACATCGAGATCAAACTGTAAATACTAAGACTCACATAGATTGGCCAAACGCGCATCGCAAACGCTGCCATCCTGTGTCGGCAGAACGGCGGTGCGGACCGGTTAAATCTCCCGCTTAGTATGATTACATCATGTAATCCGCTGTAAGAAATTAGGAGGAATTAAGGAATGAAGACAATCTTAGGAAAAAAGGTCGGAATGACCCAGATCTTTTCCGAGCAGGGCGCTGCGATTCCGGTTACCGTTATCGAGGCGGGCCCCGCGGTCGTAACCCAGATCAAAACCGTTGAAACCGATGGCTACGACGCCGTGCAGATCGGCTTCGCAGACGTCAAAGAGCATAGGGTAAACAAGCCCATGAAAGGGCATTTTGCCAAGTGGCAGGCTCCGCTGAAAAAGCACCTGACCGAAATCCGCCTGGAAGAGGGCGAAAGCTACGAGGCCGGACAGGTCATTACCGTAGCGGACTTTGAAGAGGGCGTAAAATTAGACATTACTGGTACGTCCAAAGGTAAGGGCACTCAGGGTAACATCAAGCGCCACGGACACCGCAGAGGTCCCATGACCCACGGTTCCAAGCACAAGAGACTTCCCGGCGGCCTGGCTGCGGCAACCTATCCTTCCCGTGTATTCAAGGGCAACGAGGCCCCCGGAAGAACCGGAAGAGAGACCGTTACCGTGCAGAACGTAGAACTCGTTAAAATCATCGCCGACAGAAACCTGATGCTGGTCAAGGGCGCTGTTCCCGGAGGCAAGGGCGGCCTGCTCAAGATCCGCTATGCCGTCAAGGGCCAGGGAAAATAGGTCAGGGAAAGGAGGAGAAGTCAAATGGCAAAAGTTACTATGCTGAACATGGCCGGAGAACAGGCCGGAAGCATTGATCTGAATGACGCGATCTTCGGAATCGAAATCAACGAATACGCGGTTCACGAAGTGATCAAAAATTATTTAGCAAACCAGAGACAGGGCACACAGTCCGCAAAGACCAGAGCTGAAGTCCGCGGAGGCGGCAGAAAGCCCTTCCGCCAGAAGGGAACCGGCCGTCACAGACAGGGTTCCAGCACAGACCCGTCGCAGATCGGCGGCGGTATCGTCTTTGCACCCAAGCCCAGAGACTATAGATATACCGTACCCAAGAAGGTAAGACGCCTGGCACTGAAGTCCGCGCTGACCTCTAAGGTACAGGAGAACGAAATCATCGTTTTGGACGCTCTCAAGATGGAAGCGCCGAAAACAAAGGATATGATCAAGGTATTGGAGAACGTAAAGGCTGCGAAAAAAGCGCTGATCGTAACCGCAGAAAAGGATGACGCCATCATCAGAGCTGCCGCCAATATCCCCGGAGTTAGAACCACTATGGTATCCCAGATGAACGTGTACGAGATCGTAAACAGCACCAGCTTCATCGTCACGGCGGATGCGGTAAAGAAAATCGAGGAGGTGTACGCTTAAATGACGGCTTACGATGTGATTATCAAACCGGTCATCACTGAAACTTCCATGGATGACGCTCAGAATAAAAAATATACTTTCAAAGTTGCCACAGGCGCAAACAAGACGCAGGTCAAGCTGGCCATCGAAGAAATCTTCGGTGTAGAGGTTGCCAAGGTCAACATTATGAACGTTAATGGTAAAATGAAGAGAATGGGAAGATATGTAGGAAGAACGGCCGCTTCCAAGAAGGCGATCGTTACCCTTACAGATAACAGTAAGGAAATCGAATTCTTCCAGAGCCTGTAAGGAGGGACTGCACGATGGGAATTAAGAAATACAATCCGACCACTCCGGGTTTGAGAGGTATGACCGTTTCCACATTTGAGGAAATCACGACTTCCACCCCGGAAAAATCTCTTACAGTCAGCCTGAAAAAGCACTCCGGAAGAAACTCCAGAGGTAAGATCACTGTAAGACACAGAGGTGGCGGCGCCAAGATCAAATACAGAATCATCGACTTTAAGAGAAACAAAGACGACATTCCTGCAACGGTAAAGACAATCGAATACGATCCCAACAGAAGCGCCAACATCGCTCTGGTGGTATATGCTGACGGCGAGAAGAGATACATCATCGCTCCCAACAAGCTGAAGGTCGGCGACGTAATCCTGTCCGGCGCCAACGCAGACATCACCGTAGGAAACGCCCTGAGACTGTCCGACATCCCCGTGGGTACGATTATCCACTGCATCGAGATGAAGGCAGGCAAGGGCGCACAGCTGGTTCGCTCCGCAGGTAACGGTGCGCAGCTGATGGCCAAGGAAGGCGACTACTGCCAGGTGAGACTGCCGTCCGGCGAGGTCCGCAAGATCAGAACCGAATGCAGAGCCACCATCGGCGAAGTAGGCAACCTGGATCATTCCAACATCATGCTGGGTAAGGCCGGACGCAAGAGACACATGGGAATCCGTCCCACCGTCAGAGGTTCGGTTATGAACCCCAACGACCACCCGCACGGCGGTGGCGAAGGCAAGGCCGGAATCGGCCGCGTCAGCCCGGTTACCCCCTGGGGCAAGCCTGCTCTCGGTTATAAGACCAGAAAGAAGAACAAGGCTTCGAACCAGTACATTGTAAAGAGAAGAAACGACAAATAGTTGAAGGGAGGATATAAATAATGGGTAGATCACTGAAGAAAGGCCCTTTCGTCAACGCGAAGCTGTTAAAAGCCATCGACGCGATGAACGCAGCCAATGAAAAGAAAGTCATCAAAACCTGGTCCAGACCGTCGACTATTTTCCCGCAGATGGTAGGACACACGATTGCGGTGCACGACGGCAAAAAGCACGTTCCCGTGTACATCACCGAAGATATGGTAGGACACAGACTGGGTGAGTTTGCACCGACCAGAAATTACAGAGGGCATGCCGCAGACAAGTCCTCAAAAGTAAAGAGATAGAGAAAGGAGATATGAAAAATGGAAGCAAAGGCAATTGCAAAATATGTCAGAATGTCTCCTGTTAAAGTAAAGCCTGTTACGGACTTAATCAGAGGTAAGAATTTAGACGAGGCATTAGCGATTTTGAAGTTTACTCCTGGCAAAGGCGCAGAGCTGGTAGAAAAGGTTGTGATGTCTGCAAAGGCCAACGCGGAAAACAACCACGATATGGATGTTTCCAAGCTGTACGTTGCAGATGCTTACGCAAACCAGGGCCCCACCATGAAGCGGTGGAGAGCAGGTGCTCAGGGCCGTGCGTCTATTATCCTGAAGAGAAGCAGCCACATCGGCGTTACATTAAAGGAAAGATAATTCAGAACAGGAGGTTTATTTAATGGGTCAGAAAGTTAGTCCACATGGATTGAGAGTGGGCGTTATCAAAGACTGGGATTCCAAGTGGTATGCAGATAAAAAAGACTTCGCCGACTATCTGGTAGAAGATAAGAAGATCAGAGAGTTCGTTAAGAAAAAATTATATGCGGCTGGAGTGGCCAAGGTTTTGATCGAAAGAGCAGCGAACAACCAGACGAAGATCACTGTTCTGACAGCAAAGCCCGGCATGGTCATCGGCAGCGGCGGCGCCGGAATTGATCAGCTGAAGGCTGACGTGGAAAAACTGACCGGCAAAACCACTTCCATCAACATCGTGGAAGTAAGAAGACCAGAGCTGGATGCGCAGCTGACAGCAGAAAGCATCGCCCAGGCTCTGGAAAAGAGAATTTCCTTCCGAAGAGCTATGAAGCAGGCCATCGGCAGAACCATAAAAGCCGGCGGCAAGGGAATCAAGATCATGGTTTCCGGGCGCGTAGGCGGGGCTGAAATCGCAAGAAGCGAGAAGTACAGCGAAGGCAACGTTCCCCTTCATACGCTGAGAGCTGATATTGCTTACGGATTTGCAGAAGCCGATACGACCTACGGAAAGCTGGGCGTAAAGGTTTGGATCAACAATGGCGAAGTCCTGACAAAGGGACTGAAGTCCGGTCTGCCGGAAGAAGCGCCTAAGAGTGATCGCAGAAGAGGCGACCGCCGCGACCGCCGCGATGGCGATCGTCCGAGAAGAGACAGAAACGATAGAAGAGATAGAAGAAACGGCTTCGATTCCAGAGACGAAAAGAAATTTGTAAATCCGAGAAAAAGACCTGCAAAGCCGGCTCCCGCCCCTGCTGCTCCCGTAGAGGAAGCGGCTGCTGAGGCTCCTGCCGAGACTTCCGCAGAATAATCAGATAGAAAGGAGGAAATCGCGATGTTAATGCCAAAGAGAGTAAAACGTCGTAGAGTCCACAGAGGAAGAATGAAAGGTGTAGCCACCAAGGGAAATACCATCACGTACGGAGCGTACGGACTGGTTGCCCAGGAGTGCGGCTGGATCACCTCCAATCAGATAGAGGCTGCCCGTATCGCCATGACCAGATCCATCAAGAGAGGCGGTAAGGTATTCATTAAGATTTTCCCGCACAAGTCGGTTACCAAGAAGCCCGCTGAAGTTCGAATGGGTTCTGGTAAAGGTGCGCCGGAATACTGGGTAGCAGTTGTTAAGCCTGGTAGAGTTATGTTTGAGATCGAGGGTGTATCGGAAGCAGCGGCAAGAGAAGCTATGAGACTTGCCATGCACAAGCTCCCTGTAAAGTGTAAGTTTGCCATCAAAGGCCAGGAAGTAGCAGAGGGTGGTGAAGCGTAATGAAAATCGAACAGATCAAGAATATGTCCGAGGTTGAGCTGAACGCTGAGGTAAAGAAGCTGAAGAACGAGCTGTTCAACCTGAGATTCCAGCACGTGACCGGTCAGTTGGAGAACCCCATCAAGATGAGAGATATCAAGAAGGATATCGCCCGCTGCAAAACCGTGCTGAGAGAGAAGCAGCTGAAGAATGTGGAAGGTTAACCGAAAGGAGGATGTACAGCGTGTTAGATAGAAATGCAAGAAAGACCAGAGTCGGCATCGTAACCAGCAACAAAATGGATAAAACCATCGTTGTTTCTGTAGAAGAATCTATTCGTCATTCTCTTTACGGTAAATCTGTAAAGAGAACGAAGAAATTCAAGGCGCACGACGAGCAGAATGAGTGCAGCATTGGCGATAAAGTGAGAATTATGGAAACAAGACCGTTGTCTAAAGACAAGAGATGGAGACTTGTGAACATAGTCGAGAAAGTAAAATAAGGAGGCAACGCGAACATGATTCAGACAGAAACCAGATTGAAAGTTGCTGACAATTCAGGTGCAAAAGAGCTTTTGTGCATTCGCATTTTGGGCGGAACCAGCCGTAAAACTGCGAATATTGGAGATATTATCGTATGTGCCGTTAAAGATGCGACTCCGGGCGGCGTCGTGAAAAAGGGCGACGTCGTAAAGGCTGTCATCGTGCGTTCCGCTCACGGCGCGAGAAGAATCGACGGCAGCTACGTGAAATTCGACCAGAATGCAGCGGTTATCATCAAAGACGACAAGAACCCGGTGGGAACCCGTATCTTCGGGCCCGTGGCCAGAGAGCTGCGCGACAAGGGCTTTATGAAGATTGTGTCTTTGGCGCCAGAAGTGCTGTAGGAGGTGAAAAAGATGCATATTAAGAAGAATGATACCGTACTGGTAATCACCGGTAAAGATAAGGGCAAGAAAGGCAGAGTGCTGAGAGCATTCCCCAAGACCAACACCGTTATCGTGGAAGGCGTAAACGTTCAGACGAAGCATCAGAAGCAGACGAGAACAGCGCCTGCTGAAATCAAGCATCAGGAAGGCCCGATCCATGTTTCCAACGTTATGTATTACGATAACAAGGCGAAAGCCCCGACCAGAATCGGATACAAGGTGGAGAACGGACACAAAAAGAGAGTATCCAAGAAGACCGGTCAGGTTATCGACTAAGAAAGGAGGGAAACATCTTGGCAGCAAGACTGAAAGAAACGTACAAGAACGTAGTATTCAAATCCTTGATGGAAAAGTTCAAATATAAAAATGTGATGGAAGTTCCCAAGCTGGAGAAGATTACCATCAACATGGGCCTTGGCGATACGAAAGAAAACGCCAAGCTGCTGGAGGTTGCTGTGGATGAGCTGGGCCTGATCGCCGGACAGAAGCCGGTGGTTACCAAGGCGAAGAAATCCATCGCCAACTTCAAGCTGAGACAGGGCATGTCCATCGGCGCAAAGGTAACGCTACGCGGCGACAGAATGTACGAATTTGCCGACAAATTCTTCAACATCGCTCTGCCCCGCGTAAGAGACTTCAAAGGCGTCAGCAAAAACTCCTTCGACGGCCGTGGAAACTATTCCATGGGTATCAAAGAGCAGCTGATTTTCCCGGAAATCACCTACGATAAGGTAGAGAAAATCAGAGGTATGAACATCGTATTCACCACGACGGCAAAGAATGACGAGGAAGCCAAGGCTCTTCTCGAAATGCTCGGAATGCCGTTTGAGAAATAGGAGGGAATTATGGCAAAGACATCTCTCAAAGTAAAGCAGCAGAGAAAACCCAAGCATTCGACGCAGGCCTACAACAGATGTAAAATCTGCGGAAGACCTCACGCGTACTTGAGAAAATACGGAATTTGCCGTATCTGTTTCAGAGAACTGGCTTACAAGGGGGAGATCCCCGGCGTCAGAAAAGCCAGCTGGTAATAAAAAGGAAGGAGGTACGCAACCATGACAATGACAGATCCTATAGCAGATATGCTTACAAGAATCAGAAATGCCAACACGGTAGGACACGCTACCGTTGAAATCCCTGCTTCCAAAATGAAGAAGGCCATCGCCGAAATCTTAAAGGAAGAAGGATATATCAGAGGTTACGACATGGTCGAGGACGGAAAGCAGGGAACGATCAAGGTTTCCATGAAGTACGGCCCCGACAAGACAAAGGTAATCAGCGGAATTAAGAAGATTTCCAAGCCTGGCCTGAAGGTATATGCCAAGGCGGGCGATGTACCCAAAGTACTGGGTGGACTGGGAATCGCCATCATTTCCACTTCCAGCGGCCTGATCACTGACAGGCAGGCGAGAAAATTAGGCGTAGGCGGAGAAGTCATCTGCTACGTCTGGTAGTAACAAGAAGGAATTTAGGAGGTATAGAAAATGTCTAGAATTGGTAAGCTTCCTGTGACAGTTCCTGCTGGTGTCGAAATCAAAGTCAGTGACAGCAATCTTGTTACTGTAAAAGGACCAAAAGGAGAGCTGCAGGAGCAGATCAGCAAGAAGATTAAGATCGAGATCAGCGAGGGCGTGGCATCCGTAACGCCCATTGACGAAAGCAAGGAAGCCAGAGAAAGCCACGGGCTGGCCAGAACTCTGGTAAACAATATGGTGCTGGGCGTTACCCAGGGCTTCGAAAAGAAGCTGCAGATGATCGGCGTTGGTTACAAGGCTGAGAAGAAGGGCAACGTGCTGGTGATGAACTTAGGTTACTCCCATCCCGTAGAAATGCCGGACCCGGAAGGGATTACCACCGAGGTAACTTCTCCCACGGAAATCACGGTCAAGGGCGCCAGCAAGGCGCTTGTCGGAAATTATGCGGCAAACATCAGAAAGTGGAGAAAGCCCGAACCCTATAAGGGCAAGGGAATCCGCTACGTCGGTGAGGTTGTACGCAGAAAAGAAGGCAAGGCCGGCGCCAAGAAAAAATAAGTAGGAAGGAGTAAACAAAATGGCAAAGAAAAACAGTAAAAACGACAGACGTCTCGCCCGTCATGCAAGGGTGAGAAAAGACGTGTCTGGAACTCCTGAAAGACCGAGACTGTGCGTATACAGAAGCCTGAAGAACATTTCCGTGCAGATCATCGACGATGTGAACGGAAGAACCTTAGTAGCTGCTTCTTCCTTAGACAAGGATATCAAAGCCCAGGCCGCTTACGGCGGAAACAAAGAGGCTGCCAAGCTGGTGGGCGAAGCCGTTGCGAAAAAAGCGCTAGCAGCGGGAATCGAGACCGTATGCTTTGATAGAGGCGGGTATCTGTATCACGGAAGAGTTAAGGAACTGGCAGACGGCGCTCGCGAAGCCGGGCTGAAATTTTAGCAAGGAGGAGCAGAATGCGAACAATGATAGATGCGTCCAAGCTTGACTTAAAAGAATCTATCGTAAACATCAGACGTGTTACGAAGGTTGTTAAAGGCGGTAAGAATTTCCGGTTCAGCGTTACGGTGGTTGTCGGCGACGGCAACGGTTACGTGGGCGTTGGCCTGGGCAAGGCGCAGGAAATTCCCGAAGCCGTAAGAAAAGCCGTAGAAGATGCGAAGAAAGATTTGATCTATGTTCCTACGGTAGGAACTACCATTCCTCATCAGTCCCTGGGAGTGTTCGGTGCCGGCAGAGTTCTGCTGATGCCCGCTGCACAGGGTACCGGAGTTATCGCCGGTTCCTCCGTGCGTACCGTCCTGGAGCTGGCCGGAGTAAAGGATATCCGTGGCAAGTCCATCGGTTCCAGCAACGCCGGAAACATGGCTTTGGCTACCATCGAGGGCCTGCGCGCCCTAAAGACGGTAGAGGAGGTTTCCCGTCTGAGAGGAAAAACGAGAGAAGAAATTTTAGGTTAGGAGGAAACGCGACATGGCAGATAAAGTCAAGGTTACTTTAGTAAAGAGCACAATCGGCGCTTCCCCGGCTCAGAGAAAAGTTGTAGAAGCGTTAGGTCTGAGAAAAATCAGACAGTCAGTAGAGCTCCCGGATACACCGCAGACTCGTGGAGCAGTGGCAAAGGTAAGCCATCTGCTTACCGTAGAAGAACTCTAAGAAGGAGGTGGATTGCCAATGAAACTTCATGAATTAAAGGCAGCTCCGGGCGCAACCAAAGCGCCGAAGAGAAAGGGCAGAGGTACCGCTACCGGTCAGGGTAAGACGGCGGGCAGAGGTATGAATGGTCAGAACTCCAGAAGCGGCGGCGGCGTCAGACTGGGCTTTGAAGGCGGTCAGATGCCTCTATACAGACGCATCCCCAAGAGAGGGTTTACCAATCACTGGAGAAAAGAATACATCGGAGTCAACGTAGAAGCTCTGAATGCATTCGAAAACGGCACGGAAGTTACTCCGGAACTGATGATGGAGTTGGGTCTGGCCAAGAAGGTAACCGCCGGCATCAAGATCCTGGGCGACGGCGCTCTGGAAAAGAAGCTGACGGTAAAGGCACACAAATTCAGTAAATCTGCAATGGAAAAGATCGAAGCTGCGGGAGGAAAGGCAGAGGTGATCTAAGATGAACATGTTAAAAACAATGGTTCAGGCTTGGAGAATCCCGGATATCCGCAAAAAGCTCTTGTATACACTGATGATGTTGGTTGTATTCCGACTGGGATCGTGCATCCCGGTTCCCGGAATCAACCGTGAGATCTTCGCTGCGGCGTTCCAGGCTAACGACAGCGGCCTGTTCGGCCTGTTCGATATGTTCTCTGGCGGAGCTTTCGGTAACTTTACCATCTTCGCTCTGAGCATTACGCCGTATATTACTGCGTCGATTATTTTGCAGCTGCTGACCATCGCGATTCCCCGCCTGGAGGAGTTGGCAAAGGAAGGCAATGAAGGAAGAAAAAAGATTGCCCAGTACACCCGTTACCTGACGGTGGTACTGGCATTGGTGCAGGCGGCAGGGTATACCTTCGGCTTGTTCCGGGGCTACCTGTTAAGCGACAGCATGGCGATGAAGATCGTCATCATCCTGACGCTGTGCGCAGGCACGGCTTTCTTGATGTGGTTGGGCGAACGCATCAATGAAAGCGGCATCGGCAACGGTATTTCCCTGATTATTTTTGCAGGCATCGTATCCCGGATTCCCACCGGAATCCGCAGCACCTTTATCCAGCTGAAGGATGGTTCGGTAAGCTGGATTTCCGTAATCCTGTTCCTGGTGTTTGCGGTACTGGTAATTGTCGGTATCGTAGCGGTGCAGGAGGGAACGAGAAAGATTCCGGTGCAGTATGCAAAGAGAGTGGTCGGAAGAAAAATGTACGGTGGACAGAGCACGCACATTCCTCTGAAAGTCAACCAGTCGGGCGTTATTCCCGTCATCTTCGCGATCTCCCTGCTGCAAATGCCGCTGACCATCGCATATGTGTGGCCGGATACGGGATTTGCAAACTTTGTAAACCGGTGGCTGTCGCCGAGCGGTCAGCCAGGCGTATGGATTTACGTCGCTTTGGACGTAATCCTGATCCTGTTCTTTACCTATTTCTATACGGGCATTACCTTTAACCCCATGGAAATAGCGGATAATATGAAAGCAAACGGCGGTTTTATCCCCGGAATCCGTCCGGGAAGAGCCACCGTTGAATATCTCAGCAAGGTCATGTCAAGAATTACGATTGTAGGTGCGCTTTTCTTAGCGGTAATTGCAGCAATGCCGACACTGCTTCAGCAGTGGACCGATCTTCAGATCGGCTTCGGCGGCACCTCGCTTCTGATTGCCATCGGTGTGGCCTTAGAGACGATGAAGCAGCTGGAAACCCAGATGGTAATGAGAAATTACAGCGGTTTCCTGAAATAACACAGCACACAGCATTTATGGGAAATAGAAAGCATAGCGCCTGCCGCCGGCCCTTCGGTTGCGGCGGGCTGCAGGTGCGATGCTCCTGAACATGGAGGAAACTATGAAGAGATTGGTTTTGCTGGGCCCTCCGGGTGCCGGCAAAGGAACTCAGGCAGTGAAAATCGCTGCCAGATATGAAATTCCGTACATCTCTACCGGCGACATCTTACGCAGGAACATAAAAGAAGGGACAGCGCTGGGCAAAAAGGCGCAGGAGTACATGGATCACGGCGAACTGGTTCCCGATGATCTGGTCATTGCGCTGGTGGAGGACCGGCTGACGTGGGAGGACTGCAACAACGGATTCCTGCTGGACGGTTTTCCCAGGACAATATATCAGGCAGAAAGCTTTGACAAGTATCTGGCACAAAAGGATATGAAGCTTTCTGTGGTCCTGAACATCAGAGTACCGGAAGAAATTCTTCTTCCGCGCATCATCGGCCGCAGGGTATGCAAGACCTGCGGAGCCACCTACCACGTAAGCAGTATGCCTCCGAAGGCGGAAGGTGTCTGCGACTTGTGCGGTGGCGAGCTCCATCAGAGAGCCGACGATGCGGAAGAGACCGTGCTGAACCGGTTTAAGGTCTATCAGGCGCAGACGGCGCCGCTGATCGATTACTACGAAACGGCAGACGAGATCGCTCACATCGACGGAGCGGCCAGCCAGGACGCAGTATTCGATGCCATCGTCGATATTTTGGGAGCATAATATATGATTATTCTGAAATCACAGGATGAGATTGAAATCATGCAGGAAGCGGCGGCGGTAACACGCCAGATTCTTCTGAAGCTGCCGGAGGTGGTTTGCGCGGGTATTTCCACAAACGATGTGGATTCCTTCGTGGAGGAGGAAATCCGCAAGAGCGGCCAGCTGCCGGCATTTAAGGGTTATGAAGGCTTTCCGGCCTGCGCCTGCATCTCTGTCAACAGCGAAGTGGTTCACGGGATTCCATCTAAGAAGCGGATTCTGCGCCAGGGCGACATCGTCAGCGTGGATCTGGGAACCATCTGCAAGGGCTATTACAGCGATGCGGCAAGGACTTACAGGGTAGGAGAGGTTTCTGAAGAAGCGGATCGCCTGATCCGCGTAACGGAAGAGTGCTTCTTTGAAGGATTGAAATTTTGCAGACCGGGCTATCGGCTCTCCGATGTCTCCCATGCGATTCAGAGGCATGCTGAGTCTGCCGGATTTTCCGTTGTGAGAGATTATGTAGGCCATGGAATTGGGCGAAACATGCACGAAGACCCGCAGGTTCCCAATTACGGGCGGCCTGGACGGGGACCGCGGCTGGTTCCCGGAATGGTGCTTGCCATAGAGCCCATGATCAGCGCAGGAGATTACGAGGTCGAAGTGCTGTCCAACGACTGGACGGCGCGCACCGTAGACGATTCTCTGGCAGCTCATTACGAAAATACGGTTGTGATTACAGAGAGCGAGCCCCGGCTGCTGACGCTTTAGCGCCGGCAGAGCAGGGCAAAGACAGGCCGGGCAAAATTATGTAGGAGGTCAACTTATGGCAAAGAAGGATGTCATAGAAGTATTTGGCACCGTGGTCGAAGCGCAGCCCAACGCCATGTTCAAGGTTCGCCTTGAAAATGGATTTGAAGTGCTCGCCCACATATCCGGAAAAATAAGAATGAACTTCATCAAGATCATCCCCGGTGACAGGGTAAAGATTGAATTGTCTCAATACGATCTGTCCCGTGGAAGAATCACGTGGAGAGATAAGTAGTAAGGATAGATGAACAGTACGAGGAGGTTTGAACGATGAAAGTTAGAGCATCCGTAAAACCCATCTGCGAAAAGTGCAAGGTAATCAAGAGAAACGGCAAGGTTATGGTTATCTGTGAGAATCCCAAGCACAAGCAGACGCAGGGTTAAGTAACGCTTGAACGGACCAATAGGGAGCGGCTGTGCCTTCCCGCCGGGAGGCGGCAAGGCATCCTGATGCGGTCAATTCACGATAGCAATCAGCACATTAAGGAGGTAGAAATATGGCTCGTATAGCCGGTGTCGATTTACCGAGAGACAAAAGAGTAGAAATCGGACTCACTTATATTTACGGTATCGGTAGACCAACTGCTGCTAAAATTCTGGAACAGGCCGGCATCAATCCGGACACAAGAGTGAAGGATCTGTCCGAGGACGAGGTTGGTGCGATCAGAAAGATTATTGATTCCGAATACACCGTAGAAGGCGATCTGCGCAGAGAAGTTTCTCTGAACATCAAGAGACTGATGGAAATCGGCTGCTACAGGGGAATCAGACATAGAAGAGGACTGCCCGTCAGAGGCCAGAAGACGAAGACGAACGCCAGAACGCGCAAGGGTCCGAAGAAGACCGTAGGCAGAAAGAAGAAGAAGTAAGGAGGTAGATGAAAATGGCAAAGACTGTAAAGAAAACAGTTCGCAAAAAGAAAAGAGAACGCAAAAATATTGAACGCGGCCAGGCTCATATCCAGTCCACCTTCAATAATACTCTCGTCACTCTGACCGACCTCAACGGCAACGCCCTGGCGTGGTCCAGCGCCGGCTCCCTGGGATTTAAGGGCTCGAGAAAGTCCACGCCCTACGCTGCGCAGATGGCTGCGGAAACCGCTGCAAAAGGTGCGATGGAGCACGGCTTAAAAACCGTTGAAGTATATGTAAAAGGTCCGGGTTCCGGACGTGAGGCGGCCATCAGAGCGCTGCAGGCTGCCGGTCTTGAAATCAATATGATTAAGGACATTACGCCCATTCCTCACAACGGCTGCCGGCCGCCGAAGAGAAGAAGAGTTTAGTACAGGAGGTGTAGTAATATGGCAAGATATACAGGTCCTTCCTGCAAGCTGTGCAGGAGAGAAGGCCAGAAGATGTTCTTAAAAGGCGAAAGATGCTATAGCTCCAAATGTGCTATGGAAAAGAGAGCCTATGCTCCTGGACAGCACGGGCAGGATAGAAAGAAGTCTTCCAACTACGGTCTTCAGCTGAGAGAAAAGCAGAAGGCAAAGCGTTTTTATGGCATGCTGGAAACACAGTTTAGAAACTGCTTTGAAAAAGCGGCGAAAAAGCCGGGTAAATCCGGTGAAAATCTGCTGATCGCTTTGGAATGCAGACTGGACAACGTGGTCTTCAGAATGGGCTTTGCCGCTTCGAGAAAGGAAGCCAGACAGCTGGTGCTTCACGGGCACTTTACGCTGAACGGAAAGAAGGTCAACATTCCTTCCCTCGAGGTCAAGGCAGGCGACGTAATCAAGGTAAAGGAAAAGAGCGTCTCTTCTCCGAAGTTCAAGGAAATCAGAGAAATGACGATCAGCACGCCCGGCTGGATTACGGTAGACGTTGACAAACTTGAGGGTAAAGTATTAGCAATTCCGCAGAGACAGGATATCGACACTCCGATTGCAGAACATTTAATCGTCGAATTGTACTCCAAGTAATCGTTTCTCCCCATGTTTCAACCGTTTAAAGGAGGGATTTGAGTGATCGAAATTGAAAAGCCAACCATCGAGTGTATTTATTCCGATGAGGAAAAAAATTACGGAAAATTCGTTGTAGAGCCGTTGGAGCGCGGCTACGGTACGACCCTGGGCAACAGCTTAAGACGTATCCTGCTGTCCTCACTTCCGGGCGCTGCGGTGACCTCCGTAAAAATCGATGGGATTCTCCACGAATTTTCCACGATTCCGGGAGTAAAGGAAGATGTAACAGAAATCATCTTAAACCTGAAGAAGCTTGCGGTTCGCCTCAACAACGAAAGTACTAAGAGAGTCATCATCAACGCTGTCGGCCCCAAAGAGGTGACAGCGGCTGATATTATCGCCGATAGTGATCTGGAAATATTCAATCCGGAACTGCACATTGCAACGCTGGAAGAAAACGCCTCGCTGGTGATGGAAATCAACATCGCCAGAGGACGAGGTTATGTGCCTGCGGATCAGAACAAGACGGAGGCTACGCCAGTAGCCGTGATTCCTATTGATTCCATCTATACGCCGGTGCGGAAGGTAAACTTCACCGTAGAAAACACCCGGGTAGGCCAGGTAACCGACTACGACAGACTGATTCTTGAAATCTGGACGGACGGTTCGATTGCGCCGGACGAGGGGGTTTCCATCGGTGCCAAGATCATGCAGGAGCATCTAAAGCTGTTCATCGACCTGACGGACAGCATGGATGCCGTGGAGATCATGGTGGAAAAGGAAGAGGATCAGAAAGAAAAGGCTCTGGAAATGACCATAGAAGAGCTGGAACTGTCCGTTCGTTCTTTCAACTGCCTCAAGCGGGCAGCGATTAACACCGTAGAAGAACTGACCCACAAGACAGAGGACGACATGATGAAGGTGAGAAACCTCGGCAAGAAGTCCCTGGACGAAGTAAAGCACAAATTGGAAGAGCTGGGACTGGGCTTAAAGCCCAGCGATGAATAGAACGAAAGGAAGGAGGTTCTCCTATGCCAGGCTATAGAAAGTTAGGCAGACCTACTGCCCACAGAAAGCTGATGCTGAGAAATCTCGTAACCGATCTGTTCAGAGAGGGAAGAATTTCCACGACTGATACAAGAGCAAAGGAAACGAGAAGAGAAGCGGAAAAAATGATTACGTTAGCAAAGCGCGGCGATCTTCACGCAAGAAGACAGGTGCTGGCTTACGTTTTGGATGAGGATGTAGTAACCAAGCTGTTCGATGAAATTGCGCCCAAGTACGAAGGACGCAATGGCGGCTACACCAGAATCCTGAAATTAGGACCCAGAAGAGGCGATTGCGCTGAAATGGTATTCCTGGAATTAGTATAACAGCGTTTTGAAAAGACGCAGGGCGGCCTTGCATGGGAATGCAGGGTCGCTTTTATTTTTTCCTGCGCATCATAAGGGGCTGCGGTGTTTCCGCCGGTAAAGGGGAAACATCCCTGCCCATAAAAAGAAATGCGGATAGCAGAATTAGAGGAGTGAGGAGGAAAGGAATTTGCAGAAAACGGCAGAAGGGAAACAGGAGGAATGCGAACAGGTGGAAAACAGCCAAGTGGAAAACAGCCAGGTACAAAATAGTCAGGAGATGTATAATCCGGACGAAGAAAGGGTGTATCAGCTGCTGGCGGAGATGGAGATTCCGTACCAGATAAAGCACCATCCGCCGGTATTTACCACG
>CATJIF010000108.1 GCA_949740445.1 uncultured Peptostreptococcaceae bacterium | reverse complement strand
TGTTGCCAGCTCTACCATACGATTTAACATATCGTGTACTTCGGTCAGAGCGCCTTCCGCGGTCTGCACCAGAGAAATGCCATCCTTGGCATTCTTCTGCGCGGTCTCTAAGCCGGTAATCTGCGCTCTCATTTTTTCGGAGATTGCCAGACCAGCAGCATCGTCGCCAGCGCGGTTGATTTTGTAGCCGCTGGAGAGCTTTTCCAAGTTCTTCTTCATCGCTGCTACGTTGTTGGTGTAGTTTCTGTAGGCGCTCATGGCCATGATATTGTGTTGAATACGCATAAAAAAAATTTCCTCCTTGAAACTTCTGCGGGGAATTCCTTTTCCCCGGTAAACAATATTTTCGGTCGAGCCGTCGTCCTTGCTGAAACCAGCACCGGCCTGCGTACTATTCCAGCGACGGGCGATACTTCTGCTCGCCTTCACTTTGTATATCGACCGCTTCGGTCGGGAATTAAGTTTTTTCTGAAAATATCCTGCTAAAAAAATGCAGACACGCCACTGCGTATCTGCATTGTCATTTGTGCCGCTTATTCTTCTGCTGCGCCGCCGATGGTCTTTGGCGCTAAAGGAATCTCTACGACCTCGGTTTCATTCTCTAACCGGTATAGACGTGTGCCGTCGCGGGCCAGCAGAAATACCCCCTGAAAGGTGTTGGTATCGCTTGTGCCGCGGCTGTAGACCGACAGCTTGGCGCAGGTAATCCCGTTCACCGGAACCATCTGCTCTGCGCTGTAAATCTCGTATTCGCTCATGGAAGCGCCTGGCAGCCCCAATAGCTCTGGCGAAAGTCCCTCAAGATATCCCACGGATTCGTCCAAGGTCATAACGGTAAGCGCGCCGCCTGTGCTGCTGTCGCCGCCTTCTCCGCCATCTTCGGCATCTGTATCTTTATCCTTGTCGCCGTCCGATTCTTCTTCTGATTTATCGTCGTTTCCGTCATCCGCCTCTTCGAATTCCAGCACCGAGCCTTTTCCCTGACCGTCATCGTCGTCTGCTTCTTCTGTTTCCTCGGTCTTTTGCTCGTCTCCTGCTTCTGCGTCCGCTTCTTCGTCTTTACCGCCGCAGCCTCCCAGCAATAGCAGCGACAAGACCAAAAGCCATAGTATTAAATATTTCCGTTTCAAGGTAAACCTCCAAAGGTTTTGTTTTCAATCCATCTCTTATTTTCTTTTATGTACATTTATCGTATATTTTTGCGCCACAAATGCGCTGCTTTTTACTCATCCGTAACGCATTAAATTCTCGTTGCCAAAGGGCATGCACCGCTTAGCGTTCAAAAGTGTTTTACCGCCGAATAACAAGCGAACCGCAACTGTCCTCGCTCAGTCAATGCAGCGAATCACAACGCGGTCGTTTTCACGC
>CATJIF010000107.1 GCA_949740445.1 uncultured Peptostreptococcaceae bacterium | reverse complement strand
TTCTCCAAGAATAACTATAAGGAGATTTATAGTGAAATCAAATATGTGTGCTGCCACAATATGTTGTGGTGGCTCTGAAGGTGGAAAATACCATTTCCAGGTGGCTCTGAAGCGGGAACCTGGTGGCTCCCAAGGGGGATAATATTCAGTCTTAGGCAGCCATGCGGATGAAATGACGGAGGGCGGCACTGCCTTGGATAGCCGTATCAGCGCGCTGGAGGAGCAGATACAGGTGCTCCTCCGGTCAGGCAGGGATATCTACAGCATGGAGTTCCGCGCGGAGTACCAAGCACTTGTGGGGCAGGTAAAGGCTCTGAAGGAGGAAAAGGCAGGGATGCCCAAAACGCCGGGTGATTGCGGGCTGCCGGAGGGCATCATGGAACGGCTTAAGACAGCCGGTACAGACATGGAGTTCGACCAAGTCTTGGTGGGGCAGGTCGTGGAGCAGGTCAAGGTAATAAACCGCAGCCGTATCGAGATACACTTCAAGTCTGGATGGGTGGAAAGCGAAACGCTGGCGGCGGATGATTGAAGGACGGAGGGATGGAGATGTACCTGACAGCTTTATGCCGGGCAAAACGGAAGGATAACGGGGAATGGGCAGTAGGCTACTACTGTATGGCAAAAAATAGGGAAAGGAATAAAAAACACCATTATATCATGGCCCAATCCCCGGAGGATGGCAAGATGCGCAGGCTGGAGGTCAGGCCAAAGACTTTGTGCCGGTGCACCGGGCTGTATGATAGGAATCGGCGTCTGATCTTCGAACATGACGCTGTCCGACGTATGATATGGGGGACGGCCGTCATAGGCGAGGTCATCTGGCGCGATATAGGGCAGACCGGCTTCGCTCTGAAGGTTAGGACAGAAGAAACGGAGGGATACATAAAATCTGATATTTACCCAATCGGCAGGGGGCAGTATGATGATGATCAGCGGAACACCAGCCATGATGAGATCCTCGGGAATGTGATAGATCGACCGGAGCTGCTGCCAGCCGGAAGGACATAATAAAAATGGGACAGCCCTGCGGCAAAAAACGCAGGGCTGTAAAAATGGAATATGGCGAAAAAGGCTGGAACGAAAGCTGTGTTCCAATTCAAATTGTAAGAAAAAATAATGATGAAGTCGTTGGCAATATTTTTGGTTGTCGGGAATTCACTGAAACGCTGGTTGAAAACAACATAAAATTATGTTATGATTCAAAGCATAATTGCGAGAATACACCAGAAAAGAAATCTAATTGGACGCATAACATTTGAAGCAAAATTGTATAGCAATGTTTTGGAAATCCATAATTTTATAGTACAATGGATAAATGAATATGTAAAAACCTAGGAGATGATTTCGATGGCAATTAAATCAATCGATATTTTAAATGTGCTTGTTTTTCGGCGTCAGGCAAGGAAAAATAACGGTGATTGTAAAATAGGAGACATAAAACCGGGAGATGTGATCGGCGATGGCTTTAGGCTTGAGTTTTGCGATGGAATCAACGTTATAATTGGGGAAAATGGAGTTGGGAAAACCGCATTGTTGAAAATGATCTATTCGGCAACACAATGGTCAATTTATAGAACAGATCTAGGAAAAACAAAAAAATTGCAGCATTATTTTTCAAACAGCCTGAAAAATACAGAAGCATTAAAAAATGCGAGTAATAAACATGATTATAGCTATTATAGGGTTTCAGATGGAAATCATTGTTTTGAGTATAGTTTTTCTCATGATGCAGAAATCATTGATGGGAAATGGTTGGGATTAAATATACAGTCAGTATTTATCCCAACAACAGAAATGCTTTCACATTCTGAAGGATTTCTTTCGCTGAACGAGAAGTTCAACATGCCTTTTGATGGCACGCAGGTTGATATTATAGTAAATGCGTTGTTGCCAGAGGCAAGAGAAATCCCGATTGCAATGACTGGCATCTTAGAAAAAATAAGTGATGCAATAGGTGGAACAGTTATTCAAGAAAAAGATACATTTTATGTAGTAAAAGAAGATGGCCGTATGGTTGAATTTTCTCTTGAGGCAGAGGGGTTACGCAAGCTAGGGCTACTCTGGAAACTAATTCGGAATGGATTGTTGGAAAAGGGGTCGGTTTTGCTATGGGATGAACCCGAAGCAAATCTGAACCCGGAATTATATCCATTAGTTGCGGATATTTTATTAGAATTGCAAAAATGTGGAGTCCAGATTTTTGTGGCAACACATAGCTATAATCTTGCTAAATATTTAGAAATTCGCCGTAGCCAGAAAACGCAGGTGATGTTCCACAACCTCTATAAGGGAAGTTCAAAATTGCCTGAAGCAATGAATGAGTTTTATCCAGAACGAAGCGAGTGCAGTGAGGAGATATATAGCGAATCAGCATATCGGATGGAGGATATCAAGGCTAACCATATAATGATTGCAGATGGTAAATTGCTGGATGAGGTATATGATTTGTGAGGTGCAATAATGCCAAATATATTTATTGAGGAAAACGGAAGATACCGCATTGACTGTTCAAAGGCTGTGTGGGCAACTGATAAAATGCACGATGAATACCAAAGGGCTGGAATCCACATCAAAGATGTAGATTTTGTGATAGAAACTGAAGATTATCTCATTCTATTGGAATATAAAAATGCCAATATCCAAGGAGCTAAAAAGCCGCATAGCTTCAATCCTGAAGAGCAGAAAAAGTATTTATCTACAACTCGAAAATTCTATGATTCGCTGCATTTCTTGAAATTGATGAATAAGGCGAAACCGCTGCATTTTATATATGTTCTCGAATATCCGAATGGAGATATGGTTACCCGTAAAAGGTTGAGGGAAAAAATGAAACTGGAATTGCCGTTTGCTTTACAGAAAAATATTGGAAACGGGATAGAATTGATTAATAAATTCGATGTTGTATCAATAGCAGAATGGAATTCTGATGAGGAATACGGGAAATATCCCTTATCTACAGTGGATAGGATTTGAATAGACCAGTACATAAGAATTCCACCGTGTTTTTGTCGCAAAGCTTGAACAGGGGACTTGAAAATGAATAGGGCTGGGCATTGTATCATATAAGGAAAAGAGTGAGCTTGAAAAGTTTCTTCCGCTATTTGAAGTTAGGCGTTTTTAATGAGAAGCATAGCAGAACTTGAAAAAAGAATACAACATCTGGAAAAAGAAAATCAATACTTGAGAAATCTTTTGATAGATGCAAGGATTCCCTGTCCTGTAAATGAGAGAAATGCCTGTGGCAGTGTGAACCATAGTCAAGTAAGTAGACACAAATTTGCGCAAAAATCCTAAGGAGCAGCTTATTGGTTCTGCTCCAGATATAAGATTTCTGCTTCGTTCGGTGTAAGCATTCCAAGTGTCCCATGAGGCCGTCTGGAGTTATAGTATCCGTCTATGTACTCAAAAACAGAAAGCTGAAGTTCC
>CATJIF010000106.1 GCA_949740445.1 uncultured Peptostreptococcaceae bacterium | reverse complement strand
AGCAGCCGGTCGGCGTAATCCGTAATCTTCAGATACCACTGGGAGAGCTCTTTCTTTCCGACCGCCGTTCCGCAGCGCTCACAGTGCCCATCCACTACCTGCTCGTTGGCCAGCACCGTCTGGCAGGAGGGGCACCAGTTGACCGGATTCTTTTTCTTGTAGGCCAGCCCCTTGTTGTAGAACTGGATAAACAGCCACTGCATCCACTTGTAGTACTCCGGCGTGCAGGTGGCTACCTCGCGGTCCCAGTCGTAGCTGAAGCCCAGCCGCGACAGCTGCACCTCCATCTCGGCGATGTTATCCTTGGTCCAGACCGCCGGATGGATGCCGTGCTTGATGGCCGCATTCTCCGCCGGCAGGCCAAAGGAGTCGAAACCCATGGGATGGAGCACATTGTAGCCCCGCATGGTCTGAAAGCGCGCCACCACGTCGCCGATGGAATAGTTGCGCACGTGCCCCATGTGCAGCTTTCCGGAAGGATACGGAAACATTTCTAAAAGGTAATACTTTTCTTTGCTTTCGTCCTCTGTCGTTTTAAATACGCCCTCTGCGGCCCATCTATCCTGCCATTGTTTCTCAATCGTTTTAAAATCGTACTGCTGTTGCATCGTCTCTCCTCTTTTCTGTTATTCCTCCGACCGCTGAAATTCCACGCGGGGACAATCGCCCCAAAGCCGCTCTATATTGTAGTGGTTTCTCTGCTCCACAGAGAATACGTTGACGATCACATCGCCAAAATCCATCAAAATCCAGCCGCCGGTCCGCTTTCCTTCGATGTTTTTTACAAATGCCTGATCCTGCGCCAGACGGTCCTCCACCTCGTCGCAGAGCGCCGAAACCTGACGGTCCGACATGCCGGAAGCGATGACGAGGTAATCCGCAAAGGAAGCCTTCTGCGCTACGTCCAATACGACTACGTCCTGCGCTTTTTTGGAATCCAGCGCCGCCGCTGCCGCTAATGCCATTTCTTTATTATTCATGGGATCTCCTTTCCCCGACAGCGGCTGTGCCGCCGATGTGCTTTGATAAATCCGCCGCCGCCTGCTCCGTCAGCGGGTCTGCCGATTCCCCTTTGCCCTTCAGATAGGCAATCGTATGCCGCATGGCCTGCAGGCAGGCCCGGTCCAGGTCGCTTTCTGCAAGTTCGCGAAGCTCCTCCACGCCGGAATAACTGCGCCCTGGCTCGATGGCATCCGCCAGATAGATCACTTTTTCCAAAAGCGACATGCCCGGCCGCCCCGTGGTGTGAAAGCGGACAGCATTGAGCATATCCAAATCGTCGATGCCCAGCGTTTCTTTCATATACGCAGCAGCTGCTGCCCCGTGGACGAGGTTTCCCCTTTCGCGGAAAGCATCGTGGATGAGCGCGCAGGTTTTCGCCTTGCGGTCATCAGCCCCAAAGCGTGCGCAAAGGCGCCCCGCCTCCTCTACTACACCATAAGTATGCGACAGCCGCTTCGGCTTTAATCGTCCGGCGATCAATTCTTCGATATGGCGGTCGGTTTCCGACGGTTCTTCCGGCGCACCCCGATACAGGCCGTTGTGCTCCATGTAATAAATCAGACCATCCGGAAGCAGGTAGCGCACCGATTCGCCCATCCCTATTTTTTCGC
Organism: uncultured Peptostreptococcaceae bacterium; assembly: GCA_949740445.1. Lineage (GTDB taxonomy): Bacteria > Bacillota > Clostridia > Peptostreptococcales > Anaerovoracaceae > RGIG446. The sequence continues at coordinate 10,751 of CATJIF010000106.1, read as the reverse complement.
GGATGCGGCTGGATGAAATATCCAGCTGCGGAATTTCGATTCTCTGCACATCCGCTCCAAACCGCTGGCTCACCTTCCCGATGATGCGAGACAGCTCCTCTTCGCAGTAACCTGGCCGCGTTCCGATGAGAAAGCTGTAATTGCGCAGCAGCTCTTCGCTCTTATACCACTGTTCTATGGTGAGAAACGCGTCTGTCCCGGTGATAAAATACAGCCGCGATTCGCTTCCTGCCATGGCTTTGCAGCGCCGCAGCGTATCTGCGGTGTAGGATACCTCCCTGCGCTTAAGCTCCATGTCCGATACGGCAAAGCCCGGATTGGAGGCAATAGCCATGCGCACCATTTCCAGCCGCTGCGAGCCGTCCGCCGGCTGCGTATCCTGCTTAAAGGGCGATACCCAGGCGGGGATAAACAAAACCTGATCGAGCTTTGCCCGGCAGCGCGCTTCTTCTGCCAGATGCAGATGCCCGTAGTGGATGGGATCGAAGCTGCCGCCGAAAATTCCTATTCGTTTCATCTGCATTGCGCGTTCTCTACCTCTATACCTCCGGCGCAAGCTGTATGGACAGCTCGCTCAAGTCTTTTTCCGCCACCGCAGAAGGTGCTTCCGACATCATGCACTGCGCGTTCTGATTTTTGGGGAAAGCGATGACCTCGCGGATGTTCGGCGCCCCGCAAAGCAGCATCACCAGGCGGTCCAGGCCATAGGCCAGCCCGCCGTGAGGCGGTACGCCGTACTGGAAGGCTTCGATCAGGAAGCCGAACTTGCTCCGGATTTCCTCGTCGGACATTCCCAGCACCTGGAACATCTTCTTTTGCAGCGTCTGGTCGTGAATACGGATGGAACCGCCGCCCAGCTCCACGCCGTTTAATATGATATCGTAAGCGTTGGCCTTTACCTTCAGCGGGTCGCTGTCCAAAAGCGGGATGTCCTCTTCTTTTGGCGAGGTAAACGGATGGTGCATGGCCTGCAGGCGGTCTTCTTCTTCGTCGTATTCGTACAGCGGAAAATCCACCACCCACAGTAGATTGTACTGCGCATCGGAGAGCATCCCCAGCTTTCCGGCCAGGTCGCGGCGCAGAAAGCCCAGGCTGTCGAACACGACCTTCGGCTTTGCCGCAACGATGAGGATTAAGTCGCCGGCCTTTGCTTCAAAGACATCGGCAATCCTGCGCAGCTCCTCCTGCGCAAAGAATTTATTGGCAGAGGAACGGATCTCCTCTTCCTCCACGCGCATCCACACCAGGCCCTTTGCCCCGAAGGTCTTGATGGATTCCGCCATCTTGTCCACGTCCTTGCGGCTGAACTTATCGCTGCATCCGTTCATATTGATGCCGCGCACGTCGCCTCCTGCGGCCAGGGCGTCGGTAAAGACGGGGAAACTGCAATCCTTTACCGTGTCGTTTAAGCATTTCAGCTCAAATCCCACGCGGGTATCGGGCTTGTCGCTGCCGTAGCGCTCCATGGCCTCGTCGTAGGTCAGCCGCGGAAACGGAATCTGCACCTCCACGCCCATGACGTCCCGAAATACCTTCTGTAAAAAGCGCTCCTGCACGCCGATGACATCGTCGGCCTCCACAAAGGACATCTCCAGGTCGATCTGCGTAAATTCCGGCTGGCGGTCAGCTCTCAAATCCTCGTCGCGGAAGCACTTAGCCACCTGGAAGTAGCGGTCGGTGCCGCCGGCCATCAAAATCTGCTTAAACATCTGCGGCGACTGGGGCAGCGCATAGAACTTGCCGGGGTTGACCCGGCTGGGAACCAGATAGTCCCTGGCGCCTTCGGGCGTCGGTTTAATCAGCATCGGCGTCTCTACTTCTGTAAATCCCTCGCTGTCGAAAAAGTCCCTCGTTACTTTATAAATTTTATGGCGAAACGTCAGGTTCTTCTGCATTTTAGACTTTCTCAAGTCCAGATAGCGGTACTTCAGCCGCAGCTCCTCCGATACGTTGTCGTCGTCCTTTACGTAGATGGGCGGCGTTTCCGCTTCGGAATAGATGATCATGTCGCTGACATATACTTCGACCTCTCCGGTGGGAAGCTCCTTGTTCTTCGACTCTCTCTCCTTTACTTCGCCCCGCACGCCGACCACAAACTCGCTGCGCAGGCGGTCCGCCCGCTCAAACAGCTCCTGCGGAATCTGATCGTTGAATACGATCTGGATGATGCCCGTCTTATCTCTCAGGTCGCAGAAAATCAGCCCGCCTAGATTTCGTCTCTTCTGAATCCATCCGTTGAGCACTACGGCCTGTCCTGCGTTGTCTCTGCGCAGCTCCCCGCACATGTGCGTTCTCTTAAATACCTTTGCCATATTATCAATGCCTCCTGTGTTGATTATTCCAGTCCTTTTTTCTTTCGTTCTATCATTTCATTGATGCGCTCAATATAAATTTCGTAATTGGATACGTTGGGAATCCGCTCCAGCCGGTTCTCCTGCGGGTAATATACCTTGCTGATCCCGCCGGCGCCCATGGCGACAATCGTCTGGTCTTCCTCCATAATGCGGATGTTGTAGATGCTTTCCGTACCGGGCTTCGCATAGCCCACGTTCTCGAAATTGCCGGACATGTGCTTCTGCCGGTAGAGGTAATACGGGCGGTATCCGGCCTGCGACAGCAGTTCTGCGGCCATGGAAAGCATTTCTCGCACGGTTTCTCCCTGCCGGTAGTGATAATCGCTGTCGTATTCGATCAGCTTCGACGCCCGCTTGACGGCAAGCGTATGTACAGTGACATTCTCCGGCGCAAGTGCGATGATCTGCGACAGCGTGTCGGCAAAATCCGCGGGGCTCTCCTCTGGAAGCCCTGCGATCAGGTCAGCGTTGATGATGGGAATTCTCGCCGCTTTTGCCTTGCGGAAGGCTTCTTTTATCTGCTGCGGCGTATGGGAGCGCCCGATCAGATCCAGCGTTTTCTGCTTCATGGACTGCGGGTTAATGCTGATGCGCCCCGCCCCGCTCTCCCGTATGACTAACAGCTTATCTTCCGTAATCGTATCGGGTCTGCCGGCCTCCACCGTAAATTCCTTGACGCCGCTCATATCAAAGGCATTTTTTATGTTGGAAATCAAGGCGTGCAGGTCGCCGGGAGACAGAGTCGTGGGCGTTCCGCCGCCGATATAGATGGATTCTGCCCTGCGCCCCAGCGCTTTTAAGTGTTGCCCTGTAAATGCAATCTCTTTGTACAGCGCCTTCAGATAGGGCCCGATCTTATCGTAGCTGACCTGATTGGAGGTAAACGAGCAGTAGACGCACCGGGTGGGACAGAAGGGAATCCCCGCATATACCCCCACATCGTCGGGCCGGCAGTCCTTCAGGATTTCCCGCTGCAACAGGCAGAGCTCTGTCAGCAGACGAATCTTTTCGTCGCTGAGGTAATACTCCTTTTTTAAAATATCCGCAACCTGTGCTGCATCCTGTCCTTTCCGAAAGTATTCCATGGCAAGCTTTACCGGCCGGACGCCGGTCAGCGTTCCCCAGTCGGGCTTTTTTCCCGTCAGCTGCGACAGTTGATCGAACAGAAAGCGCTTGGCCGCGTTCTTTTCTGTCAGCTCCTCCGGAAGGATAATCTGCGCCTCGAAAGCCTCTTTTTCTTCTACCAATCGGTATTCCGAAGGCTTTAAAAACATTTTAATCAGCTCGTTTAGCTCATATTTTAACTTGTTCTCTCTCAGATAAATGCTATACAAAGGGATTCATTTCCTTTTCGTCTTTGATCGTCGTCTGCCCCATGTGCCCTGGAAGCACTACCGTTTCTTCCGGCAGAACAAACAGCTTTTGATGGATGGAATCTGCAATCTCCGCAAACGAGCCGCCGGGAAAGTCCGTGCGGCCGATGGATGTTCGAAACAGCGTATCGCCGCTGAACAAAACGCCTTCTTTTGGCAGATAAATGCACAGCCCGCCTTTTGTGTGGCCCGGCGTTTCCAGAAAGCGCAGCTCCATGTTTCCTACGGTAAGCGCATCGCCATCGGATACGGATACATCCGGGGAAAGCGACAGCGCCGCTCCCACTGTCTCTAAAGAGAGATTCTGCCGCGCATCGGAAAGCAGCGCTTCTTCTTTTTTACAGGCCAGAAGCTTTGCCTGCGGATACTCCTTCTGCAGGCGCGGCACACCGCCGATGTGGTCGCCGTGGCCGTGGGTTAACATAATATACGCTATGGAAAGCCCCTTCTGCTCTACCGAAGCTGCAAGCGACGGCGCATAACCGCCGGGGTCCACGATAAACGCCTCTTTTGTCTCGTCGTAGACGAGATAGCAGTTTACTTGCAGAGGGCCGCTCAAATAGTGTTCTATTTTCATATCCGCATCCGCTCCTTTAAAAATTCTTCTGGCTGTCCAGTAAAATCGTTACCGGGCCATCGTTGTGGATCTTTACCAGCATGTCCGCCTGAAATATCCCTTCTTCTACGTGGATTCCTTTCTCCTCGCAGCATTGGATAAAGCAGCGATACAGCCGGTTGGCCTCATCCGGCCTGGCCGCCTCGCTGAAGCTGGGACGCTTCCCCTTGCGCACATCGCCGTAGAGGGTAAACTGCGACACAGCTAATATGTCGCCCCCCACATCCTTTACGGAAAGGTTCATCTTTTCTTGGGCATCCTCGAAGATGCGCAGCCCGCAGATTTTTTCCGCCAGATATTCCGCGTCCTTTTCCGTATCGCCCTCTCCGACGCCTAAAAGAACCATCAGGCCCCGCCCGATGCTTCCCACGGTTTTGTTTTCTACGGTAACATCTGCAAAGACTACCCGTTGTACTACTGCTCTCATATCCGTATCCTTCTTCTAAGAAATCGCCCTGTACACGTCGGCAATGCCCGGCAGCGCCTTCAGATGGCTTAAGACTTTTTCCATCTGCCCGGTATTGGAAATTGACACTGTCAGCGTAATGTTGACGATGCTGTCTCTGGCGCTCTTGGCGTTTACGCCGGTAATGTGCACATCCATGTCCTCGCAGGCCCGGGAAATGTCGCTGAACAGCCCTTTCCTGTCCTCTGCCAGAATATTGATGTCGGTATCGTAGGACAGGTTCTCCTTTCCGTAATCCCACTGCACTTCGATAAACCGCTGCCTCTCCGCCTCCGGAAGCGTCAGGATATTGATGCAGTCCTTGCGGTGCACGGAAATGCCCCGGCCCTTTGTAATAAAACCCACGATCTCATCGCCGGGCACCGGGTTGCAGCACTTGGAAAATCGCACTAAGAGATTGTCCACGCCCTCGATTTTAATTCCCGTCGTATTGTTTTCTGTTTTCTGCCGCCTCTTTTTTTCTATGGTGGCAGCTTCCTTTTCCTTTCGCTTCAGCTCCGCCTGCTTTTCCTCGTGGTAGTAATCCACAAGCATAACCAGGACTTTGTTTACCAGCACACCGCCGTAGCTGAGCGCTGTGTAGAGCTCCTCTGCGCTTCCGTAGTTTAAAGTCTTTGCCGCCTTGAGGACATACGTATTTTTCAGGATCTGCTGCTGGTCGTAGCCCTTGCGGCGCACCAGCTTTTCCAGCATTTCCTTGCCCTTTTCCGTGCTTTCTGCACGGTTTTCTTTCTTTAACCACTGCCGTATTTTCGTCTTTGCCGTATTGGTTTTAACGATTTTCAGCCAGTCGATGGAAGGGCCTTTGCTGCTGTTGGAAGTAACGATATCCACGATCTGCCCGTTTTGAAGCACGTAGTCGATGGGAACCATCTTCCCGTTGACCTTGGCGCCGATGCACTTGGCTCCTACTGCCGAGTGGATTTTAAACGCAAAATCCAGAGGCGTAGAACCCGCCGGCAGCTCCATGGCATCTCCCTTTGGCGTCAGCACGTAGACCTGGTTGGAAAACAGGTCGACTTTCAGCGTATTGAGAAATTCCTTCGAATCGTTTAATTCCTTCTGCCACTCCAGCGTCTGGCGCAGCCAGGACAGCTTCATCTCCTCTTCGGATTTCTTTCCGGAAATCCCTTCTTTATATTTCCAGTGAGCGGCGATACCGTATTCGGCGATCCTGTGCATCTCCCAAGTGCGGAGCTGGATTTCAAAGGGCGTGCCGTCGTCGCCGAACACCGTGGTGTGCAGCGACTGATAGCCGTTGCTCTTGGGCATGGCAATGTAATCCTTAAACCGCCCCGGCACCGGCTTCCACATGGTGTGAACCACGCCCAGCACAGCGTAGCAGTCCTTGATCGAATCTACAATGATGCGCACCGCCATCAGGTCGAAGATTTCATCCAGCTGCTTGTGCTGGTATTTCATCTTGCGGTAGATGCTGTAAAAATGCTTGGAACGGCCCTTGATCTCGTAATCGGAAACCAGCGGGCGCAGGGCGTCGTCGATCTTATTGATTACCCTGCTGATGGCCTCTTCCCTCTCCTCCTTGCGGCAGTTGACCGCGTTGGCAATGGTGTAATAGGCCTCGGGGTCGAGCATTTTCAGGGCGATGTCCTCGTATTCGAATTTAATCGTATAAATACCCAGACGGCTGGCTAAGGGCGCGTAGATTTCCAGCGTTTCCATGCACTTTTCGCGGATCTTGGCTTCCGTCATATAGTTGATGGTCCGCAGATTGTGCAGTCGGTCGGCCAGCTTGATAATCAGCACGCGGATATCCCTGGACATGGCAAGAAACATCTTGCGCAGGTTTTCCGCCTGGCGCTCCTCTTTGCTTTCGTACACCAGGGATTTCAGCTTGGTTACGCCATCTACTAAAATCTCCACCGCATCGCCGAAATCCCTGCGGACATCTTCGTTAGTGTAGGGGGTATCCTCCACTGCATCGTGGAGCAGGCCGGCGACGATGGTATTTTCGTCCATGCCGAGATCTGCCAGTATCTTCGCCACCTCCACCGGGTGGATCAGATACGGCTCGCCCGATTTGCGCATCTGGCCCTCGTGCTGCCTCTCCGCTATTTTATATGCCCGTTCGATCAATTCCATATCGTAATGAGGATTGACCGACAGCAGGTAATCAAAGAATTGTTCCATCATAATATCATGTCACCCTTCTCGTCTTCTATTCCGCAGCGATGTTTTCTGTTGCTCCACACCCTTTGTTTCTGCCCGGATTCCCCTTCGCAGTCTATCGTTTTTTGCGGTATTTTTACTTGCCTCTGTATTTCGGTTTGTGAATCATGCTGTAAAAGTCATAATACATCGGGCTGGCGATAAAAATGGAAGAATACGTTCCGCCCAGAACGCCTACCAGTATCGGCAGAAGGAATTCCCTGATTACGCTGCCGCCCAGAACGTACAGCGGCACAATGGCGACAGCCGTCGTCAGCGACGTCATAATCGTGCGGCTCAGCGTCTGCCGGATGCTGGTATCCACAAGCTCGTCCAGCCGGTTTTTCTTCATAAATTTCTTGTTTTCCCGCACGCGGTCGTAGATGACGATAGTGTTATTGATGGAATACCCCACCACGGTTAAAATCGCTGCGATAAAGGGGCTGTTAATCTGCACGTGGAACAGGCCATAAAAGGCGATCATTACCAGTACATCGTGCAGCAGCGCCGCAATGGCCGTTACCGCTGACATCCACTCAAAGCGGACGACGATGTAAATCAACATACCGATTGCCGCAACAGCCACGGCCTTTAAGGCGTTCTTTTTCAGAAGCTCGCCGATGGAAGGGCCGATGTATTCCGAGGTTTCGATAAATTCCTGCCCGTTGTCCGCGCGGGTTCCATCCTCGTTGAGCGCAACGCCATACTCCTGCTGAATCGCTGCGATCAGCTTTGTTCTGGCATCGTTATTCAGTGCCAGCGTGGTCTTGATAATGACGGATTCGCCCTCGTCGCCGGCGTTGATGACATTGGCCTGCACATCCTGGGTATCGACGAATTTCTCCAGCTGCCCGGCATCGGTCTGCTGCCCCATGTTCAGCTGGATCATCGTTCCGCCGGTAAAGTCAATTCCCATATTAAAGCCCCGCAGAAGCCCGACGGCAATTCCTGCTACGATGATAGCGGCGGATATGCAGTATGCAAACTTTCTGTTTTTTACAAAGGAGTAATTCTCTGCAATTTTCAACATATTACTTTACCTCCTTTGCCTTCAGCCCGAAGAGCTGCGGCTGTCTTCCAAACATCCGGCTCTCCGCAAACAGCCGCAGATACAGCTGCGTAATCGCTACCGCCGTAAATATGCTGGCGACAATACCGATCATTAAAGTAAGCGCAAAGCCCTTGACCGAGCCCGTTCCCATCTGATACAGCACCAGCGCCGCGATGATGGTGGTAATCTGCGAGTCCATAATCGTTCCCATGGCGCGCTTAAAGCCAGCATCTACCGATACGCGCAAGCTCTTTCCGTTTTCATTTTCTTCTTTAATTCTGGCGAAGATGATAACGTTGGCATCCACAGCCATGCCCACCGACAGTATGATTCCAGCGATGCCCGGAAGCGTCAGAACGCCCTTCAGCGCCACGATAATCCACAGCACCAGCAGCACGTAAAGCAGCAGCGCAATGTCCGCCGTAAAGCCCATGCCCCGGTAAGCGAGCACCATGATGAGCATGATGAGGGCAACGCCCACGGCCCCGGCTACGACGCTGATTTTCGCCGCTTCCATGCCCAGCGACGGCCCTACGTTCTGGGTTTCCACCTCGTGAAGCGTTACGGGAAGCGCTCCGCCGCGGATCAATGCGGCGATGTTGGAGGCTTCGGCGCTTCCGTAATTTCCGGTAATCTGGCACTTTCCGCCAGCGATGACCGAATTGACTACAGGAGCGGATAATTCCTTTCCATCCAGTATGATCGCGATCTGCCTTCTCTCGTATTGCGTCGTCGATACGATTTCTCCAGCCATTACCTTGCGCGTCGCTTCTTCGAATACGCCTGCGCCCTCGCTGTCAAATTCCAAATCTATCGTGTATGTTCCCAAAAGAAACGCTTCGTTTCCGGCATAGGGGGCTGCCGAAGCATTTTTTACATTATTTCCTGTTAAGACCACCGCTCCATCGGCTGTGATAAACTGCAGCTGTGCCGTATCGCCGATCATCTGGATTGCGCTGTCCGCATCCCCTGCCCCGGGCAGCTCTACGCGGATTCTATTTTCGCCTTCGATGGTGACTACCGGCTCGGAAAGCCCCATTTCATTCACTCTGTTTTCGATCACCAGCTGCGTCTGGTTCATGGTCGATTTCAGTTCTTCTCCGGTCAGGTCTGTCTCCGCTTCCATGAGAACGGATACGCCGCCTACCATGTCGAGCCCCAGCTTGATCTGGTCTTTCAGCGGTGCGATACTTCCGGCTCCGAACAGCGAAACGTACCAGCCGGCAGCGATGACAACCGCAAGAACGACTGCTAATAACTTTTTCATGTTGCATTGCCTTTCTTTTGTATTTCTATTGTATTTGATCCATCACTTTTCGGGTGTTTCTCCACGTAAAATTTTACAAATACTCTTTCCATTATACCGCGATTATTTTTCTTTTTCCAGCATTTTTATTCACTTTCTAAAAACATTACAATTTCAATGGTTTTGTTGTTAAATCAGGCGGCATTTACCCCTTTTGCACGTTGACTCCAACGATGCCGCAAAGCCCGGCTGCCAAAAGGCACGGCAGAAATCCCGGCTGCAGAACTGTCGGAAATACCAAACCTGCGGTTGCTCCAAACAGCACCATCAGAAATATGATTAAAAATAAGGCGCCATAGGCCACACCCCAGAAGATGCCGCGCCGCTTCATCAGGCGCCCTCCTCCCAGGCCGCAAACCGCACATCCGGCACCGCAGCCGATCATCGCATATATACTTCCGTTACCTTCCGGAAGCTCCGTCGTCCACAGCGCCGCAGCAAACAGCAGTATGACGGCTGCCGTAACAGCAAACCCCAGCAGCAGATATTTTATCGTTCCTGTAATTACTTCCATTCCTCGCTGACTCATAATCTTTCCTCCTGTCTTTCATCATGTTCATGGATTCTTTACAATATACGACGAAAGCGGAAATTTTTATGATTATTTTCTTCCGGCTTCCGGGAATGCTTTCGCCTGCCGAAAATGCGCGCGGTTTTAAAAGCGGCACCGCTTGCTGGATAAGTGCAGAAAACATAAAAGGCAAAAGGGAATGAATTCCGATTTGCCTGTATGCATCGCCGTATTTATTTTTCTTCTGCTGGTTCTACCGCAGCACTTTCTGCTGCTGGCGCCTCTGCCGCTTCTTCTGCTTCGGCTTTCCCCAGCTTTTTTATGCTTTTTGGTGTTACCTTTTTCTCGTCGTCTTTGTCTTCTGATTTCTGAGAACGCTTTGTGCTTCCGCCCTTGCTGCCCTCATCCACTCTGGATACAGCCCACTTTTCGATGTCGAATTTCGTCTTATCCGAACCGACCTGAATGGTCAGCCGCTCTTCTTTAATTCTTACGATTTTTCCGCAGATGCCGCCGATGGTGATGATATCATCTCCAACTTTTAAACTTGCCCGCATTTCTCTAACTGCCTTCTCCTGCTTTTTTTGAGGTCGGATCAGCAGGAAGTACATGATGGCGAACAAAACCACGATCATTATAAGCTGCATCGTTCCTTGATTCATTTGATAGTCCTCCTCCGTGTTTATGTATTAGATTATATCTTACTTTTTTCGAAAAGGAAAGACTTTTTTTCTTGATTTCTCAATTCTGATGTGATAATATAAAGATGTTGCGATATTATGCCGGCGTGATGGAATTGGCAGACGTAGTGGACTCAAAATCCACCGGTAGCGATACCGTGCCGGTTCGAGTCCGGCCGCCGGCACCACAGAGTGTCCGAAAAGGGCAAAAAATCGCTGAGATTT
>CATJIF010000105.1 GCA_949740445.1 uncultured Peptostreptococcaceae bacterium | reverse complement strand
TTGGAATCCCATATTTCATAATAGCGGATTTATCACCACGAGGCATTTTGGTACCCTTCGAAGTTGCGGTTGCGTAATCGAAAAATGCATCATCAGCAAGTACATAATAAAGGAAATGATTACTTACATCTTTTTTTGCTCTGAAAACCAACACATCATTTGAACACCCACCATCGAATGTCGCAAGCCAAATTTTCTTAAAATATGGTCGAATATTAGAAATCAGCACATCGCCTGCGTTAAAAGATTGTGTTTGCGCAATTTGGGGCAAGGATGAAGCACTGGTGATTCCCCCTTTATTTGGCATCATATTTTCTGTCGATATATAACTGTTTTCATCTAAGGCTGCTATTTCTATTTTGCTTTTGACATATTCACATATGTTCGACAGGCTATAGTTCATACCCAATCGCCCCCAGTTTCTTGCGGATTTCTTCTTCCAGCTCGTAAGATTTTGCAAACATCGCTGAAAGTTCAGAGGTAAGGCGTGTCATTTTTTCTTCGAACGGTTCACCGTCGTCTTTTTGTTCTTCCATTCCTACGTAGCGCCCCGGAGTCAGAATATAATCCTGCTTCTCTATATCCTGCAAATCAGCAACAGCACAAAACCCTTTTACATCGTTAAGCGTTCCGTCTTGAAACGCGGCAAAAGTATCTGCCAATTTCTGAATATCTTCTTCCGAAAAATCCCTGTGTCTGCGATCAACCATGTGGCCCATGTTTCGGGCGTCAATAAAGAGCGTTTTTCCCTTTTGTTTTTTTCCTTTCGTAATAAACCATAAAGTAACCGGAATTGTAACGCTATAGAAGAGCTGTGTCGGCATCGCGATGATTCCTTCGATTAAATCGGCTTGTACGATTTTCTTTCGGATCTCGCCCTCACCGCTGGATTGTGTGGAAAGCGCGCCGTTCGCTAACACCAGCCCGATTTTTCCACCTGGCGCAAGATGGTGAATCATGTGTTGAATCCACGCATAGTTCGCATTTCCGGCAGGCGGAATGCCATATTTCCATCGCACATCGTCGAGCAGCCTTTCCTGATTCCACGGATGATAGTTAAAAGGCGGGTTCGCCAAAATAAAATCTGCTTTCAACGTCGGATGCAGATCATTTGTAAAAGTGTCCGCCTGATACGGGCCAAAGTCTGCATCAATACCGCGAATCGCCATATTCATCTTTGCCATTTTCCAGGTATCGGCATTTGCTTCCTGTCCATATACGGAAATTGCTCCGCGTTTGCTGGAATGCGCCCGAATGAACTTCGCGCTCTGCACGAACATACCACCGCTGCCGCAACAGCAATCGTATACGCGGCAGTTATTAAACGGACGCAAAATAGCCACAAGCGTTTTTACCACGCTAGATGGCGTATAAAATTCTCCGCCGCCAACGCCTTCTTTTTCCGCAAACTGCGCAATGCAATATTCATATGTTCGACCGAGCAAGTCCTCACTTTCTTCGACATCGCTCATATCAATGTGATTGGTAAAAATATCTACAACATTGCCCAATATGCGCTTGTCCAAATCGGGGCTGGCGTAGTTTTTCGGCAAAACATTCTTTAATGTTTTATTCTCCGCTTCGATTGCCCGCATGGCATTATCAATAACCGTCCCGATTTCCGGCGTATGAGCGGCAGCGGCAATCCTGCTCCACCGCGCTTCTTTTGGAACAAAGAACACACTCTCCATCGCATAAGCATCGCGATCATCTTCAAAACCGTCGCCTTCCTCTATAAGCTCCTGATATCGTTTATCAAACGCGGCAGAAATATAACGCAAAAAGATAAGTCCAATGATTACCTTTCTATATTCTGCCGCCGGAATATGCCCCCATAAAACGCATGCTGCATCCCAAAGCTGTTTTTCAAATCCAATGTTGGCATTGCTTTTGTCCGCCATATGTATCAACCTCCTGTCACTCTGCTCATCAGCTATGAAATAGCTGTTTTCTCTTATGTTTCAATCAACGAAACATTTTTTGAATTTCTTCTCATCCCCCAAAATACCCTGCCAGATACTCCATCGTCGTATCCGATACTTTAAATGTCATTGAGATTCCGGCGATTTCCAGCGCAATATAAGGAATGTCCTCATAACAAAAAATCTGACAAACAGGATACAGTTCTCCATCCGCTGCATCTTCTGCAGCGTTATCGCCAAATGTAACGGTTTTCGCCTGTGAAAACCGAAACGTTCCCATCAATTCCGCTGTCTTGGGGAGCGCCCCCAGCTCCCAGTGCTCCATGTCCAGTGCCATCATAAAATCCGATATCTCGCCGCTTTCTTTCAGCACCTGCGTTGCATCAGAAGCATCGGCAGAAAACACGGCAATCTCCTGCGCTTTGGAAAGCTCCCCACTGTACTCTGATGCATTTTCGGGTTCGTTGCTGGTATAACAGCTGCAAAGAAGCAGCATGGCAGTTGTCAATAACAGCATCAATCCTTTTTTCATCGTATCCTCGCTTTCTGTTCTTGTAATATCCTTCATCTCAGACTCAGCCTATGCGCTGATCTTTTTCTCTCCACGCTTCTTTCGCAAGGCAGTTGACATGCATTGTCCGCTTCTCGTGCATAAGCGGCACATCTACGCCCTCGGTTGTCCACTGGTATTGAAAGCCAACGTTTTCCTGCACCCGCTTGGATTTGATGTTTCCATCGTAGTAACCGCACCAGACCTTTCGCATTCCCAGATTTTCAAATCCGTGGCGGAGGATCTCCCTTGCCGCTTCCGGCATCAGTCCCTGGCCCCAGAACGCCTTTCCAAGCCAGTATTCCAAAATGCATTCTCCTGCTATTTTTATGATAGCATCCCAAACCAGCTTCAACAAGGCATTTCATCAAATTACAAATCATGCGTACACATTCCAAAATTCGATGACTCTGACAGACGAAACTTCCTTCCGCAAAGAAAAATTAGCGTTTCGCAGCCTCATATGATATAATGGCTACACTTGACAGCCTCACAGCAAAAAAATATACGCTGGCTCTGGCAAAGAAAAGGAGTCTATTTATGATAGAAAACATTAACTGGTATCCCGGCCACATGAAAAAAACGCGGGAGCTGATACAGGAAAATTTAAAATTAGTAGATCTGGTGGTGGAGGTTATTGACGCCAGAATCCCTTCCGCCAGCCGCAACCCTATTATCGACCAGCTGGTTCAGGGAAAGCAGCGCATTATCGTGCTGAATAAAAGCGACCTGGCCGACGAAGCGCAAAACCAGGCCTGGACGGAACAGTTCCGCCGCCAGGGGCACTTGGTTTTGCCCATGAACTGCATGAGCGGCGCCGGAGTGAATTCACTGCTTCGCATGCTCTGTAACATCCGCGACGAAAAGAATCGGGATTCTGCCCGGAAAAAGCCCCTCCGTCTGATGATCGTCGGCGTGCCCAATGTGGGAAAATCCAGCCTGATCAACCGCCTGACCGGCAAGAAAAGCACGAAAACAGGCAACAAGCCCGGCGTCACCCGGGGCAAACAGTGGTTGAATCTGGGCAACGACATGCAGCTGTTAGACACCCCCGGCATTCTCTGGCCCAAGTTTGAAGACCCGCACGCAGGACTGCATCTGGCCTTCTGCGGCGCGATTAAAGATGAAATACTGGATATCGCGACCCTGTGTTTAGAGCTTTTAAAACTCCTCTCCGCGCAGTATCCGCTGCTGCTGAAGGAACGGTATAAAATAGATGAATTAGAAGAAACAGCGCTGGCCGTCATGGAGCAGATCGCAAAGAAGCGCGGCTTTATTCTCTCCGGCGGCCGCATCGACTACGAGCGAACCGGAAAAACCGTCATTGATGAATTCCGCAGCGCTACCATCGGGCGCATCACCCTGGAGCCTGCCCCCAAATAGCTATTCTGGAATCACACCTGTCAGATCATAGGTTGGAATGCGGAATCACCTGCTCCGGCTGTTGCAGTTGTTTGAGCGACATCCCCTGACCTATTTTGGCGACCCCGGTGCGATTGTGCATTTTATCGAACAATTCCATGGGGAATATGAAACATCTCTTGCGGCATCAGTAAAAAGAACCCCAACCAGTACAACGCTTTGGATGTTAAACAGGTGTATGAATACAGGGGAACATGCAGAGGAATTTATGGGCATTTTAAAAGAGCTGATAGACAGGGCAGATGTCGATAAGGATATAAAAGAAAGAGCACAAGGCTATGTGGACTTTCAGGCAAATCGTTTCGCTAAATGATGTTGGAATATAATCTAAGCGATATATGTTCGCAAGAAGACCTCTTAAAAATGGCAGCGGCCTGCAATGATTTAAGAAATGAATTGTTCAGCTGACAGGAATATCCTCAGCAGGCAAACGTACAGTATCCCTCGATTGACAAGGGCGCATCCCCTGTCAGTCGAGGATATATTTTTTTATCAAAAAGAACTGCTTCCCCAAACCTGAGCCTGTGTCATCGCAAGGATGGTTTCGGTAGAAACTCCGGCAATTTCGCTGCCGAAGATCTCCTGCAGGTTCCCATAATTCATCATTTCGGCAAGCCGGGATTTTGCCACCGCAGACGCAACCAGCCCGGAAGCCTGAATGCGCCGCTGGATCTGCTGCTCTGCTGCCAGCTTCATAAATTCCACATGGCGGGCCATGCGCAGCTCCCACCAGCTGGGCTCGTTGTCAGAACCGCTTTTCGAAAAGGTAATTCCACCTCCGCCGTTAGAGGCGCAGGCATTGCAGATGTTCCCATCTTCCCCGATGGCAACCGCCTGAGACATCCCCAAGGTGCTTCCAGGCATCACCGCTTCGTTTCGCGCAGCATCAAAGGCGAACCACGTGTCGATTTTCGCCATAATTTCCTGGGCGTAAGCCGGGTCCTGCTCCATGCGCTCCTGCACGCTGGGATGAATTACCACAGCCTTGCTTCCCGGCGGAACGCTGCCCAGAGCGTGAATTTCCTTCGGAGCGATAAACCTGCCGTCAATCGACCCGTAGAAAGGATTTGCTCCGGTGGGCTTCCAGTGTTCCAGCGTTTCCCTGGCCTTGTCGCCATCCTGATACAGCAGGTAATGAGGGTAATCGTTGCGCGTTTTCCAATTGCCGTTGCTGGCATCAAAGACATGGTAGTGGATGTCAGGATACTTTTCCTTCAGCATCGCTTCCAGCGAAGGGGCTGCTACCGCCTTGGCGCCATTCGTCTGCATCACCTCAGCAGACCGAA
>CATJIF010000104.1 GCA_949740445.1 uncultured Peptostreptococcaceae bacterium | reverse complement strand
TCCTTTTCTACCTTACCTGTGAACTCGATCTTGCTTCCGCCACGAACCACTAAGCGGCCCTTAATCGTTACGTTCTCCAGCTTCACTTCCTTGCTTCCAATTCCGTCTGCAAGTACTAAGTCGCCGTTGATCGTTACGTCTTTCAGCGCGCCTCCGCTGGTGATTACAACGTTTCCGCTGCTTACCGGCTTCGTCTGTGCTGTCGGTGCTGCGATGTATTCCTTGAACATGTTGTCCATTACCGCCGCAAACTCCGCTCTCGTGATGTTCCCCTTCGGGTTCAGTCTTCCGTTTGCGTTGCCTGTAACGTATCCGTTCGCGCTCATCTCGTTTACAAATCCTCTGGCGTAATTGCTGACATTGCTTACGTCAGAATATTTGTTCAGCGCAGCATAGTTCTTGTCTACATCCTGCCCTTCCATCAGCAGCATCACTTTGTTCAGAACCGTAAACGCTTCTTCTCTTGTGATCGCATCCTTGGGGCGTACTACTGTTGCAAACGCCATTCCTTCCATGCCAATGGATTTAGCGATGTAGCTGTAGTACCAATCGCCGCTCTTTACATCCTGTACCCGGCTGATGTCCGCTTCCGTCGTTGCTCCGAATGCCTTGGCTACGATGGTTACCATCTCTGCCCGGCTCAGGCTTTTTCCTGCCCGAATCGTCGCATCTGGATATCCGGTGATCAGTCCGTTCTTCACCGCGTTTTCCAGCGCTGTTTTCGACCAGTCGTTGGGCATATCACTGTATGTGGGGGTATCTGCAGCAAACACTGCTGCTGGTACCATGGTCAGCACCATGACCACAGTGACTATCAGTGCTAATCCTTTCTTTAACATAAGACCCTCCTTACTTTTCAATGGAATTCAATGCCTTGCTGTCCGCTCTGTGCCCGCTTCCTGATTTCCGGCCCCGGCCTTCCTTCGGGTTGCTTTGCTGTTCGCTTCTGCCCTGCATCGTTCCCATCTGTCAGGTTTGCTATCTATGGAAACGCTCCGGTGTCAGCTCCGAAGCTTTACCATCTCTTCTTTCTTGCCTGGTTTTCTTCTATCTTGCTTCTTTATAGATATGTGCTTCAGCCTATCCGAGCCTTCTGGCCCTTCTCTCTTTCTCTTTTCCTTTATTCCTCTTCTTTTTTCGGCGTATGGCCATATTCTTCTCCGTAGCCATATCCATATCCATACCCATAGCCGTATCCGTAACCATATCCATACTTCTTTGCTCGCCGGCTTACCTTGTTTACGATCACGCCCAGCAGCTTCGCTTCTGCCCGCTCCAATTGGCCTGCAATCCGCTCCACATACTTTCGGCTCACCATGTTCGCCGATACCACAAGCGCCATTCCGTCTAAATACTCCGATACCACTATGCTGTCCACCACTTTCCCCAGCGGCGGCGTATCCAGTACCACGTAGTCGTACTCTTCGCGCAGCTCCTGCACCAGCGTCTGAAACCGCTGGTTTCCAAGCAGCTCTGTCGGGTTCGGCGGTACGATCCCCGCCAACGCCATGTCCATTCCTTCTACGTTTGTCCGGTATATGACTTCTTCTTTCTCTGCCTGTCCCGACAGGTAATGGCTCAGCCCCACGATCTCTTCGTCGATCTTATACCGGCTTACCAGCACCGATTTTCTCAGGTCGCAGTCCAGCAAGATGACTCGCTTTCCGATTTGCGCTAAATTCGCACACAATCCCATGGATACCGTGCTCTTTCCCTCGTTCTCCGTGCAGCTCGTAATTCCGACCGCCCGCACTTCCGATCCGCAGAACAGCAGATTCGTCCGCAGCGTTTTGAACGCTTCTTTCGTCTGCCAGTCCTCCTCGTATGGCATCGTCAATGTCAACTCTTTCATGCGCGCTTTCTCCTTTTTCCTTTTCCAAGCCCTCCTGTCCGCTTTCGCGCCGGCTTATTGTTCTCCATATCCGGAATCGCTCCCAGCACGCTCAGATGCAGATATTTCTCGATATCTTCGTCTGTCTTGATCGTATCGTCCAATATAAACTGCATGACTACCAGTCCGCTTGCTATCAGGCATCCCAGCATTCCTCCGATGGCTATATTTTTCTTCATGCTCGGGCTGGACGGTTTGTCTGCCACCAAGCCCTCATCTATGCTGTTTACCTTCTCGATTTCCATGATCTCTACGATGGTCTCTGCTGCAATTGCCGATAACTCATCCACGATCCGCTTTGCCATCTCTGGATCTTCATCTTCTACCGTGATTTCCAGAATTCGCGTATTGCTCGGATTCGTTACCGTAATCCGCCTCGCCAATTCCTCCACGCTCATCTCCAATCCCACTCGCTTCATTGCCGGCTCTAAGATCCGGTGCGTGGTTACCATGTGTTCGAAGTCGTACGTCAGCGACGTTGCTGCCGACAGGTCCGAGCTTGTTGCACTCCCTACTTCCCCCTGCCGGTTGATTACATATACACTCGCTGTTGACTCGTACATCGGTGTCATCAAAAACTGCGTTACCAGCAGCGCAATCAATGCGCTTCCTATCGTTGCCCCTGCGATCACGCCTACCTTCTCCCACAACACCCCCACCAGTTGCAGTAGGTCGATCTCTATTTCGTCTTTTTCTCTTTCGTCCATTCTTTCCTTCGTCTACATATATTCGTTTCTCAGCAGTTGTAACGGATTTTCGTACAGCAGCTTGCGCCGACATTCCTCGCCGCCTTTTTTCTTCAGATACGCTGCACATCGCTCCATCTTCGGCGCTCGTTCCTTGTCGTTGTGTGCATCGCTTCCGATTACATGAATCATTTCGTACTTTAGAAGCTTTTTTACGAATCCACCGATTCGCATCCCTTCGTCTCCGCCGATGCTTCCTGCATTTACCTGCACGTATGCACCTCGTTGAATCAACTGGTCGATTCGGTCGTATTCCCGGTACAGGCTCTGATATCGCTCGATATGCGCGATGATCGGCCGATAGCCTTTCGTCGTCAGCTGATTGATTGCCATGTCAATTTCGCTATATGTAATCTCATAGCTGAATTCCACCAGGACATACTTGCTTTCGCCCAGCGTCAGACATCGCTTTTCCATCAGCGCTTCGACCATGCTGCTTCCATAATACTTGATTTCATTTCCGCACGCAACAAAAAAATCAGGATCCCTTTTCTTTGCCAGAGCTTCGACTTCTTTCGCCGCTTCTCTTACTGTTTCCGGCCTGGCTTCCCATCGTCCTTTCCAATAGTGCGGTGTAACGATGATTCCGCAGCATCCCTGCTCTTGCGCCTGCCTCAGCATTTCCTCTGTCATTGTTAGGTCCCGTGAGCCATCATCTATTCCTGGCAACATGTGACAATGCACATCAATATATTTTTCTTTCAATGGCTCCTCTCTCCTGCTTCTGATTGCGCTCTTCCTAATTCCTTACTTTTGAAAGCCCGATCTCCTCGCGTTGCCTGCTGTCAATTTCTTTGCACATACTAAAGACGGCTTTCAGAATCCAACAGCGCACTTCGCCTTTCCTTCGCTAC
Organism: uncultured Peptostreptococcaceae bacterium; assembly: GCA_949740445.1. Classification (GTDB taxonomy): domain Bacteria; phylum Bacillota; class Clostridia; order Peptostreptococcales; family Anaerovoracaceae; genus RGIG446. The sequence goes on along the minus strand of CATJIF010000104.1, from coordinate 7,512 downwards.
TTTCCCGGTTTCCCGTTACTTCTCCAATTTAGAACTCAAAAGCTACACACACAGGCCTTCTTCTTTCTCCATCTGCTCTGGGCTCTGCCCCCTGTTTTGTATGTACAAAAGGGCGGCACAGCAGCAGGGTAGAGTATAAGAATTAGTATTATCACTTTATCATAAAGCTAAATGAAACTCAAGTCTTTGAAGGATGTTTTGCAAATTTTTTATCGTTTTTGCACTTCCAAATTCCGGTCCCCTTCTCTTAAAACGCCAAATAATTTGATGAATCAGGTGGAACATCCATTATTTTTAATTTTTATCCATCGTTTACCAGCCCGTTTTTTGTATAAAAAAGGCGCTGTTTGCGAACGGAACGGACCGTGCTTTGCAGCGCGCCTCTTTATTTATATATCGAAAAACCGGCGGGCGTTTTCCATGGTAGCCCGCGCCACTTCTTCAAAGGAAATTCCACGCAGCTCAGCGATTTTCCGCGCTGTATGCTCCACGTGTTGCGGCAGGTTAGTCCGGCCGCGCACAGGTTCCGGTGCCAGGTAGGGCGCATCGGTCTCGACCAGAAGCTTCGACAGCTCTATGCTCTGTGCCACCTCTACGGTACGGCGGGCATTTTTATAGGTCACCGGCCCGGCGATGGAAATCGTGGCGCCCAGCGCTGTATACTGCCGCGCAAGCTCCCGGCTTCCGGAAAAGCAGTGCAGCAGCAACCGGGCATCCGGCGTGCCGTCAGGCTGCGGCGGAAACTGCTTTGTTCTCTGCGCATGGAATACCCCCTCTTCTTTTAGAATGCGCAGCACATCGTCGTCGGCTTCTCTTGCGTGAATAACGATGGGCATTGCCAGCTCTATAGCCAGCTGCAGCTGCCGTCGAAACCAGTGCTGCTGCAGCTCTCTGGGAGAGTTGTCGTAGTGATAGTCCAGCCCGATTTCGCCGATGGCTTTGACTTTCGGGTGCCCGGCCAGCGCCCGCAGTTCTTTCAGCGCGCTTTCGTCCATCCCTTCCGCATCGTGAGGATGCACGCCCACCGCTGCGTAGCAGAAGTCCCACGCCTGCGCATCGCTGAGGGCCTGTCGCGAGCTGTTCAGATCAAAGCCAATATCCATTACATAGGCTAAGTTCGATGCCTGAATCGCTTCGCACAGCGAAGCGCGCTTGTCTGCAAATCTTTCTTCATTTATATGTGCGTGCGAATCGAACAAAAGTTTCGCCTGCGCAGCAGAGGTAACCGCTGCGCTGGATGCATCCGCGCAAGCGGTTTCCTGCATAAGCACTGCCGCCTGCGATTTTCTGTCGATGGTTTGATGTTCCATGCCTCACCGCCTAACTGACGATTTCGCCGTCCCGTGCGATGGTGGTCATAAATTCGAAGCGTCCGCCGTTGTCGGCAAACATCAGCATTCCGTTGGATTCGAGCCCGCGCAGTTTCCGCGGTTTGAGGTTGGCTACGACCAGGACTTTTTTGCCTACGCATTCTTCCGGCGTAAAGAATTCGGCCACGCCGGAGATGATCTGACGCACGTCGCTTCCTATTTTTATCTGGAATACCAGGAGTTTGTCTGCTTTGGGATGCCGCTGGCAGGAGAGCACTTTGCCCACGCGGAAGTCGATCTTCGCGAAGTCTTCGTAGTCTATGGGGGCTTTGTAAGGAATCTCCGGCGCTTCTCCTTCGTTTTCGCTGTTTTCAGCAGCCGGTTCGCCGTCTGCCTGTGCGGATGGCGCTGCACTCTGCTTTGCCTCCTGTTCTGCCTGCTGTGCTTCTTGCGCCTGCCGCTCCTGCATTTCTTTCAGCGCCTCCAGCTCTTTTTCCACATCCATGCGCGGAAAGATCGCCGCGCCTTTTTTTACGTGCGCGCCCGTGGTTCCTTCGAATACAAAGGCATCCTCCCAGCGGATGGGCGCTTCGGCAATGCCCAGCTGCTGCCGGATTTTTTCGGAGGTCGTGTGCATAAACGGATAAATCAGAATCGAGACGATGCGCAACGCTTCCGCTAAATTGTGCATTACGGTATCCAGCCGTGCCTTCTGCGCCGGGTCTTTTGCCAGCGCCCAGGGCATGGTTTCGTCGATGTATTTGTTCGTTCTTCGAATGAGAATCCAGATTTCTTCCAGCGCCAGGCTGAAGCTGAATTTATCCATCTGCGCCGATACCTTGTCGGCGGCTTTTGTGGCAATCGCTTTCAGCTCTTCGTCGGGCCCGGCGCTTTCTCCGGCTGCCGGTACTTCTGCACCGTCGTATTTTTCAATCATGCTGACTGTGCGGCTGACCAGGTTGCCCAGATCGTTTGCCAGGTCGTAATTCATGCGGTTGAGCATGACTTCATTGGTAAAGACGCCATCCTGCCCAAAGGTATATTCGCGCAGCAGGAAGTATTTCAGGGCGTCCACGCCGTAGCGGTCGATCAGTTTGACCGGGTCGACGCAGTTGCCTCTGGATTTCGACATTTTACCGCCCTCCAGCAGAATCCATCCGTGGCCCAGCACTTGCTTCGGCAGCGGTTCTTCCAGCGACATCAGCATGGCGGGCCAGATGACTGTATGGAAGCGGACGATTTCCTTGCCGACCAGGTGAACGTTTGCCGGCCAGTATTTCGCATAGAGGCCGTCGGTTGTTTCCGGATAGCCCAGCGCTGTCGCATAGTTGGACAGGGCATCCAACCAGACGTAGATGACGTGCTTTTCGTCGATTGGCACAGGGATGCCCCAGTCGAAGCTGGTGCGCGAAATGCACAGGTCGTCCAGCCCCTGCCGCACGAAGGCCAGCATCTCGTTGCGCCGGGATTCGGGCTGCAGGAATTGCGGATTGTTTTCGAACAAGTCAATCAAGCGATCCTGGTATTTCGACAAGCGGAAAAAGTATGCCTCTTCGCTTGCTTTTTCCACGGGCCGCCCGCAGTCGGGGCACTTTCCATCCACGGCCTGGGTTTCGGTCCAGAAGGCCTCGCAAGGCGTGCAGTAAAGCCCTTCGTATGCGCCTTTGTAGATGTCGCCCTTTTCGTACATTTTCTGAAAAATTTGCTGTACGCGCTTTACGTGGCGCTCTTCCGTGGTGCGAATAAAATCGTCGTAGGAAATTTCCATCGTAGCCCACAGCTCTTTGATGCCTTCTACCACATTATCTACATATGCCTGCGGCGATACGCCCGCGGCATCGGCTAATTTCTGGATTTTCTGTCCGTGCTCGTCGGTGCCTGTAAGAAACCGCACGTCGTAGCCCTCGAGGCGCTTAAATCTGGCCATAGCATCCGCCATTACCGTGCAGTAGGTGTGGCCGATGTGCAGGTTTGAGCTGGGGTAATAGATCGGTGTTGTAATGTAATACGGCTCTTTGCCGGTTTTCTTATCTCCGCCAGCCACCCCGCCGCAGGTGCAGCCGATATTCGTATCGCTCATATTGTATTCTCCTTTCGCAAAAAACCGGAAAATGCAGCAGCACCGTAAAAAATACGATTGTCTTTGTACGGCGGTTCTGTACCATCCCGGATGTATTTTAATCTCTCAATGATCGCTCCATGCGGCAGGCGCACATGCACATGCCATTCAGAGCCGATGGGGTTCTGATTCTACTACTATACCCATATTTTACCCAAAAATCAAGGGCTTAGCCGTCTTTCGCCCTCAATTCGATGTGCGCAACGCGGCTCGTTTCTCTTTGCGCATCACGTGTTCCTTTCCGCCTGTACCGCTTCCCGTACATTATACGGCCCTTTTAATTCCTGCAGCATAGCAAACCCGCAGCGGTAATCCAAATCCACAATCGAACCTGGTTCTACTTTAATGTGCCAGACATCGCTCAGGTTTAGATGCAGCAGATGTGCCAGCGCGGCGTGAATGACCATGGAATGGGCGACTGCGACTACAGTTCGCTCTGCAAAGCCTTGTTGCCCCGGCTGCCCTTGCTGCCCGGTGGCTTTTCGACGGCCGGTGCCAGCCAGGTTTGTGCGTTCAGCCGGTTGCCTTTTTTTCTCATTTGCATCCTCGCTATTGTCGCCTGCCGCACCGCTGCCGCCTGCACTCCGCGTCTCATAAATCTCGTAGATTTCTTCTAAAAACGCGCCCACGCGATGATATACCTGCCGGTAAGATTCTCCCTGCGGAACTGCATACTCTTCGAATTGCTTTATGTATTGCCCGTACTCTTCTGGGTATTGTTGCCGCAGCTGAGGGATCGTCTTATTCTCGAACAGGCCGAAATCCATTTCGATTATGCGTTCGTCCTCTGCAATATCTTCAGGCATAATTCCATGATCCTCTCCGATGGCACAAGCCAGCAGCCTGGTCCTCGTCAGAGGGCTGGTATATAGTTTGTCGATGCGGATGTCGTGCAGCGCCGCAACAATTCCTGGAATCGTCGCAAGCCCTGACTGAGAGTACAGCGCATCGGTTCGGCCGTACACCAGTTTTTTCTCATTTGCTTCGGTTCGCGGATGCCGAATAAAAATCAATCTCATCTTTGCCATCCTCCTCGTACCGCCACGCTCATCCGGTGCGGTACAATCGTCGTTTTCTGTATAGAAATCCATATGTATTATAGCGCCTTTTCTTTTTTCCCTCAACCGAAATCGCCAAACCTGCGACACTCTATCCCACGGCCGCAGCGGTTTCTTATCATTGCTTGCTGAATCCCCCTGATTGGCAGGGACACACGCGTCGTTCATCATACTTTCACGAAATCTTCACAGAATATATGTGCCGTTTTTACATTCGTGCAGTAATATTTAATACACGAAATATTATTTATAAAAATAATTTGTTACTCGGTTGTCCCTGCTGCCGATAGAAAGGAGCTGTATGAAACATACCTCAATCCCGCAAGAATTGATTCGACCACCAATCGCTTCTGAAAGCACCGAACGCGCTGGAGAATGCGAAGGTTCTGCCGCTTGGACGGCCGTTCCCACCGGCGATGACAGCAGACCTGCCGGTGGGGCAGGCGCAGCAAACAAAATAGACCCGCAGGATTTCAAGTTTGCTGTAGAGCGCCTTTTGCAGCAAATTTCCTGCCAGATGCAGGATGCCCTGCGCCAGTTTTACGAACCGTTTGGCATCACCGTGCCGCAGGCAATTATCCTTCTGTATATTCACCGCTGCCGCATGGGTAAAATAACCGATGTGGCCCGGCATCTGCACATGAGCAACAGCAATCTGTCGGCGATCTGCCGCCGCCTCGAGCGCGACCACCTTTTAATTCGCACCCGCGATCAAAAGGATCAGCGCATTGTCTGGATTTCGCTGACCGACCAGTGCCGAAACCGGCTGATGCAGATCGAGCAAACCATCGACACATCGTATCTGAGCTGCCTCAGCCACATTTCCTCCAGCGACAGAAAAACCATTTTAGAGGGACTGACTCTGCTCAACGATCTTCTCAGCCGCGGACAGTCAGGCGGCTGCCATTCCGTATAACGGCCATTTCCTAATAACGAAGGGGGTTTTTATATGACAACACAATACACAAACCGCACCGCTCTATTCAGCGCACCCGACTCTGACAGCGCTGGCAATCAGCAAAACCAATCGGAACGCACAGGACATCCGGGCGCAGGTCGGCCCACTCAGCCAGGGGGTATGGGGCCAACCCCGCCAGGCATGGGACCAAATCACCCGGGCATGGGGCCGGGGCAATACCCGCCCCAGCGCCCCAGAAAATCTTTCTTCTATTATTATTTTGTCGTTATGCTGGCAGTCTTTTGCTTTAACGCCTTCATATCGCCGCTGCTGGGCGAGGCCAACAACATGGTCGAGGCTACCACCTACGACACGTTTTTGGACATGATAGCGCTTCACCAGGTGCAGACTGTAGAAATTACCACCGACACCATCTACTTCTCGCCTACGGATAAGGCGCTGGAAAACCTCAAAAATCCCGAAGTTCAGGTGTACACCACCGGCAATATGAACGACCCCTCCCTTGTCGCCACCCTGCGCGAGGCAGGAGTTTCTTTCGGCCGGGTAAAAGATCCTAAACCTTCCCCGCTGGCCACCATCCTTACAAGCTATGTGTTCCCCATACTGCTGTTTGTGCTCCTCGGGCGCATTCTCAGCAACATGATGGCCAAGCGCATGAGTAGCATGGGTGGCATGGGCGGCTTTATGGGCGGCATGGGAAAGAGCAATGCCAAGGTGTACGAAGCTGCTTCCACCGGCAAAACCTTCGCCGACGTGGCCGGACAGGACGAAGCCAAGGAGGCGCTGCGCGAAATCGTGGACTTCCTCAACAATCCGGACCGCTACAGCGAAATCGGCGCAAAAATGCCCAAGGGCGCTCTGCTGGTCGGTCCTCCGGGAACCGGCAAAACCCTGCTGGCCAAGGCGGTTGCCGGAGAAGCCGGCGTTCCCTTTTTCTCCATCTCGGGGTCTGAATTCGTAGAGATGTTTGTGGGCATGGGCGCTGCCCGCGTGCGCGATCTCTTTAAGCAGGCGCAGGAAAAGGCTCCCTGCATTATCTTCATCGACGAAATCGACACCATCGGCAAAAAGCGCGACAGCGGAAACGGCATCGGCGGAAACGACGAGCGCGAACAGACGCTAAACCAGTTGTTAGCGGAAATGGATGGCTTCGATGCCGGCAAGGGCATCGTTATCTTAGCCGCCACCAACCGGCCGGAAACGCTAGACAAAGCGCTCCTGCGCCCCGGGCGTTTCGACCGGCGCATCCCCGTGGAGCTTCCTGACCTGAAAGGCCGCGAAGCGATTCTGAAAGTACACGCGCAGAACGTAAAATACGACCCTGCCATCGACTTCGATGCCGTGGCGCGGGCCACGGCCGGCGCCTCTGGCGCCGAGCTTGCCAACATTGTCAACGAAGCCGCCCTCATGGCAGTGAAGGCCCGACGGGAACGCGTAAGCCAGCGCGACCTGGAAGAAGCCGTCGAGACGGTGATCGCCGGCTATCAGCGCAAGAATGCTGTGATTTCCGACCGCGAACGGAAGATTATCGCCTATCACGAAATCGGCCACGCACTGGTTGCCGCTAAAAATAAAAACACAGCGCCGGTTCACAAAATTACTATTATCCCTCGCACTTCTGGCGCACTGGGCTACACTATGCAGGTAGACGAAGCAGAGAAGGTACTGCTCTCCAAAGAAGAAGCCTTCGCCAAAATTATGACCTACACCGGCGGACGCGCTGCCGAGGAAGTGGCGTTCGGTTCGGTTACTTCTGGGGCTTCCAACGACATCGAGCAGGCGACCAAGCTGGCGCGGGCCATGATTACCCGCTACGGCATGAGCGATACGTTCGATATGGTGGCGCTGGAAACCGTCTCCAACCAATACCTGGGCGGCGATGCCGCTTTGGCCTGCTCGGCGCAAACCGCCGCTCAAATCGACCAGGAGGTCGTATCCCTTGTGCGCGATGCCCACCAGCAGGCGCTGCAAACCCTGCGCGCCAATGAAGCCAAGCTGCACGAGCTGTCCGCCTTCCTTTTAGAGCGCGAAACCATTACCGGCGAAGAGTTTATGGAAATTCTCAACCAGGGTTAGACGAGAGCCCCGGCAGTCGCAGAAGAAAAT